>DATBUS010000145.1:0-8498 GCA_036515815.1 Luteimonas sp.
CGCCGTCACGCATCGCCTGCACCACGCCGCGGATGTCGCCCATCAGTTCACCGCACAGCTGCTGCGCGATCCTGAGTTCGGGGCGTTCCCGCAGCTGCGGATCGGTGGCCAGCGCGCGCAGGTTGAGGGTCAGGGCGGTGAGCTTGTGGCCGGCCACGTCATGCAGCTCGCGGGCCACGCGCAGGCGCTCGGCGTCGCGCGCGCTGTCGGCCAGCAGCGCGCGGGTGGCGAGCAGATCGGCGTTGACCAGGGCCAGGCGGTCGCGCGCGCGCTCGGCGCTGCGGGCGTAGTGCGCCACCAGCGCGGCGAAGGCCTGGAAGCCGAGGTAGAGCGTCACCTTGAGGCCCGGCGCGGGATGCCCGGCCGCGGCCAGCAGCAGGTAGAGCGCGATGTTGAGCGCCGCGGCCACCAGCAGCACCCGCCCGGGCGGGTAATCCATGGCCAGCGCCGCGAGCAGGATGACCAGGATCACCGGCGACGTACCGGTGCGTGGCGCGAGCGCGACCACGCCCAGGGCCAGCATGGCCAGCACGGCGTAGCAGGCCGCGCGCAGCCAGGGCCGCGCGGCGATCGGTTCGAGCAGCAGGAACAGCAGGCTGAAGGCGGCCAGCAGCGCCCAGCCCAGCGGCCGCGCGTCGCCGAGCTCGCCATGGATCGAGAGCGCGACCGTGCCCAGGGTCAGCAGGGCGGCGAGATTGAGCGGTTGCAGCAGCGCCTGCAGGTAGCCGCGCATGGCCGGTCTCCGCGGAAGGGGCTCCATGCTGCGGCGGCGGACGCGGGCAATGCAACGCGTGCGGTGGAGAAAGTGACTTCCGGCACCGCGGATCGGTGACTGCCGGGACTGCGGTCGCCGCCGCGCGGTCGGCACGCTGGCAGCACGTCCACGCAAGGCCTGACGCCAATGACCGGATACGCCGCCTTCGTCACCCTGCACATCGCCGCCGGCACGGTGGCGCTGATCACCTTCTGGCTGGCCGCCGCGCTGCGCAAGGGCAGTCCGCGCCATCGCCTGGCCGGCCGCGTCTACCTGCTGGCGATGCTGCTGGTGATCGCCAGCGGCGTGCCGCTGACCCTGCAGCGCGTGCTCGACGGACAGCCGGTCAGCGCGGCCTTCCTCGGCTACCTTCTGCTGCTCGTCACCACCTCGGTGTGGCTGTCGTGGCGGGCGATCCGCGACCGGGCGCAGCCGGCGCGCTACCTCGGCCCCGTCTACAGCGTGCTGGCGATCGCCAATCCGGCGGCGGGCCTGGCGGTGCTGTGGCTCGGGCTTGCGCGCGGCCAGCCGCTGCTGGCCGGCTTCTCCCTGGTCGGGATCCTGATCGGCGCGGACATGCTGCGCCGCCGCCGGATCATCCCGACCCAGCCGCGCTGGTGGTTGGAGGAGCACTACGGCGCGATGGTCGGCAACGCCGCGGCCACCCACATCGCCTTCCTCGCGATCGGCCTGCCGCGGCTGCTGCCGGTGCTGCAGGGCCCGACGTGGTTCTACCTCGCCTGGTTCGGACCGGTGCTGATGTCGATCGTGGCCAAGGTCTGGCTCGACCGTCGCCATCGCATCGCCGCACCGGCCCGCCCCGCGCGGACCGCCCGGGCCTGACTGCCGTATCCCCACTGCAAGGAGAGTTCCCATGACCACGTCCCGCTGGCTGCGCCCGCTCCTGGCCGCCCCGCTGCTTGCCGTCATGCTGGCCTGGCCGGCCTTCGCGGTCGAGTTGACCGTCGACATCGAGCGCGTCGGCGCGCAGACCGGACGCCTGACCGTGTTCCTGTTCGACTCCGAAGAGGCCTGGGACGGCAAGCGCGATGCGCTGACGATGCAGCGCGCCTATCCCGACGGCAGCGACCGCCTGCAGGTGCGCTTCGACGGCCTGAAAGCCGGGCGCTACGGGGTGATGGTGCTGCACGACAAGGACGGCAACCGCAAGTTCGACATCGGCCCGCTGGGAATCCCAAGGACGACTACGGCTTCTCCAACAACCCGGTGGTGTTCGCGAAGCCGGGCTTCGAGCGGGTTGCGTTTGAACTGCCGGCCACGGGCAGGCGGATCACGGTGGAGATGAAATGAACCCTGACGGCCGCCGCCTGCGCGCGTTCGCCCGGGGCTGGCTGGTGCTCGGTGCGCTGGCGTTCCTGTCCGGCGTGCTGTTGATGGCGGCGGCGTGGCTGTTCAGCGCCAACAGCGTGCGGACCGAGGGCGTGGTGCTCAGGCACGAGAACCGGGAGGGCGGCGTCCGCGACCTGGGCGGCCGTTACGTCAGCTCGAACGTGGTGCCGGTGGTGGAGTTCCATGACGGCGATGGCCAGGTCCACCGGATCCAGGGTCAGGTGGCCCGGCTTGAAGCCAGGGTGCCTGCGCCCGGTGCCTCGATACCGGTCCGGTACCAGCGCCTCGTGGACGGCACCGTGTCCGCGCGGATCGACAGGCCGAGGGAGATCTGGGGGGTGCCGGGCTTCATCACTGCCCTCGGGGCGCTGATGTTCGGCGGCGGGCTGATCGCCCGGCGTGCCGCGCGCGGCGGGCTGCCTTCGGGCGATTCGCGCAGGCCAGGTGTCGAAGACTGGAACCGGATGCTGCAGCGCCGTCGCTAGCGGCGGTCGAACTGCCACTCCAGGCCCAGCAGCCAGGTGCGATCGGCGCCGGGTTCGTAGAAGCGGCCGTTGCCTTCGTTGACGATGACCGAGCCGACGTGGTCGCGGTCGAGCAGGTTGTCGATGCGTGCGAACAGGCGCAGCGGGCCTGTGGCGGTGGGCCAGCTGCGCGAGGCTTCGACGTGGAGCAGGCCGTAGCCGGGCGCCGACGCGGTGCCGGCGTCGTTGACGCTGACGCTGCCCAAAGCCTCGGCCTCGAAGGCCGCGGCCCAGGGACCGCTGCTCCACTGCAGGCGGGCGAAGGCCTGGCGTTCGGGGACGCCGGGGATGCGGTGGCCGGCGAAGCCGTCGCCACTCGCCGCGTCGCAAGCTTCGCCGGTACCGTTGGCGCCCGCCTCACGGGCACAGCCGCGGAACTCCGCCTCGAGCAGCGTGGCTGCGAGCTGCAGCGTCCAGGCTTCGCCCAAGGGCTGCAGCCAGGATGCTTCCAGCCCTTGGCGGCGCGCGCCGCCGGCGTTGCGGTAGCTGCTGCGTCCCGCGACGTTGGCCGCGACCGCGATCTCGTCCTCGGTGTCGGCGCGGAACAGCGCCGCTTCCAGCCGGCCACCGCCGGGCGTCCGCCACTTCATGCCCAGCTCGACGTTGTCGCTGACCGCGGGGCGCAGGCCGAAGGCCAGGCCGGCGCCGCCATCGGTGCGATACGACAGCTCGTTGAAGGTGGGCGTCTCGAAGCCGCGGCCTGCCGACGCATAGATGCGCAGGTGCTCCGAGGGCGCGAAGGTGACGCCGGCCACGGGCGAGGTCTCGGCGTAGTCGACGCGGCCGCTGTCGTCGGGATTGCCGGCGGTGACGTAGCGGTCGCGCGAGGTGAAGGTGGCTTCGCTGCGGCGCGCGCCGAGCAGCAGCGACCAGCGCGGCGTGAACCGCCACCACGCCTGCGCGTACAGGTCGTCGGACTCGACCTCGTTGCGCTCGTCGCGGCGCAGCGCCCCGCGCACGCCCAGCGACTCGCCGACGAAGTTCTCGAACCCGCGGCGATGCTGGCGCTGGCGCTCGCCGGCCACGCCCGCGGCGAGCTCCAGCGGACGGCCCGCGAGCGCGCCGCTCCAGGACCAGCGCGCGTCGTAGCCTGCGTAGCGGTTGTCGAGGTCGATCACGCCGCCGGAGTGCAGCGGGTTGCGCTGCGGCGCCGGCGGGATCGGCAGCACCTGGGTGACCTCGCGGTCGCCGCCCCAGGCCGACAGGCGCAGCGCCTGCGCATCCCCGAAGCCCTGCTCGAACACCGCGCCCGCCTGCGACTGGCGCACGCTCTTGCGGGTGTCGTAGACGTAGGCGTTGGCCACGGCCTGGCGCGGGTCTTCGCGCATCTGCGCGGCGGTCAGGCCCAGCGGATCGCGGGCCTCCGGGATGTCGACGTGGTTGAGCACCAGGTCCAGGCGCCGGCGCCCGCCGAGGTCGAAGCCGAGCTTGAGGTTGGCCACGTCGCGACGCGCCGCGGAATGGTCGCGCCAGCCGTCGGTGTCCAGGCGCGACACCGAGAAGTTGTAGCCGACCACGTCGTTGCCGCCGAGCAGCCGCGCCGCGCCGGTCCAGGTGCCGTCGCTGCCGACGGTGGCGCGTAGCCGCCAGGGATCGCCGGCCTGGCCGTCGGCGCTGTGGATCGAGACCACGCCGCCGGAGGAGTTGCCGTGCAGCGCCGAGAACGGCCCGCGCAGAACCTCGATGCGCTCGGCGCCGGCGAGGCTGAAGTGCGACAGCTGGCCCTGGCCGTCGGGCATCGAGGCCGGGATGCCGTCGGCGTACAGGCGCAGCCCGCGCACGCCGAAGGTCGCGCGCGCGCCGAAGCCGCGGATCGACAGCTGCGTGTCCTGGGCCAGGTTCTGACGGTCGCGCGCGAGCAGGCCGGGAATGCCGCGCAGGGCCTCGGAGACGTCGGCGTCGGCGGTGGCGCGCGGGCCTTCGAGGTCGATGGTGGCGGTGGAGGCGGGCGTGTCGAAGGCCGGCACGGTGCGCAGGCGGGTGGCTTCGACGACGACGGCATCGAGGGTAGTGGCGTCCTTCGCGAGCGCCGGGGCGGACGCGAGGGCTGCGGCGATGGCGAAGGGGAGGGTGGCCAGCGCGATGGCCGGCAGGCGGTGCAGGGGGGAAGCAGTCATGGCGACATTGTCGCCCGCGGGCTGCGTGCAGGGGCGTGAGCGGGGCCGCGCGCGCGGAACGATGTGGTTGCAATGCTGCGGCCCGGAGCGGTCGCGTCGGCCCCATTCTGCAGGAGCGGCAGGCTCAGACGTCGCCGTCGGTGGCCCAGCCTTCGCCGGTGCCGCGCTGGAAGACGGTGTCGGATTCGAGCACCGTGCCCGCCGGGATCGACGGCTGTTCCGCCAGGCGCGCATAGATCGGCGTGAAGTCCGGCTCCGTCGCCGCCATCAGCTGCTCGAAGCTGTCGATGACAAAGTAGGTCTTCTGGTAGGTGTCGATGCGGTAGCGCGTGCGCATGATGCGCTCGAGGTCGAAGCCGATGCGGTTGGGCGCCGCCGACTCCAGCGCATGCACCGATTCACCACTGGAGGACACGATGCCGCTGCCGTAGATGCGCATGCCTTCCGCCTCGCGGATCAGGCCGAACTCCACCGTGTACCAGTACAGCCGCGTCAGGTTCTGCAGTGCGTCCGGCCCGATCGCGTGCGCCCTGACCCCGCCGCGCCCGTACGCCGCCATGTAGTCGGCGAACACCGGATTCATCAGCAGCGGCACGTGGCCGAACAGGTCGTGGAAGAGGTCCGGCTCCTCGATGTAGTCGATCTGGTCGGGGCGGCGGATCCACCAGGTGACCGGAAAGCGGCGGTTGGCCAGGTGGTCGAAGAAGTCGAGCTCCGGGAGCAGGCCCTCCACGCCGACCAGCCGCCAGCCCGTGGCGGGCTCGAGCACCGCATTGAGATCGTCGTACTTCGGGATGCGGTCGGGCGTCATACCCATCGCGTCCTGCGCCTCGAGGAAGGCAGTGCTGGCGCGGCCCACCAGCAGCTTGCGCTGGCGCTCGAACAGCGTGGCCCAGGTCGCGTGGTCCTCATCGGTGTAGCCGGCCCAGTCCTGGTCGACCACGCCCGTGGCATAGACCGGCACCTTGCCCTTGTCGGTGTGGAGGTTCTCGACGCGGCGGGGCTGCACGGGGGCCTGGGCGGACATGGCGGACTCCTGCTGGCTTGCGAATGGCCAAGGATCGACGCAGCTTTCGTGCGCATCGCGGGCCGGTCCCATCGACTCTAGCCGCTGGGGCGCGCAAGATGGTTGCGATTCCCGCCGAAAACCCGGGCTGCGCGCAATAATCGTGCGCGCAGTCGCGCAGAACAGGAGGACCGACATGCCGGCACCGGAGACCCGCCTCGACCGCGTCGACCTCCAGCTCCTGGCCGAGCTCCAGCGCGAGGGCCGCCTGAGCAACGCCGAACTGGCCGAGCGCGTGCACCTCTCGCCTTCGGCCTGCCTGCGGCGAGTACAGCGGCTGGAGCGCGAAGGCGTGATCGCCGGCTACCGCGCCCAGGTGGACCCCGAACGGATCGGCCTGGGCATGACCGCCTTCGTGCGCATCCGCCTGAACCACCACGATGCCGCCGCCGTGGCCGACTTCGCCCGCGGCGTGAACGAATGGGAGGAGGTGGTCGCCTGCCACGCCCTGACCGGTGACATGGACTACCTGTTGCAGGTGATGGTGGCCGACCTGGAGCATTTCTCGCGCTTCCTGCTGGACCGCGTGCTGGCGCGTCCGGGCGTGGGCGACGTGAACTCGAGCTTCGTGCTGCGCACGGTGAAGCCGATGCGCGGATTGCCGTTGCCGGCGGCATGAGGTCCCGGCGCGGCAACGTGCCCGCGCGCGGCCGTCTCAGTCGCGGTCCAACGGGCTGAGCACCCCGCCCGCGCCCCGGCCGAGGACGTGCGTGTAGATCTGCGTCGTCGCGACATCGTTGTGGCCGAGCAACTCCTGCACCGTGCGGATGTCGTGGCCGGACTCCAGGAGATGCGTGGCGAAGGAATGGCGCAGCGTGTGGCAGGTCGCCAGCTTGTCGATGCCGGCCGCCACCCGCGCCGCCTTGACCGCGCGCTGCAGCACCGCCGCGGCGACATGGTGGCGCCGGCGCGCGCCGCTGCGCGGATCCTCCGAGATGCGCGGGGCAGGGAACACCCATTGCCAGCCGAACTCGCGGCCGGCGTTCGGGTATTTGCGCGCAAGCGCGTGGGGCAGCCAGACCTCGCCGAAGCCATCGGCTACGTCGCGCGCGTGCAGCAGTCGTACCCGCTCGACCTGCACCGCGAGCCCTGCCTCGAGCTTCCGCGGCAACGGCACGCGCCGGTCCTTGCCACCCTTCCCGTTGCGCACCACGATCTCGCGGCGCCCGAAGTCGACATCCTTCACCCGCAGCCGCACCGCCTCCATCAACCGCATGCCGGCCCCATAGAGCAGCGACGCCATCAGCCCGCACTGGCCATCGCACAGCGCCAGCAGGGCACGCACCTCCGCGTGCGTCAGGACCACCGGCAAGCGCTTGGGGCGCTTGGCGCGGGTGACCGAACCGACCCACGGCAGGTCCACGCCAAGTACCTCCTTGTAGAGGAACAGCAGCGCAGACAGCGCCTGGTTCTGCGTGCTGGCGGACACGTCATGGCGCACCGCGAGGGCGGACAGGAAGGCTTCGACCTCGACCAGGCCGAGCTCACGCGGATGGCGACGGTTGTTGGCGAGGATGAAGCGCCGTGCCCAGCCGACATAGGCGCGCTCGGTGCGGATGCTGTAATGCTTCGTCCGGCAGCGGATGCGGACCTGGTCGAGGAGGCGGGGTGGCCTGGAGGTGCCTGGCGGGATGGCCTCGGGATCCATGCCAGCGCCGGATTGCGCAAGGTCCTTTACCGCGTCATCCGTGAACCGGTATGGCATACCGCATCGTCCGTGCAACATTTGCCGGACTTTTTACCGCCCCCGCAGTGGGGGAGGGAGAGGGGAAGTTCTTGATTTGGGGTGGGGTTTGGTGTGGTAAGGCTGGCGGGGAAGGGCCGGCGTGGACCTGCTACATTTCGTTTTTGGAAGCTACTTAGTGTTAGGGCGCACCTCTACTACTGTGAGTTCTTGAAGTATGGATATGTCGATATCGGAAGCACAGGCAGATATGCGGGCGGGGTACTTCAGTGGAGGAACCGGCATTCTGGCTTCGGCAGTTGCTTGGTCGGTCGCGGCGGGTGTCGCGCTCTCCAACTCCGCTCAGAGCGCTGTCTGGGCTCTACTCATAGGCGGCATGTTCATTTACCCGGTCGGCTTACTCATCTGCAAGCTGTTCGGTGCCCGCGGCACTCACACCAAAGGCAACCCGTTGGGCCAACTAGCAGGCGCAAGCACATTCTGGCTAATTTTCTGCTTGCCAGTGGCCTACGTGTTGGGCCTGCAGAGTCCGAGTTGGTTCTTTTCAGCCATGCTTCTGATCATTGGCGGCCGATACTTGGTGTTCGCCACCATCTATGGCATGCGTCTGTACTGGATCCTGGGACTTGCCCTCGCCGCTTCAGGATTTGCTCTGACTGCTCTCAACGCATCAGCGCATATCGTCGCAGTTGTGGGCGCAGCACTCGAAGCTGTCTTCGCTATCATCTGCGTTGTGCAGCACCGTCGTTGGGGTGCGCCCTAACAATGCGTTCAAGCCGAAATTGCATCGCTACGCCGTCAACATGGCAGAGAAAGCTTGCCATGTTGCCAGCTACGCGCTGCAATTCGGCTTAACTTAGGCGTTAGGCGCACGTCAGATTTGTCGCGAACTGGGGAGAAAGCATGGAAGAGTCACACGAACGGAGCCTTGAGAAGATCCATGAGGATCTACTCGAAGGCATGCGCGAGTTCATGAATGAGTCGCTGGAGGAAGGCGAGAGCG
>DATBUS010000146.1:0-27033 GCA_036515815.1 Luteimonas sp.
CTGCGGCGCAAGCGCGACGGCGTGTTGCTGGCGGCCGTGGCGGACGACGGGTTGGTGCACGCCCTGAGGCCGCGCTTCGCGCGGGAGCCCGGGCTGCAAGCCGCACTGCGGGCGGCTGACGCGTTGCCCCGGCGCGCCGGACATGCCGGCACCCGCGCCATGGCGACACTGGAACCTTCGCGCCTCCCCGCACTGCTCGCCGGGCTGGGAATCGACGGCGACGCCTACGCGCGGCGCACCGGCCTGGCACTCGAACCCGAGCCCGGCTGGCTGGCCCTTGCCGGCCGCGACCGCTACGGCCGTGCCCTGTGGCTGCGCGACGATGCAGCGGCCGGATGGCGGCGGCTGGTGGAGGCCGCGGCCCGCGACGGCCTCGTGCTGGAGGCGGTATCGGGCTACCGCAGCCACGACTACCAGGCCGGGATCATCGCCCGCAAGCTGGCACGCGGCCTGTCGCTCGACGACATCCTCGCGGTCAACGCCGCGCCCGGCTGGTCGGAACACCATTCCGGCCGCGCCATCGACATCAGCGCGCCTGGCGAACCCGCGGCCGAGGAGTCCTTCGAGGCCACCCCGGCGTTCGCATGGCTGCAGGCGAATGCCCGCACGCTGGGCTTCACCATGAGCTACCCGCGCGACAACCCGCATGGCATCGTCCACGAGCCCTGGCACTGGCGCTACGACGGGCCTGTCCGCGGCGATTGAGATCGGGGCCCGCTGCGGCTACATTGGCCTCAAAGGAACATCGTAGCCGCCAGTCATCCGCGCCCCGGCCGACGCGAGTCGCCCGGGGCGCGTTTCTGCGGCAAGGCGCATTGCAGGAGACGCACGCGTGAACACCCGACCCAACATCACCATCTCGACGCTGGATGCCGAGCGGCTGGAGAGCCTGCTCGAGTCCCTCCCCGACGGGTCCTTCCCCGGCCGCGAGGCGCTCGAGGCCGAACTGCTGCGTGCCGACGTGGTCGCGCCCAGGGAGATCCCGCCGACCACGGTCACCATGAATTCGACCGTGCGCTTCCGCGTGGGGCCGAACGAGACCTTCCAGCTGACCCTGGTCTATCCGCGCGACGCGAACGGAAGCCCGGACCGGATTTCGGTGCTGGCGCCCGTGGGCAGCGCCCTCCTCGGCCTGTCGCAGGGCGACGAGATGGAGTGGCCCAAGCCCGGCGGCGGCAGCGTCAAGGTGCTGATCGAGGAAGTCACCTACCAGCCCGAGCGCGCCGGCGAACTGCACCGCTGAGGCCACGCGTCGCCCGCGCGGACCGGATCAGCCGCCCGCGCCCCCCAGCACTTCGCGCAGGAACGGCACCGTGATCCGCCGCTGCGCGGCCAGCGACGCCCGGTCGAGGGCGTCGAGCTGTGCGGTCAGGCCGGCCAGGTCGCGTTCCGCACGCTTGAGCAGCCATGCGATCGCGGCCTCGTCGAACTGCAGGCCGCGCCGCCTTGCGCGGAGGCGCAGGACCTCCGCGCGCCCATCGTCATCAAGCGGCTGCAGCGGGATGCGCGCGCATTGCGCCAGGCGCGAACGCAGGTCCGGGAGCCCGATCGCCAGCACCGCCGGCGCGGCCGTCGCGGTGTAGAGCACTGCGGCCCCGGCTGCGCGCGCACGGTTATGGAATTCGAACAGGGCGACCTCGTCGGCGCGATTGCCGGCGATCGCCTCCAGGCCATCGAGGGCGACCAGGGCCATCGCATCGAGCCCTTCAAGCGCCTGCGCGACGCGCCCAGCGGCCGCGGCCATCGGCAGGTAGGTGACATGGCGCCCCTGCGCTTCGGCTTCGGCACAGGTGGCGAGGGCCAGGTGGGTCTTGCCGGTGCCATGCGCGCCTTCGAGGAACAGCCACCCGCCCCGGCCCACGGCCAGCGCACGCAGCTGGTCGAGCGCACCCGGCGGGGCGCCCACGAAGGTCTCGAAGCGCTGGTCCGGTGGATAGCGCAGCGCAAGCGGCAGTTGTCTTTCCACTCAGCGCAGCTGGAACTCGGGCGGCAGGCCCTCGATGTTGGCGCCGGATTCGACCAGTACCGACCCGTCGAGCACGCGGCGGAAGCCGGGGAGGCCGGTCAGCAGGTCGAGCTCGAGTTCGATGCTGTTGGGCGTGGCGCGCAGCGGCTTGATGCCGCGCACGACCGAGGTCGACTGCAGCCAGGCCGCCAGGCGCACGTAGTCGTTCGAGCTGTTGATGCCGCTGACCACCACGCGTTCCACCGACGGCTCGCCCACGCTGCTGGCCTTGGCATAACGGCGCACCAGGGCATCGGCGGCACCATCGGCCCCCGAGGCGATGGCCCGTCGCGCCTGCGGGTCCTCGTCCGACCAGGTCCTGAGCACGCGGCCGTCGTCGACGAAGGTCCAGTCCGCCTTCCAGCCGCTCCCGGAGCGGTAGAGCTTGCCGATCAGCTGCATCGGCGGGTTGTAGCGGGCCGACAGGCGTGCAATGGCCGCGGAGTCGCCGCGCCAGATCGCACCCACGGCAGCGCGTTCCGCCGCGCTGCCACCCGGGAGGCCCAGGCGGTAGCCACGCTCGATGGCGCGGTCGAGCACGGGGCGGGCGACATTGCTCTGCGCCAGCGCCACCAGGCGGGGGCCACTGCCGTCGTCGATGGCGAGCCACAGCACCGGTTTCGGGCGCGGCTCGGGCCACACCGGCAGGCCCAGCGCGCCGGCGATGCCGTCGACGTCGTCCTTGCGGAAACGCACCACCAGGGTGGTGGTATAGGTGGGTGAACCCGCCGCCGAACGGCCCTCGTCCTGGCGGTAGTCGTAGCCCTCGACGAAATCCCCGGCGCGGCGCAGTTCGCGCGCCACGCCCGGGCGGCGGCTCACGCCGGCATCGCCGGAGAGCTTGCCCAGCACCTGCGCCAGCGCGCGCTGGAAGCCCGACTGGCGCGCGGACTCGGCCTGGCTGCCGACGGTCACCTCGGCCTCGTACAGGCTGCTGGCGCCGGCGCGGTCGCCTTCCACCCGCTGGGCATTGGCCCAGCCGGCGGGCAGGAGTGCGAGGAGCAGGGTGAGCAGCAACGCCTTGGGCATCGTCGTTCCCGGGACCGTATCAGCGGGGAATGGTGCCGCACGGGCCGCGTCGCGTCCATGAAGGGGGCCGCGGGACTGCTAAAATCGCGGTTTCCCAGCGTCGGCGAGACATCGTGACCAGCCCCAGCCCCCTGACCTACCGCGACGCCGGCGTCGACATCGACGCGGGCAATGAAGTCGTCGAACGCATCAAGCCCCTGGTGAAGCGCACGTTCCGGCCGGAGGTGATGGGCGGCCTGGGCGGTTTCGGGGCGCTGTTCGACCTGTCGGGTCGCTACCGCGAGCCGGTCCTGGTCTCGGGCACGGACGGCGTGGGCACCAAGCTCAAGCTCGCGCAGCTGCTCGGCCGCCACGACACCATCGGCATCGACCTGGTCGGCATGTGCGTCAACGACGTGCTGGTGCAGGGCGCCGAGCCGCTGTTCTTCCTGGACTATTTCGCCACCGGCAAGCTCGACATCGACACGACGGTCGCCGTCGTGGGCGGTATCGCGAAGGGCTGCGAACTGGCCGGCTGCGCGCTCATCGGCGGCGAGACGGCGGAAATGCCGGACATGTACGGCCCGGGCGAATACGACCTCGCCGGCTTCACCGTGGGCGCGGTGGAAAAGGCCGAGCTCCGCGATGGCGGCCGGGTGGCCGCTGGCGACGTGCTGGTCGGCATCGCCTCGAGCGGACCGCACTCCAATGGCTATTCGCTCATCCGCCGCATCTACGATCGCGCCGGCCGGCCGGGCGACACCGACCTCGGCGGCGTCCGGCTGGAAGACGCGCTGATGGCGCCGACGGCGCTCTACGTGAAGCCGGTCCTCGAACTCCTGCGCGGCGCCGAGGGCGACGCGATCCATGCCATGGCCCACATCACCGGCGGCGGCCTGACCGAGAACATCATCCGCGTGGTGCCCGACGGCCTTGGCCTGGACATCGATGCCTCGGCCTGGAGCCTGCCGCCGGTCTTCGAATGGCTGCAGCGCGAGGGCGCGGTGGCCCGGGAAGAAATGTGGCGCACCTTCAACTGTGGCATCGGCTTTGTGCTGGTCGTGGACCCGGCGCGGGCCGCCGCGGTCGGCGCGGCGCTGGACGCGCTGTCGCTGGCGCACTGGACGATCGGTCGCGTGACCACGCACGCCGGCGACGGCCCGCGCGTACGCATCGGCTGAACCGCATGACCGACGCGCCCCCGCGCCTCGCGGTCCTGGCCTCGGGCCGGGGCAGCAACCTGCAGGCGATCCTCGACGCCATCGCCAGCGGCACGCTGGACGCGCGCGTGGTCGGCGTGTTCGGCGACCGCGCCAAAGCCTTCGCCCTGCAGCGCGCGCGCGACGCCGGCATCCCGGCGCGTGCGCTGCGCCCGCGCGACTACCCCGGCCGCGACGGGTTCGACGCGGCGCTGTTCGCCGAAGTCGCCACGGTGCGGCCCGACTTCATCGTCTGCGCCGGCTACATGCGCCTGCTGGGCGCCGCGGCGCTGGCGCCGTGGGCGGGCCGGATCCTGAATATCCACCCCTCGCTCCTGCCCGACTTCAAGGGCCTGGACACGCATGCACGCGCGCTCGCCGTGGGGGTCCCGGAGCACGGCGCCAGCGTGCACTTCGTCACCGCCGACCTCGATGGCGGGCCGGTGGTCGCGCAGGCGCGGGTACCGGTGCTTGAAGGTGACGATGCCGACACGCTCGCCGCCCGGGTCCTGGCGACCGAGCACCCGTTGATGGTCGCCACGCTGCAGCTCCTGTGCGCCGGCCGCGTGGCCCTGCGCGGGGATGTGGTCCATCTCGACGGCCAGCCACTGGCGGCCCCGCTTCAGCTGACAGCCAACAGCCGCTTGGCATGATCCCCGGCGGCATGAAGACCGCCCCCCGCATCCTCACGACCGCGCTCGTCGCCGCGCTGGCCGCATGGCCCCTGTTTGCCGGAGCCGGCGTGGCCGGGCAGGCCGGCATGGCGCCGGGTGACACTGCCGCGGCTGCGGGCGCACCCGCCGATGTCCCCGCGCCGCTGGCCCCCTTCGTCGCCACCTACGACGCCTGGAACGAGGGCCGGCCCGCCGGCACCGCCAGCATGCGCCTGGCACGCGAAGGTGCGCAGTGGCGGATCGACCTGGACATCACCGGGACCCGTGGCCTCGCGCGCTGGGTGCGCCTGGACATCGACCAGGGCACGGTATTCGATGAAGCGGGTGGCGATTACCGCCCACTGCGCCAGGACACGCGGCGCAAGGCGCTGTTCATGGGCCGCAGGGTGGAAGGCGTCTACGACTGGAAGACCGGGCACGCGCAGTGGAGCGGCGACATCAAGGAGGCCCGCCGCGAACCGGTCGCGTTGCGCGAAGGCGACAAGAGCGGGCTCCTGATCAACCTCGCGATCGTGCGCGACGCCGTGCCAGGGCGCAGCCTGCACTACCGTTTCGTCGATGGCGGTCGCGTACGCGACCACAAGTACGTGGTGCACGACGCCACCGAGTACGTGGAAGTGGATGGCATCTCGTTCGAGGCCATGCGCGTTTCACGGACCAACGGCGGCAATGATGAAACCATCGTCTGGGTGGCACGCGGCGTGCCCACGCCCATCCGGATCCTGCAGCGCGAGAATGGCGAAGACGCCATCGACCTGCGCCTGGTCGCATACGAAGGAGTTCAGTAGATGTCCAGCAGCACCCCGTTCCGCCGCGGCGCCGCCGCCGCCCTTGCCCTGCTTGCGTTCGCGTCGGCCCCGGCGCTCGCCATCAAGCCCTTCACGGCCGACTACGAAGCCAACTACATGGGCATGCAGGCGGATGCGAAGATGAGCCTGGCCAGCGCGGGCACCGACCGCTGGGAATATCGCATCGACATCGGCGGCATGGGTGCGGAGCTCGTGCAGAGCACCGTGTTCGAGGTCAAGGACGGCCAGTGGCGCCCGATCAGCAGCGTCGACAGCCAACGCGGCACCAGCGGGCTTGCGGCGATGCTGGTCAAGCGCAAGTCGGTCAAGGCCGAGTACGACTGGGACCAGGGCCAGGCCAGCTGGTCGGGCGACGTGAAGGAAGACCGCGCGGGCCCGATCGAGCTGCGCGCCGGCGACCTCGACGGCATGCTCATGAACCTGGTGCTGGTCCGGGATGTCGCCGCGGGCAAGCCGCTCGACTACCGCCTCGTCGAGGACGGACGCGTCAAGCGCCAGCGCTTCCAGGTGGTAGGCACCGAACAGATCCAGGTGGGCGGCAAGGCGCACGAGGCCACGCGCGTGGTGCGTCGCGATGGCAAGCGCGAGATCATTGCGTGGGTCGTGGACGGACTGCCGGTCCCGGCCCGCGTGCTGCAGAAACGCGAAGGCAAGGACCACATCGACCTGAAGCTGAAGTCGGTGAACTGACGGTCGGGCCGCCCGGCGGGCGGCCGACCTCCTCCGGCGGTCTCAATCGATCCGCGAGATCCTTGCACCAAGCCCAGACAGCTTGCGCTCGATATGCTCGTACCCGCGGTCGAGGTGGTAGATCCGGTCGATCACCGTCTCGCCCTCGGCCACCAGGCCGGCGAGCACCAGCGAGGCCGACGCCCGCAGGTCCGTGGCCATCACCGGCGCGCCACTGAGCCGCTCGACGCCGGTCACCGTCGCCCGGTGGCCGTCGATCTGGATGTCCGCACCCAGCCGCATCAGTTCGTTCACGTGCATGAAGCGGTTCTCGAAGATCCGCTCGTCGATCGTGCCCACGCCCTCGGCGATGCAGTCCAGCGCCATGAACTGCGCCTGCATGTCGGTGGGGAACGCGGGGTGCGGCGCGGTGGTGATGTCCACCGCGCGCGGGCGGCGGCCGCGCATGTCCACGGTGACGCGATCGCCTTCGACGGCGACATCGGCACCGGTCGCGGCCAGGCGTTCGAGGACTGCATCCATGGTGTCCGGCCGCGCATGGGTGATGGTCACCCGCCCTCCGGTGATCGCACCTGCCACCAGGAAGGTGCCGGCCTCGATGCGGTCGGCGACGACATCGTGCCGCGCGCCATGCAGGCGGTCGACGCCATGCACGACGATGCGCGAACTGCCGGCACCCTCGATGTCCGCACCCATCGCGAGCAGGCAGTCGGCCAGGTCGACGATCTCGGGCTCGCGCGCGGCGTTGTCGATGACCGTGGTGCCCTGGGCCAGGGTGGCGGCCATCAGCACGTTCTCGGTCGCGCCCACGCTGACCATGTCGAAGGTGACATGGCCGCCGCGCAGGCGCCCGGCGCGCGCGTTGATGAACCCGTGTTCGACGGTGATGCGCGCACCCAGCGCCTCCAGCGCGCGGATATGCAGGTCCACCGGGCGCGAGCCGATCGCACAGCCGCCAGGCAGCGCCACCTCGGCCGCACCGTGCCTGGCCACCAGCGGCCCGAGCACCAGCACCGACGCACGCATCGTGCGCACCAACTCGTAGGGCGCGATGTGGCTGTCGACGCCGCGCGGGTCCACCACCACGCGGCTGCCATCGGCGTCGTGGGCGACCGCCGCGCCGAGGCCATCGAGCACGCGCGCGGTGGTCACCACGTCGTGCAGGTGCGGCACGTTGCCGATCTCCACCGGCTCGTCGGCCAGCAGGGTCGCGCACAGGATGGGCAGCACGGCGTTCTTGGCGCCGGACACGCGGACGTCGCCGTCGAGCGCGATGCCACCGCTCACCACGATCTTCTGCATCAGGCGGGCCGGTGCTCTTCGGGCGTCAGCGTACGCAGCGCGAGCGCATGGATCTCGTTGCCCATCAGCGTGCCCAGGGTCGCGTAGACCATCCGGTGGCGTGCCAGCGGCAGGCGGCCGGCGAAGTCCGGGTGCACGACCACGGCCTCGAAATGCACGCCATCGTCGCCCTGCACCTCCACCTCGGCGCCGGGCAGGCCCTGTTCGATGAGTTTGCGGATGGTGTCTGCGTCCACGGCGGCGTCCAGGTAATGAAGGGCACATGAGGCGGCTGCCGCGTCCGGCGCGTGCGAGGACGGGGCCGGGGGCAAATCCGCGTAAGATGAACCGGTTAGCCTAACGGAAAAGGGTCCGGCCCGGAAATGCCCGCAGACCACGCGCATCCCGCCAGCGCCCCCGGCGCGCACGACTTCGCGGCCAGTGGCCGACGGGTCTTCGACATCGAACGCGAGGGCCTGGCCGCGGTGGCATCGCGCATCGACGGCGACTTCAGCCGTGCCTGCGCCCTGCTGCTCGGCTGCCGCGGACGCGTGGTCTGCACCGGCATGGGCAAGTCGGGCCACGTCGCGCGCAAGATCGCCGCCACCCTGGCGTCCACCGGTACGCCGGCCTTCTACGTCCACCCGGGCGAGGCCGGCCACGGCGATCTCGGCATGGTCACCGACGCCGATATCGTGCTGGCGCTGTCCTATTCCGGCGAGTCCGACGAGGTGCTGCAGCTGCTGCCCGTGCTGAAGCGGCAGGGCAATGCGCTGGTCTCGATGACCGGGCGCGCGGGTTCCACCCTGGCGCGCGCCGCCGCCGTCCACCTCGATGTCAGCGTGCCGGCCGAGGCCTGCCCGCTGCACCTGGCGCCGACCTCGAGCACCACCGCATCGCTGGCGATGGGCGATGCGCTGGCGGTGGCACTGCTCGAGGCACGGGGTTTCACCGCCGACGACTTCGCGCGCTCGCATCCCGCCGGTGCCCTCGGACGCCGCCTGCTGCTGCACATCGCCGACGTGATGCACACCGGGGAGGCCGTCCCCTGCGTGCCCGCGTCCGCCACCGTCAGCGAGGCCCTGGCGGAGATCAGCCGCAAGATGCTGGGCATGACGGCGGTGGTCGATGGTGGCGGCCGCCTGCTGGGCCTGTATACCGACGGCGACCTGCGCCGCAGCCTCGACGCCGGCATCGACGTGCGCAGCACGCCCATCGCCGACGTGATGACGCGCAACCCGCGCACCATCGGCCCCGACGCGCTGGCCGCGGAGGCGGCCCAGCTGATGGAGACGCACAAGATCGGCGGCCTCATCGTCGTGGACGGGGCCGGCCGCGTCGCCGGCGCGCTCAACATTCACGACCTGTTGCGCGCACGCGTGGTGTGATCCCGCGTCCATGCGCCCTGTCGACCGCCCCGCTCCCTCCCCCGACGTGCTCGCGCGTGCCGCGCGCATCCGGCTCGCCTGCTTCGATGTCGACGGCACCCTGACCGACGGCCGCCTTTTCATTTCCAGCGATGGCAGTGAAACCAAAGCCTTCCATGTGCATGACGGGCTCGGCCTGTCGCTGCTGCGGCGCGCCGGCATCCACGTCGCCTTCGTCACCGCGCGCACGAGCGCCGCGGCCGAGATCCGCGCACGTGACCTCGGCGTCGAGGCGCACACGGGCGTCAAGGACAAGCTGGCCTGCGTCGAGGGCCTGCGCACGCGCCTCGGCCTTGCCGCGGCCGAGGTCTCGTTCATGGGCGACGACCTGACCGACCTCGCCGTGTTGTCGGCAGCGGGGCTTGCCGCCGCGCCGGCCGATGCCCACCCGTCCATCCTCGGCCACGTCCACTGGCAGTCGATGCACCCCGGCGGTGCCGGCGCGGCGCGCGAGTTCTGTGACCTGGTCCTGGCCGCACGCGGCCGCACGGATGCCGATGCGGGCGGAGCACGCCAGTGAACTGGCGCGGCGTGTTGATCGCGGTCCTGCTGGTCGCCGCCATCGCCAGCGGCTGGTCGGCCTGGCGCCGCGGTGCCGAGGTCGCGGACGCGACGGTCGCCAGTGACCGGTCGGACTACGTGCTGGAGAATTTCGAGCTGGTCTCGCTGGACAGCGCGGGCCAGGAAGCCTTCACCCTGCGCGCGCCCTGGCTGCAGCGCAATCCGGCCGACGCCACGCTGTCGCTGCGCGAACCGGTGTTCCTGTTGCCCGAGGAGGACGGCGCGTACTACTGGGACCTCCGCGCCGCCACCGGCTGGATCAGCGGCGACAGCAGCGAGCTGCGCCTGGAGGGCGACGTGGTCGCGGTGTCCGATCCCAGCGGCGGGCGCGCCATGCGCATGGAAACCGACAAGCTCCAGGTCTTCCCGGACGAGCGCCATGCGCGCACCGATGCCGCGGTGACCATCACCCAGCCCGGCACTACAATGCAGGGCACAGGCATGGAAGCCGACCTGGCCGGCAAGCGCTTCCAGCTCACCTCCAAGGTCCAGACCCGTTATGTCCCCACGCGCCGCTAGCCTCACGACGCTCCTTGCCCTGGCCGCGGCCCTGGCCGCCGCCCCTGCCTGGGCGAAGTCGAGCGACCGCAACCAGCCCATGGACCTGACGTCCAATACCCAGGACTGCATGCTGGCCGAGGACGGCGGCCCCTGCGTGTTCACCGGCAACGTCCGCATCGTCCAGGGCACGCTCGACGTGACCGCGGCCAAGGCCGACGTCCGCCGCGGCGGTGGCGACATCCAGCGCGTGGTCCTGACCGGTTCGCCGGTCCGCCTGAAGCAGCAGCTGGACGACGGCGGCTCGATCGATGCCCGCGCCAGCAACGTCGACTACGACCTGCAGACCGAGACCGTCGTGTTCACCGGCAATGCCGAGATCAACCAGCCGGGTCGGGGCACCATGTCCGGCGGCCGCATCGTCTACAACATGGCCACCGGGCGCGTGCAGGGCGGCGGGCAGGATGGCGGCCAGATCCGCACCCGGATCCTGCCCAAGGGCGCCAGGACCGGCCAGGGCGGCAACTGATGCTGGTCGCCGAGGGCCTGCGCAAGAGCTACCGCCAGCGCGAGGTCGTGCGCGAGTTCGGCCTGACGCTCGATGCCGGCGAGGTGGTTGGGCTTCTGGGTCCCAATGGCGCCGGCAAGACCACCTGCTTCTACATGATCGTCGGGCTGGTCCCGGCGGACGCCGGCCGCATCGTGCTCGATGGCCGCGACATCACCGGCGAGCCCATGTACCGGCGGGCGCGCCTCGGCGTGGGCTACCTGCCGCAGGAACCCTCGGTGTTCCGCAAGCTCAGCGTGGCCGACAACATCATGCTGGTGCTCGAGTTGCGCGAGGACCTTGACCGGAAGGGTCGCGAGGCCGAGCTCGAGTCGCTGATGGACGAGCTCCAGGTGACCCATGTCGCCGGCCAGGCGGGCGCGAGCCTGTCGGGTGGCGAGCGCCGGCGCGTGGAGATCGCCCGCGCCCTGGCCGCGCGCCCGCGCCTGATCCTCCTCGACGAGCCCTTCGCGGGCGTCGACCCGATCTCGGTCGGCGAGATCCAGCGCATCGTCCGCCACCTGAAGAACCGCGGCATCGGCGTCCTGATCACCGACCACAACGTCCGCGAGACCTTGGGCATTTGCGACCGCGCGTATATCCTCAACGATGGCGGCGTGCTCGCGCAGGGGGCTCCGGACGCGCTGCTGGCCAACCCGGACGTGCGCCGGGTCTACCTCGGGGATTCCTTCCGACTGTGAGCCGGGGGTGCGTCCCCGCCGACCGGGGAACGTGGTGAAGCCTCGCCTGCAGACATCGCTTGGACAGCAGCTGGTCCTGACGCCGCAACTGCGCCAGGCGCTGCACATGCTGCAGCTGTCGATGCCCGAGCTCGAGGCCGAGATCAACGACGCCGTCGAGAGCAATCCGCTGCTGGAATGGGACGACGCAACGGAACTGGCCGCCCCGGGCCACGCGGCCACCGCCGAAGGCGATGCCGCCGAACCGCCACGCGAGGATCGTCCCGACCCGCACGACGACCACTGGGACGACCGCGACGCCGCCTGGACCGAAAGCGGCGGGCGTGGCACTGGCGAGGATGCCGACGGCGACGCCTCCGACCGCATCGCACAATCGGAAACCCTCCGCGACCATCTGGCCTGGCAGCTCAACCTGAGCCACCTCTCCCTGCGTGAACTGGCCATCGGCGAAGCGCTGGTCGACGCCATCGACGACGATGGCTACCTGCGCGAACCCTTGTCGGCCATTGCCGAAGCGCTGGCCCCCGAACTGGAGTGCAGCCTGTCCGAGATCGCCCTGGTGCTGCGCCGCGTGCAGGGGCTGGATCCCACCGGCGTCGGCGCACGCGATCTCGGTGAATGCCTGCGCCTGCAGCTGGAGGCACTCCCCGCCGACACGCCCGGCCGCGAGGTCGCGATCCGCGCCGTTTCGACCCTCATCGAGCGACTGGCGCGCCTGGGCGAGGCGGGCATGGCCGATGCCCTTGGCTGCAGCGCCGGCGAGGCGGCGGTCGCCCTGCAGCTCATCCGTGGCCTGGATCCGCGGCCGGGTGCACGCATCGGTGGAATGCCGCAGGACACCTACGTGGTCCCCGATTGCGTGATCACCCGCCAGGGCGGCATCTGGAAGGTCGCGCTGGCCGGAGGCCGCCACTCCAGCCTGACCATCCACCGCGGCTACGAACAGATGCTGCAGCATGCCGGGGGTGCCGACGCCGGCTACCTGCGCGGCCGGCTTCAGGAAGCGCGCTGGCTGCTGAAGAACATCGAGGCCCGCGGCGAGACCCTGCTGAAAGTGATGCACTGCCTGGTGCGCGAGCAGTCCGGCTTCCTCGAGTTCGGGGCCAAGGCGTTGCGGCCGCTGACCCTGCGCGAAGTGGCGGCGCAGATCGGCATGCATGAGTCGACGGTGTCGCGCGCAGTGGCGCGGAAATACGTGCATACGCCGCGCGGCACCATCCCGCTGCGCGCGTTCTTCGCCTCCGGTATCGATACCGGAGGCGGGGGCGAGGCGTCGAGCACCGCGATCCAGGACATGATCCGCCGCCTCGTGGACGCGGAGGATCCGCGCAAGCCGCTGTCCGATGCGCGTCTTGCCGATCGACTCAAGGAAAGCGGCGTCCCCGTGGCCCGGCGCACCGTGGCCAAGTACCGCGAGGCGCTGAACATCCCCTCTTCGCACGAACGCGTGCGCATCGGCTGAGCAGGAGCCGAACGCTTTCCGCCCCCAGGGGGCTGGGTTAACCTGTCCATGACATCCGCCACCGCGCCATGCGCGATGCTGGAGACCCACGGAGAAAGGAGGTTGCGATGCTCATCGAGACCCACGGCCAGCAGATGGACGTCACGCCCGCACTGCGCGAGTACGTTGAAACCAAGCTCGGCCGGCTGTCCCGCCTCTACGATCCGCCGCTTCAGATGCGCGCCCTGCTCAGCGTCGAAAAGCCCGACCACGTCGCCGAGGCGACCTTCAGCGTCGCCGGCAAAAGCCTGCACGCGGACGCACGCGCGGTCGACATGTACGCCGCCATCGACCTGCTGGCCGACAAGCTCGACCGCATGCTGGTCAAGGAGAAGAAGAAGATGATCGACCAGCACCGCCGCGGTGGGAATCCCGTGCGCAACGGCGAGTTCGGCTGACGACAGCCACGCGACGGAAGGGGGATCCGATGCCGTACACCGACCTGCTCACGGCTGGTCGCATCGTGCAGGTCGTGGAGCCGGGCAGCCGTGACCAGGTCCTGGATGCGGCTGCCCGCCTGCTGACCGGCGGCTCCCCCGACTGGACCCTTGCCATCGCCGATGGGCTGCGCGCCCGCGAGGCGATCGGCAGCACCGCGATCGGTCGCGGCGTGGCGATCCCGCATTGCCACAGCGCCGCCTGCAGCACGCCGGTCGCCGCCTTCCTGAGGCTGTCGGCGCCGGTCGACTTCCGTGCCCACGATGGCCAGCCGGTGGACCTGGTGTTCGCGATGGCCGTGCCCGAAGGACGCGCGCAGCAACATCTCGATACCCTGTCGGAACTGGCCGGGCAGTTCGCCGACCCCGACTTCCGCGATGCCGTGCGCGCGGCGCGCGACATCACCGCGCTCCGCGCCCTCCTGCTGCGACTCGATGCCCCGGGGGTACGCAGCGCATGAATGCCGCGATCACTGCCCGCGAACTCTACGAGCAGCTGCGCGACCGCCTGGAACTGCGCTGGATCGCCGGGAAATCCGGTGCCTCGCGCCGGCTCGAGGCGGTCGACACGGTCGCGCGCCGCCCGTCGCTAGCCGGCTACCTCAACATCATCTATCCCAACAAGGTGCAGATCCTGGGCAGCGAGGAGCTCGCCTGGCTCGACGGGCTGGAGCCCCGCCAGCGCTGGGAGACCCTGGAGAAGATCCTGCAGTTCGGGCCGCTGGCGCTGGTGGTCAGCAAGGGCCAGTCCTGCCCGGAGGACCTGATCGAGATGGCCGGTGAATCCGGCATCGCGCTGTGGTCCTCGCCGCGCCGCGGGCACGAGCTCTACAACGTGCTGCAGTACCACCTCGCCGGCGCGCTCGCGCGTCGCACCACGCTGCACGGCGTGTTCATGGAGATCTATTCGGTCGGCGTGCTGATCACCGGCGAGTCTGGCACCGGCAAGAGCGAACTCGCGCTCGAGCTGGTCACGCGCGGCCATCGCCTGGTCGCCGACGACGCGCCCGAGTTCGCGCAGATCGCGCCCGACGTGCTCGACGGCACCTGTCCCGAACTGCTGCAGGACCTGCTGGAACTGCGCGGCCTGGGGGTGCTGAACATCCGCGAGATGTTCGGCGATACCGCGGTCAAGCGGAACAAGTACCTGCGCCTGATCGTGCACCTGGCGCGTCCCGAGGACAGCCGCGAATCGCAGGACGCCAGCGGCATGGTGCGCCTGACCGGCGACCTGGGATCGCGGAGGGTGCTGGAGCTGGACGTCCCGATGATCACCCTGCCGGTCATGCCGGGCCGCAACCTCGCCGTGCTGACCGAGGCCGCCACGCGCGTGCACATGCTGCGCGCCAAGGGCGTGGATCCGGCGGCCGCCTTCCTCGCACGCCATTCGCACTTCCTGGAGAGGACGGCTCCATGAGCAGCGCCGACAGGGGAAATGGCGCGGGCAACGCGCTGGTCATCGTCAGCGGGATGTCGGGCAGTGGCAAGACGGTCGCGCTCAACACCTTCGAGGACCTCGACTTCTATTGCGTCGACAACCTCCCCGCGGAACTGCTGCCCGATTTCGTGCGCAGTGCCACCCACCCGGAGCGCGCCTCGCAGAAGCTCGCGGTCGGCATCGACGTCCGCAGCCGCGGCGACCTGGCCAACCTGCCGGAATGGCTCTCGGCCGTGGGCGCACTCGGCTTCGATCCGAAGCTGGTGTTCTTCGACACCGCCGACAACGTGCTGCTCAAGCGCTACGCGGATACCCGGCGCCGCCATCCACTGACGCGGCTCGGGCTGGCGCTGTCGGACGCGATCGGGCTCGAGCGCCAGGTGCTGCGGCCACTGCGCCAGCTGGCCGACGTGACGATCGATACCAGCGAGCTCAACGTGCACCAGCTGCGCCACCGCGTGCTGACCGAGCTCGGGCTGGCGATGGACTCGTCGCTGTCGCTGCTGTTCGAGTCCTTCGCCTACCGGCGCGGCCTGCCGCCCGACGCGGATTTCGTGTTCGACGCGCGCGCCCTGCCCAACCCGCACTGGGATCCGCGGCTGCGCCCGCTCTCGGGACGCGATGCCGCCGTGCGCGAATACTTCGAAGCGCCCGGACAGGCCGATGTCGGCGAGTTCCTGCGCCAGGTCAACACCTTCCTCGATGCGTGGCTGCCGCGCATGCATTCATCCACGCGCAGCTACGTCACCGTGGCCTTCGGCTGCAGCGGCGGGCGCCACCGCTCGGTCTACCTGGCCGAGGCCGCCGCGGAACACGCGCGCCAAAAGGGCTGGAAAGAGGTCGCGACGCACCACCGCGAACTCGACTGAGTTCCGCACGCCGCGCTTCCTGAGCATCATCCGGCTCTGTTAATTTGTGCCGATGGCCGTCGGCATCCTCCTCGTCACCCACCTGGGCATCGGCACCGCGCTCGCGTCGGTGGCCGGCCGCCTGCTGGGATCGTTGCCGTTGAAGGTGGAAGTGTTCGAGATGTCCTACGACGCCGACCCTGCCACGGCGCTGCCCGCCGCCAGCGCGGCACTGCGCCGGGCCGATGGCGGCGACGGCGTCCTGGTGCTGACCGACCTCTATGGCGCCACGCCAGCCAACCTCGCGGCGCGCCTGGCGCACCTGGGGACGCCGGTGCGGCGCGTCTCCGCCCTCAGCCTGCCGATGCTGCTGCGGGTCCTGAACTATCCCGAACTTCCGCTCGACGAACTGCCCGCGGTGGCGGCCGCCGGCGCGCGCAATGGAGTCCTGCACGATGACGCATGAGGTGGACCGGCCATGATCGAACGCGAACTCGTCGTGTCCAACCGGCTGGGGCTGCATGCCCGCGCCACCGCGAAACTGGTGCAGCTGCTGTCGGGCTATGACGTCAACGCGACCCTGACCGCCAAGGGCCGCGAGATCAATGCCAAGAGCATCATGGGCGTGATGCTGCTCGCCGCCGGCGCCGGTACGGCGGTCACGCTGCGCGTCGAGGGCACCGACGAGGCCGCGGCCGCCGAGGCCGTCAGCGCGCTGTTCGAGCGACGATTCGACGAGGACAGCTGATGCGCCGGCAGTTCCCCGGCCACGGCGCATCACGGGGCAATGCACTGGGGCGCGCGCGCGTGCGCCAGCCGCATGCGCTGGAAGTGGCCGAGGAACGCATCCCGCCCGAGCGCGCCCGCGACGAGCTTGCGCGGCTGCACGAGGCCATCGACATGGTCCGCAGCGAACTGCGCGACCTGCGCTCGCGCCTGCACGGCGCACTGGCGCACGAGGTCGGCGAGTTCGTCGACCTGCATGCGATGCTGCTGGACGACCCCGAGTTGCTGCAGGGCCTCGACCAGCTGATCTCCGTCGAGCTCCACGGCGCCGATTCCGCCCTGCGCGTCCAGCGCGACCGCCTGGCGGCGGTATTCGAGAGCATGGACGACGCCTATTTCCGCAGCCGCGTGGAGGACATCGACCACGTCATCGGCCGCATCCACGCCGCGCTGCACCGCGACGATGCCCAGGTCAGCGGCATCGCCGGCGAGATCCTCGTGTCCGACAGCCTGGCGCCTTCGGAAGTCGCGCGCCTGCATGCACAGGGCGTGCTGGGCATCGTGACGGCCGGCGGCAGCATGCTCTCGCACACCGCGATCCTCGCCCGCAGCCTGCACCTCCCGCTTGTGGTGGGCGCGCCGCTGGCGCTGTCGCAGGTGAACGATGGCGACGTGCTGATGATCGATGGCGCCACGGGCCTGGTCATCGTGGATCCGGACGCCGACGACCTGCACGCCCACCGCGAGCGCGTGCGCGAGGGCAAGCGCGAACGTCGCCAGCTGCACCGCCTGCGCCGCGAACCGTCACGCACCCTCGATGGCGTGGACATCCGCCTGTATGCCAATGCCGAAACCCGGGAGGACGTGGCCGAGGCGCATGCGCTCGGGGCCGCCGGCGTCGGCCTCTACCGCACGGAATTCCTGTTCCTGCAGCGCAGGGAACTGCCTTCCGAAGAGGAGCAGTTCGTCGCCTATCGCGACCTGGTGCTCGGCATGACCGGGCGCACGACGACCATCCGCACGCTGGATATCGGCGCCGACAAGGCCGACGGCAGCGGACTCGCCCTGCCCTTCGAGCCCAACCCCGCGCTTGGCGTGCGCGGGGTGCGCCTCGCCCTGCGCCGGCGCGAGGTGTTCACCACGCAGCTGCGCGCGATCCTGCGCGCGTCAGGTTACGGTCCGATCCGCATCCTGTTGCCGATGGTGGCGCGGCGCGAGGAACTCGTGGCCTGCCGCCGGCTCGTACGCACCGTCGCCGCGCGGCTGCGCCGGGAGGGCCATGCCGTGGCCGACGGCATCCCGCTCGGCGCGATGATCGAGGTGCCCGCGGCGGCCATCGCGCTGCCGGCGATGATCGACCTGGTCGACTTCGTGTCCATCGGCACCAACGACCTGGTGCAGTACCTGCTCGCCGCCGACCGCGGCAACGATGCGCTTGCGGGCCTGCACAGCCCGCTGCACCCGGCGGTCATGCACCTGCTGCACCAGGTGATCGGGACCGCGCGCATGCACGGGAAGCCTGCCGCGGTATGTGGCGAGATGGCAGGCGATGCGGTGTTCACTCCGCTGCTGCTGGCACTCGGGCTCGAGGAGTTCAGCCTGCATCCCAACACGCTGCTCGAAGTGCGGCGTGCGATCCGTGCGCACGACCTCGCGGAACTGCGCGCGGGGCGGGACGCGCTGCTGCGCGCGCGCGACCAGGCGGGCATCGCGCGCTGGCTGTCGAAGGCGACGCGGGCGATAATGCGCGCATGAACGCCTGACCCTGTCGCGCACCTGTCGCGCGCGACGCGCCCACCGGAAGATCCATGGCCGAAGCCGTCCGCCACGACAAGACCGCGCGCCAGCTGCGCCTGCTGTCGGATGCGCTCGACAGTGGCCGGCTGGGTCCGGTGCGGCGCCTGATCAACACGCTCGCGCCCGCCGAGATCGGCAACCTCCTCGAGTCCCTCCCGCCCGACCGCCGCATGGTGGTCTGGGGCCTGGTCGATCCCGAGGACGATGGCGAGGTGCTGGTCCACGTCGGCGACGAGGTGCGCGAAAGCCTGATCGCGGACATGGATCCCGACGAGCTGGTGGCCGCGGTCGAAGACCTTGACATCGATGACCTCGCCGACCTCGTCGAGGACCTGCCGGAAGCGGTCACCGGCCAGATCCTGCGCTCGATGGACCGGGAGAACCGCGAGCGCCTCGAGCAGGCGCTGTCCTACGAGGAGGACACCGCCGGCCGCCTGATGAATCCCGACGTGGTGACGGTGCGCGCCGACACCACGGTGGACGTGGTGTTGCGCTTCCTGCGGCTGCGCGGCGAGCTGCCGGAAAACACCGACCATCTGTACGTGGTCAACCGGCGCCACCAGCTGCTCGGCTGGGTGGCGCTGCAGAAGCTCGTGACCAGCGAGCCGGGCGCCGCGGTCAACAAGCTGATCGACGACGAGCTCACCGCGATCCATGTCGGTGAATCCGCGGAGTCGGTCGCACGCCAGTTCTCCGACCACGACTGGGTGTCCGCGCCCGTGGTCGACGAGGGCAACGTGCTGCTCGGCCGCATCACCATCGACGACGTGGTCGACATCATCCGCGAGCAGGCCGAGCACCAGGCGCTGGGCGCCGCCGGCCTGGACGAGGACGAGGACCTGTTCTCGCCGGTGAAGCGCGCGGTGCGCGGCCGCATCGTCTGGCTGGGCGTGAACCTCGCCACGGCCTTCCTTGCGGCCTGGGTCATCGGGCGCTTCGAGGTGACGATCGAGAAGATCGTGGCGCTGGCGGTGCTGATGCCGATCGTCGCCGGCATCGGCGGCAACGCCGCGATGCAGGTGCTGACGCTGATGGTGCGCGGCCTGGCGCTGGGCCAGGTCGGTGCCAGCAACGCCGGCGTCCTGTTGTGGAAGGAAGTGCGCGTGGCCCTGATCAACGGACTGCTGATTGGCGGCTTCGTGGGGCTGGTCGCCTTTGCCTGGTTCCAGGACTGGCTGCTGGGCGTGGTGATCGCCGCGGCGCTGGTCATCAACTTCGCCTGCGCGGCACTGGCCGGCGTGCTGGTGCCGCTGGCGATGAAGCGGGCCGACGTCGATCCCGCGGTGGCCGGCGGCGTGGTGGTGACGGCGGTGACCGACGTGGTCGGCTTCTTCAGCTTCCTGGGCCTGGCGACCGTCATCCTGCTGCGCTGACCGCATGTCGCCGCGACTGCCGCGATGCCGATCGCGGCTATAGCCGCTCCCACGGAATGCCGCCGGCTTCCTCCGGTTGCGACCCGCTCAGGCCAGGAGGGCCTCGAGGACGGCCATGCGGACCGCCACGCCGTTCGCCACCTGGCGCAGCACCAGCGACTGCGGGCCATCGGCCACCTCGTCGCTGATCTCCACGCCGCGGTTCATCGGACCCGGGTGCAGCACCACCGCGTCCGGCGCGGCGCGGCGCAGCCGCACGGGTGTCAGGCCATAGTCACGGTGGTAGGCCTCCAGCGACGGCACCAGGCCTTCCTCCATCCGTTCGCGCTGCAGCCGCAGCATGAACACCGCATCCACGCCCTCGAGCGCGGCGTCGAGGTCGGTGCCAACGCTGCAGCCGGCAAGCGTCGCATCGTCGGGCAGCAGCGCGGCCGGGCCGCAGGCGCGGATCTCGCCGACGCCGAGCGCGCGCAAGGCGTGCAGTTCCGAACGCGCGACGCGCGAATGGCGGATGTCGCCGACCACGGCCACCTTCAGTCGTGCCAGGTCGGCGCCCTTGGCCTGGCGCAGGCTCAACACATCGAGCAGCCCCTGCGTCGGGTGCGCGCTGCGGCCATCGCCCGCATTGATCACGGCCGTGCCCGGCTGTGCCGCCGCCGCCAGCATCGCCACGGCGCCATCCTCGCGGTGGCGCACGATGAAGCCGCGCACCCCCATGGCCTCGATGTTGCGCAGCGTGTCGAGCGCCGTTTCGCCCTTGCTGGTGGACGAGGTCGACGCGTCGAAGGCCAGCACGTCGGCCCCCAGGCGCTGCGCGGCGCGGTGGAACGACAGCCGGGTGCGCGTGGAGGGCTCGAAGAACAGGGTGCAGGTCGCGATGCCCGACAGGGCGCCGCGTGGATCGGCCGCTCCCTGCCCGTCGATGAAGGCCTGGGCGCGATCGAGCAGCGCCATCAGCATTGCGCGCGGCATGCCTTCCAGGGTGAGGAGGTGGCGCAGGCGGCCGTCTTCGGTGGTCTGCAGGGTCATGCCGGGGTATCGGGACGTGGAGGGGGATTCGGGATCGATGGCGACCGCATCCGCCGGCGAGGCCAGCCAGCGCTCGACGATGATGGCGGCGGCCACGGCGTCCAGCGCCGCGGCGTCACGGCGGCGCCGGCGGCCTTCGGCACGGTCGACGGCGAAGCGCTGCGCGGCCTCGACCGAGCTGGAGCGCTCGTCGACCATCACCACCGGCAGCCGGAAGCGGCGCGCCAACTCGTGGGCGAAGGCGCGCGCGCGCATGCGGATGGGCTGGTCGCCACCGTCGAGCGTCATCGGGTCGCCGACCACGCAACCGTCGGGGCGCCATTCCTTCACCAGGCGCTCGAGCGCGGCCCAGTCGACGTGGTCGGCATGCACGTCGACCACGGCCAGCGCGCGTGCGCCGTGGCCGAACGCGCTGCCCACTGCCACGCCGATGCGGCGCGCGCCGACATCGAAGCCAAGCACGGTGCCGTCGGCGCGGATCGTGGTCATCAGGCGTGCCCGGCGTAATCCGGCATGTGCGCCATGTCCACCCCGATGCGGCCGGCGGCGGCCTGCCAGCGGGCCTCCAGCGGCAACGCGAACAGGATCTCGCCATCGGCGGGCACGGTCAGCCAGGTGTTCTCGCCCAGCTCGGCCTCGAGCTGGCCGGCGGTCCAGCCGGCGCAGCCCAGCGCGACGACGGCGCGCGCCGGCCCCTCGCCGCGCGCCATGGCCTCGAGCACGTCGCGCGAGGTGGTCACGCGCAGGTCCTCGGACACGCTGAGGCTGGACTCCCAGCCGCGCGCACCGTCGTGGATCACGAAGCCGCGTTCCGGGTGCACGGGCCCACCGGCCAGCACCGGCATGGCGCAGAGCGCCGCGTCGTCGCAGGCGATGCCCATCTGCGAGAAGACCTCGCCCAGGGTGTAATCGGAGCGGCGGTTGACGACCACGCCCATCGCGCCGCCGGCGTCGTGCTGGCAGAGCAGCGATACCGTGCGTTCGAAGTTCGGGTCGGCCAACGAGGGCAGCGCGACCAGCAACTGGTTGGCGAGTGGCGTGGGCTGGGTGGACATGCGCACATTCTAGCCAGTGCTGCCGCATCCCGCGTGGCCACGGCGGCTACCATGCGCTGCACCACGCCATCGACGCCACGACGCCCATGACCCCAGCCGCCACGCTCCCGCGCAACGAGCGCGCCTTCATCGTGCTGCTCGCCGTGCTGCAGGGCGGGCTGATGTACCTGGCGGAAGAAGGCCGGACCGCCGGATTCCGGCCATTCGCCGACCTTGGGGGCCGCGTCTGCTGGTACACGCTCGTGCTGAGCGTGCCGACCGCCATGACGCTGTCCGTGGTGCGCCTGCGCGACGCGCGCTTCTGGCAGCACGCGGTGGGCATGGTCCTGGTGGTCGCCGCACTGGCGGCCTGGGCGTCATGGAGCGCCACCGGGGGCCCGGGGGTGCGGGCCGACAGCGTCCTCGCGCCGTTCGGCGCGTCGCTGGCGGTTGGCCTGTTCGTCGCCCTGCCCTGGCTGCAGTGCCGGCTGGCACGCGGCCAATGGCGCGCGCCGTATGCCTGCCTGTTCGAACATGCCTGGCAGAACACGCTCACCCTGGCGCTGGCGGCGCTGTTCACCGGCATCTGCTGGATGGTGCTGTGGCTGTGGGGCGCGCTGTTCGCGCTGGTACGCATCGAGTTCTTCCGCGACCTGTTCGGCGAGGACGCCTTCGTATACCTCGCCACCGGCGCCATGGCGGGACTGGGCGTGCTGATCGGGCGCACGCAGCAGCGCGCGGTGGCGGTCGCGCGCCAGGTGCTGTTCGGGATCTTCACCGGCCTGCTGCCGTTGCTGGCCTTCATCGCCGTTCTGTTCGTCGGCAGCCTGCCGTTCACCGGTCTCGCCCCGCTGTGGGAGATGCGATCGGCCGCGGCAACCCTGGTGGCCGTGGTCGCGCTGCTCGTGGCGTTCACCAACTCGGTGCTGCAGGACGGCGAAGGCGAGCGCCCCTATCCCGCCTGGCTGCGCCGCCTGGTCGACGCCGGCCTGGCGCTGCTTCCGGTGTACGCCCTGCTGGCGCTGTACGCGCTGTGGCTGCGCATCGACCAGCATGGCTGGACGGCCGATCGCGTGTGGGCGGTGCTGGTGGCGCTGGTGGTGGCCGGTTACGCCTTCGGCTATGCATGGGCCGTGCTGCGCGGCCGCGATGGCTGGCTGGCCTCGATCCGGCCCGTGAACCGGGTGATGTCGCTGGTGGTGGTGGCGCTCGCCGTGCTCGCCAATACGCCCGTGCTTGATCCGCACCGCATCGGTGTCTCGAGCCAGCTGCAGCGGCTTGCCGACGGACGCACGGCACCCGACGACTTCGACCTGGACTGGCTGCGCTTCGAGAGCGGACGGCGCGGCTGGGAGGCGACGCTCGCCCTGCGCGGGCACCCCGCCTGGGCGGAGGACGCGGGACGGCTGGCCGAACTGGAACGCCTGATCGCGAGACGGAGCCGCTGGGGCTGGGACGAACGCGAGGCGCCGGCGCCGACACCGCCACGCGACGCCGCCGCATTGCGCGCGCAGGTCCATCTGGCCAGGGGTGCCGTGGCGCCCGACGACAGCTGGTGGGTCGCCGTGGCCGAGGGTCTCGGTGAGCGCAACTGCAGCCGCGCCTTCGACGACTGCATCCTGCTGACCCCCGACCTCGACGGCGACGGCACGCCGGACCCGTTGCTGTGCACCTTCGGCGATGGCGACCCGGCGCACTGCGCCGTCCACGCCCGCAACGACGAAGGGGCCTGGACCGTCGCCGCCACGCTGGACCTGTGGCCGGAAGGCCCTTCGGGACAGGCCTGGCGGCGCGAGCTGCGGCAGGACCTGATCGACGGCAACGTGCAGGCGGTGCCGCGCAGCTGGTCCGACCTCAGCATCGGCGGCCGCGGGCAGCGGCGGCTGGAGATCCCCGGCCCGCCCTGAACCGGGTCAGCGCAGTCCGAACTGGACCTCGTCCGCCGTAGGGACGCGCACCGAGACCACCTCGACTTCGGCGCGCACGCGGCGCCCCGCCAGCGGGTGGTTGCCGTCGACGGTGATCGTGTCCGGGCCGACGGCGGTCACCACCACCTCGAGCGGACCCTTGGCGGTGGTGGTCTCGACCTTGTCGCCGACCCTGGGTTCGGTGGGCGCGCGCCACATCGTGCGCGGCAGCACCTGCACCAGGGCTTCGTGCCTCGGGCCGAAGCCATCCTCGGGCGCCACCACCACCTCGAACCGGTCGCCGGCCGCGCGGCCTTCCAGCGCCTGCTCGAGTCCGCGCGCGATACCGCCCGTGCCGTGCATATAGGTCAGCGGCTCGTGTCCGTGCGTGCTGGTGATCGGTGCGCCCGTGTCGGCGTCGGTCAGCGTGAAGTGCACGGTGGCGATGCGGCGGTCGGCGATATCCATCGATGGCGGGTCCTCGCGGGTGGTGCCGCATCGTCGCCAGCGCGGCAGCCGCGTGCAAGCCCGGTGACCCGTCGCCGTGACGCGCTTCGCACCCGCCCCCCGGCGCCGGAACGGCCACGGTTGATCGGAACCGTCCGAGCACCGCGCCAGATGCAGGAAGCCCCGCACGGGCGGGGCTTCCATCGGGATCCGGAGACGCGGCGGCGATCAGCCGCCTACGGCTTCCTGGTAGCGGCGCTCGACCTCGTTCCAGTCGACGACGTTGTAGAACGCGCCGATGTAGTCCGGGCGGCGGTTCTGGTACTTCAGGTAGTAGGCGTGCTCCCACACGTCCAGGCCCAGGATCGGGGTGTTGCCCGAACCGATGCCCTTCATGAGCGGGTTGTCCTGGTTGGCGCTCGACTCCACGGCCAGCTTGCCGGCCTTGTCGACCGACAACCACGCCCAGCCGCTGCCGAAGCGCGTCAGCGCGGCCTTGGTGAACGCTTCCTTGAACGCCTCGAAACCACCGAGGTCGCTTTCGATGCGCTCGGCCACCTTGCCCACCGGGTTGCCGCCGCCCTGCGGCGACATCACCGTCCAGAACAGCGAATGGTTGGCATGGCCACCGGCGTTGTTGCGCAGCGGGCGGCGCTTGTCCTCGGGCAGCGCGTCGAGGTTGGCGATGATCTCCTCGGCGGACTTGCCGTCCCACTCGGTGCCTTCAAGCGCCGCGTTGGCGTTGTTGATGTAGGTCTGGTGGTGCTTCGTGTGATGGATCTCCATCGTCTGCGCGTCGATATGCGGCTCGAGCGCGTCGTAGGCGTAGGGAAGCTTGGGGAGGGTAAAGGCCATCGGGGACTCCACTTGGATGAATGGGCCAGCCATTGTCTCCCGTGGCGGGTAAAAAATGCGCAAATGCAAAGGGCGTCCCGCGGGACGCCCTCCGGCCTGCCCTCCGCGCCGCAGCGCGGGACGGGGTGGCTCAGGTGACCTCGGCCACCTCGACGCCGTCCAGGCCCTGCGACAGGGTGCGCGCGTCCCCGCCCTGCGCCAGCTTGATGCGCAGGCGCACCTCGTTGGTCGAGTCGGCGTAGCGCAGCGCGTCCTCGTAGGAAATCTCGCCGGCCTGGTACAGCTCGAACAGGCTCTGGTCGAAGGTCTTCATGCCGAGGTTGGTCGACTCCTTCATGACCTCCTTCAGCTTGTGGATCTCGCCCTCGCGGATGTAGTCCTGCACCAGCGGGGTGCCGAGCATGATCTCCATGGCCACGCGCCGGCCCTTGCCGTCGGGCGTCGGGATCAGCTGCTGCGCGACCACGCCCTTGAGGTTGAGCGACAGGTCCATCAGCAACTGGTTGCGGCGGTCCTCGGGAAAGAAGTTGATGATGCGGTCCATCGCCTGGTTGGCGTTGTTGGCATGCAGCGTGCACAGCACCAGGTGGCCGGTCTCGGCGAAGGCGATGGCGTGGTCCATGCCTTCGCGCGTGCGCACCTCGCCGATCATGATCACGTCCGGCGCCTGGCGCAGGGTGTTCTTCAGCGCGTTCTCCCAGCTGTCGGTGTCGATGCCGACCTCGCGCTGGGTGATGATGCAGCCGTCGTGCTTGTGCACGAACTCGATCGGGTCCTCGATGGTGATGATGTGCCCGGTGGAGTTGGCGTTGCGGTAGCCGATCATCGAGGCCAGCGAGGTCGACTTGCCGGTGCCGGTGGCGCCCACGAAGATGATGATGCCGCGCTTGGTCATCGCCAGCGTCTTGATGATCGGCGGGAGGTTGAGTTCCTCGATCGTCGGGATGCGGGTCTCGATCCGGCGCAGCACCATGCCGACCTGGTTGCGCTGGTAGAAGCAGCTGACGCGGAAGCGGCCGACGCCGGACACGCCGATGGCGAAGTTGCACTCGTGGGTGCGCTCGAACTCCTCGCGCTGCGGCGGGGTCATCACGTTCACCACCAGGTCGCGCGCCTGCTGCGGCGTGAGCGGGTTCTGGGTGATCGGCGAGATCTTGCCGTGGACCTTCATCGACGGCGGCATGCCCGCGGTGATGAACAGGTCCGAGGCCTTCTGGTGGGCCATCAGCTTGAGGTAGGAGGTGAAGTCGATGGCGCTCATGGCGTACTCCGGTTACTCGAACAGGCGCTTGTCCTTGGCATAGTCCTTCGCCTGCGCGCGCGTGACCATGGAACGCTTCACCAGGTCCTGCAGGTGCTGGTCGAGCGTCATCATCCCGTGCTGCTGGCCGGTCTGGATGGCCGAGTACATCTGCGCCACCTTGTCCTCGCGGATCAGGTTGCGGATGGCGGGCACGCCGACCATGATTTCCCAGGCCGCGGTGCGACCACCGCCGACCTTCTTGAGCAGCGCCTGCGAAATCACCGCGCGCAGCGATTCCGACAGCATCGAGCGCACCATCGGCTTCTCGCCGGCGGGGAACACGTCGATGATGCGGTCGATGGTCTTGGCCGCCGACGAGGTATGCAGGGTGCCGAACACCAGGTGTCCGGTTTCCGCGGCGGTCAGCGCCAGGCGGATGGTTTCCAGGTCGCGCATTTCGCCGACCAGGATGATGTCCGGGTCCTCACGCAGCGCCGAACGCAGCGCTTCGTTGAAGCCGAGGGTGTCGCGGTGCACCTCGCGCTGGTTGACCAGGCACTTCTTGGATTCGTGGACGAATTCGATAGGGTCCTCGACGGTGAGGATGTGCTGGTATTTGTTGCTGTTGATGTAGTCGAGCATCGCCGCCAGGGTGGTCGACTTACCCGAACCGGTGGGGCCGGTGACCAGCACCAGGCCGCGCGGCACGTCGGCGATCTTCTTGAAGATCTCGCCCATGGACAGGTCTTCCATGGTCAGCACCTTGGACGGAATGGTGCGGAACACCGCGCCGGGGCCACGGTTCTGGTTGAAGGCGTTGACCCGGAAGCGCGCCACGCCGGGGACTTCGAAGGAGAAGTCGGTTTCCAGGAACTCCTCGTAATCCTTGCGCTGCTTGTCGTTCATGATGTCGTAGATCAGCGCGTGCACCTGTTTGTGGTCCATGGCCGGCAGGTTGATGCGCCGGACATCGCCGTCCACGCGGATCATCGGCGGCA
>DATBUS010000147.1:0-20764 GCA_036515815.1 Luteimonas sp.
GCGGCCAGCAGGCCGACCATCAGCCAGCGCCCCTGCGCCGGATCGATCGCGCCGCCCACGCGCAGGCTGCCCAGGGTGGCGATGGACGCGTGCAGCTCGGCCGCGGCGGCGATCACCGCGGCCGCCATCGCGCCGCCGGCGCCGATCCACCGGTTCAGCGCCGCCGCCAGCAGCACCATGCCGCCGACCAGGACCGCGAAGCCGAGCGCGTGGCCGAAGCGGAACATCCGCGTCTGCGCGGTCGGCGGCGCCACCTCGTCCTCGCGCCCGGCGTGCAGCCCCAGCAGGCCGCCGGCCAGCAGCACCGCGCCGACGGCGACCAGGATCCAGCGCTGTTCCGCGACCAGGGCCGGCGACAGCGCGCCCAGCACCGGCACGGCCAGGGTGAGCGAGGCCAGGTTGGCCAGCAGCGCGGCGCCCACCGCCGAGCGCATCAGCTGCGGCGACTCCTTCGCGCGCTGGCCGAAGCCCAGCACCGCCGCGGTCGAGGACACGTAGCCGGCGAAGAAGCCCGACACCGCCAGCCCCCAGCGGTTGCCGATCACCCGCAGCGCCACGTGGCCCACGGCCCCGACCGCCATCACCAGCACCACCAGCAGCCACAGCGTTCGCGGGTTGAGCGCACCGTAGGGGCCGAAGCCGCGGTCGGGCAGCAGCGGCAGCACCACCAGTGCCGCGGCCAGCAGGAACAGGCCGTCGAAGACCTCGCGCTCGCTCAGCAGCTCGCGCGTCAGCGTGTGCAGCGGCCGCTTCGCGAACAGCAGCACCGCCACCACCACCGCCAGCCCGGTCGCGACCCCGGGCGAGCGCACCGCCAGCGCACCCAGCAGCGCCGTGGCGACCAGCGCGACCTCGCCGGTCAGGCCGGGATCGTCCTCGTGGCTGGCGTGGTAGGACATCGCCGCCAGCAGCGCCACCGCGGCCAGCGCCACCAGCAGCACCCCGGTGCCGAGCCAGGCCGCGACCGCCGCCGCCAGCGCCACCAGCGCATGGGTGCGCAGGCCGGCGGTGGCATGGGTGGCGTGGGCGCGCTCGCGCACCAGCCCGACCAGCAGGCCGGCGCCCAGCGCGGCGGAGAGCGCGTACAGCAGTGCGATGGTGTCTTCGGTCACGCCGGGGGCCGGTATCGACGGGAGCCGCAGTCTGCCATGCGCTTGCTTCCCCGGCGGCAGGCCGGAGAATGGCCCTGTCCAACACCTCGCAGGTCGCCATGTCCAGCCCCCGCCATGCCGTCTCCCTCACCCGCCACCTGATCGAGGAGCAGCGCGCCGGTCGCATCAACGCCGACCTGCGCCAGCTCATCGCGGTGGTCGCGCGCGCCTGCACCAGCATCTCGATCGCGGTCGGCAAGGGCGCGCTCGGCGGCGTGCTGGGCGACGCCGGCACCGGCAACGTCCAGGGCGAGGCGCAGAAGAAGCTCGACGTGATCAGCAACGAGATCCTGCTCGAGGCCAACGCCTGGGGCGGGCACCTGGCGGCCTGCGCGTCGGAGGAGATGGACCACTGCTTCCCGATCCCCGACGCCTATCCGCGCGGCAACTACCTGCTGCTGTTCGATCCCCTCGACGGCTCCAGCAACATCGACGTCAACGTCTCGGTGGGCACCATCTTCTCGGTGCTGCGCGCGCCCGACGGCGTCGCCGCGGTCGACGACGGCGACTTCCTGCAGCCCGGCACCGCCCAGGTCGCCGCCGGCTACTGCGTCTACGGCCCGCAGACCACGCTCGTGCTGACCTTCGGCCACGGCACCCATGCCTTCACCCTGGACCGCGAGACCGGCACCTTCATGCTCACCCGCGAGTCGATCCGCATCCCGGAGGAGACGAAGGAATTCGCGATCAACATGTCCAACCAGCGCCACTGGGAAGCGCCGATGCAGGACTACGTGCGCGACCTGCTGGCCGGCAAGGAGGGCCCGCGCGGCAAGGACTTCAACATGCGCTGGGTGGCCTCGATGGTGGCCGACGTGCATCGCATCCTCACCCGCGGCGGCATCTTCATCTATCCCTGGGACCGCAAGGACCCGGGCAAGCCGGGCAAGCTGCGCCTGATGTACGAGGCCAACCCGATGGCCTTCCTGATCGAGCAGGCCGGCGGTGCCGCCACCAACGGCCGCGAACGCATCATGGACGTCGCCCCGACCGGGCTGCACCAGCGCGTGCCGGTGTTCCTGGGCTCGAAGGCCGAAGTCGAAGCCGCCACCCGCTATCACCGCGAGCACGACGCCACCTGACCCCCACCCTGTAGGAGCGGCTACAGCCGCGATCGCAACCCATCCCGTTCGCCGCTGTAGCCGCTCCCACAGTGGATTGTTCCGTCCCCGGAGCCTGGACCGTAGATGACCGCACTCCCCGCCACCGACTTCATCGAAGTCTTTCCCGCCGCCCTCGACGGGGCGGTCTGCGCGGCCATCGTCGAACGGATGCGTGCAAGTGATGCCCTGCAGCCGGGGCAGGTCGGCAGCGGGGTGTTTCCCGAACTGAAGAAGAGCCGCGACATCGGCCTGGCCGGACGCGCCGACTGGGCCGATGTCGAGCAGGCGCTCAACGTGGCGGTGTACAAGGGCCTGCTGGCCTATCTCCGCCGCTACCCGCAGGCGCTGATCGCGCCGCTCATGCTCCAGCAACCCGGCCCCGACGGTGCCCTGCGCCGCCTCGAGGCCGACGACATCGCCGCAATGGACGACCGCGCCCTGGGCCAGCTGGCCATGGCCTGCCTGCGCCCGGGCGCGGTCAACCTTCAGTGGTATGCGGCCGGCGAAGGCGGCTATCCGTACTGGCACTGCGAGCTCTATCCGCGCGACCCGCAGTGCGAAACCCTGCACCGCCACCTGCTCTGGACGATCTACCTCAACGACGGCTTCGACGCCGGCGAAACCGAGTTCCTGTTCCAGCAGCGCAAGGTCGCCCCCCGCACCGGCGACCTCCTCATCGCCCCGACCGCCTTCACCCACACCCACCGCGGCAACCGCCCCGAAGGCGGCGACAAGTTCATCGCCACCAGCTGGATCCTGTTCCAGCGCGCCGAGCAGCTGTTCGCCGCGGGCTGAAAAAGCTTTTTTGCGAGCTACTCCCGCGGGTGGTTCAGTACCAGCCAGTACATGCCGACCTGCTTCACCGCGCCCATGAACTGGTCGAAGTCGACCGGTTTGCGGATATAGCTGTTGGCACCCAGCAGGTAGCAGGCCTCGACGTCGAAGGGCTCGGCGCTGGTGGTCATCACCACCACCGGCAGGCTGCAGGTCTCGGCGTCGGCGCGGATGGCCTGCAGCACTTCGCGGCCGTCCATGCGCGGCATGTTGAGGTCCAGCAGGATCAGGGCTGGTGCCTCGTGGCGGGGTTGGCGGGCCCAGGCGCCGCGGCCGAACAGGTAATCCAGCGCTTCCACGCCGTTGTCGACCACGTGCAGCGGATTGGCGATATTGGCCTGGGCAAACGCGATGCGGGTCAGTTCGACGTCGTCCGGATTGTCCTCGACGAGCAGGATCGGGCGCGTGCTCATGCGGCGCTTGGCCTCCCGGCCGCGGGCAGTTCGACGTGGAACACGCTGCCCTCGCCCGGCGTGCTCTCCGCCCAGATACGGCCACGCATGCGTTCGGTGATGCGGCGCGCGATCGCCAGGCCCAGCCCGTGGCCCCCGCCCTGGTCGAGGCCATGCAGGCGCTGGAAGGGCTCGAACACGCGTCCGGCGTGTTGCGGCTCGAAGCCCGTGCCCCGGTCGCGCACGCGGATGCGCACGACGTCGCCAATGGACTCGGCGTCCACCGAGACATGCACCACTTGGCGGTCCGCGGAAAACTTCCAGGCGTTGTGCAGCAGATGGTCGAAGACTTGCTTCAGCTGGCGCTCGTCGGCGCGCACGCGGATGCCGGGCTGGACGTCCGCTTCCACCTTGCGCCCCGGCTCGGCGTCGCACAGCTCGACCAGCGCCCAGTCGGCCAGCATGCTGGCGTCCACGTCGCTGATCTCGAGCGTGTCATGCGACGCGCGGGACAGCGCCTGCAGGGAATCGATCAGCGAGGCCATGCGCGTGGCCGCGGCGCGGATACGCGCGAGCTGGTCGCGCCCGGTGTCGTCCAGGCGTTCGCCGGAGCCCGCCTCGAGCATCGCGGCGAAGCCCTGGATCGCGCGCAGCGGCGCGCGCAGGTCGTGGGCGATGCCGTGCGAGACCAGCGCCTGCTCGCTCAGTACGGTGGCCAGTTCGGCCTCGCAGGCGCGCAGGCGCTCGCCGAGGTCGTCCGGCGCCGACGCGGCCGCGCCCGCCGGGCCGGCGGACACGTCCCCGGAGGTCTCCGCGGCTTGGCGGAACTGATCTTTCATCGGCGCACCGTACACCAGGGCGGCGTCTCCGGTGCGTGTAAGGCCGGGCGCTGGCGCCGCTAGAACAGGCGGCCCTGGGGGGATGTCGGGGGCTCCGGCACCGGTTTCGCGGGCGCGACGAAGCGGCTGCAGTCCATCCCGGGAAGATGGGTGAATCCCAGCTGTCTACGGGCCTTCGCGAAGCGCGCCGCGAGCAGCTGTGCGAAGGGCCCCTGCCCGCGCATGCGCGTGCCGAACGCGCTGTCGTAATCGCGCCCGCCGCGCATCTGCGACACCAGGCTCATCACGTGCGCGGCGCGGTCCGGATAGTGCTGCGCCAGCCACTCGCGCCAGATCTCCTTCAGCTCGTGCGGCAGGCGCAGCAGTACGTAGGACGCATCCACCGCGCCTGCTTCGCGCGCAGCCGCAAGGATCGCTTCGAGTTCGGCATCGGTGATCGCCGGGATCACCGGTGCCACCATCACGCTCACCGGCACGCCCGCCTCGTGCAGCGCGGCAATGGCCTTGAGCCGGGTATGCGGCGCGGATGCCCGCGGTTCCATGCGTGCCGAGAGCCGGTTGTCGAGCGTGGTCACCGACAGCGAGACCTGCACCAGCCCGTCCCGGGCCATCGGCGCCAGCAGGTCGAGGTCGCGCAACACCAGGGCGTTCTTGGTGATCAGGTGCACCGGATGCCGGGTCTCGGCCAGCACTTCCAGCAGTCCCCGGGTGATGCGCTCGCGGCGCTCCAGCGGCTGGTAGGCATCGGTGTTCACCCCAAGCGCGATTGGCGCACAGACGTAGCGAGGCCGCGCCAGCTCGGTGCGCAGCAGTTCGACCGCATTGGTCTTGGCGAACAGCCGGGTTTCGAAGTCGAGTCCCGGGGACAGGTCCAGATAGGCATGGCTGGGCCGGGCGAAGCAGTAGACGCAGCCGTGCTCGCAGCCGCGGTAGGGATTGATCGACTGGGCGAAGCCGATGTCCGGGGACTGGTTGCGGCTGATGATGCTGCGCGCGCGCTCGGCGGTGACCACGGTGGCCGGCCCGGGCTCCAGCGCCTCCCCGCTTGCATCGCTGAAGTCATGGGCCGAGCCCCAGCCGTCGTCCTCGCGACTGGCGGTGCGCTGTTCGAACCGGCCGGTGACGCGCGAGCCCGCGCCGCGGCCCTTCAGGGGCCCCAGGGCGGCAAGCCTGGCTTTGCCATCATCGCGCATCCCGCTAGCCTAGACCGCTGTTGTCTCAGTCCCTGCGACGGGGGAAGCACCTGGACGTGTTGCACGAAGCCTGGCAGGGCCTGTTGTCGATTCCCCACCTGGGCAGCTGGCTGATCGCGGCCTGGGCCGCCTACCTGCTGCTGCTGGGCGGCTGGATCGTGCTGCAGAAGCGCGAACCGGTGGCGACGCTCAGCTGGCTGCTCGGCCTGGCCCTGCTGCCCTATCTCGGTTTCCTCGTCTACCACGTGTTCGGGCCGCAACGGATCCGCCGCCAGCGGCTGCGGCGCGCGCGCAGCCGCGAATCCGCCGAAGCCACGCGCAGCTTCGACGGCGGCGCCCACGCCGATGCCGCCGAGCTCGCCCGCCTCGGCAGCGCCACCTCCGGGCTGGCGCCGTCCACCGCGCGCGACGTGCGCCTGCTGGTCGACGGCGCCGCGAAGTACGAGGCCCTGCTGGCCGACATCGCACGGGCCACCCGCCACGTGCACCTCGAGTACTACATCTACGAGCCGGACCGCACCGGCACGGCGCTGCGCGATGCCCTGGTGGAGCGCGCGCGCGCCGGCGTCGAGGTGCGGCTGCTGGTGGATGCGATCGGCTCCGGCGCCGCGCGCCGCTTCTTCCAGCCCCTGCTGGATGCCGGTGGCGAGCTGGCGTGGTTCCATCCGATGCGCTTCGGCCAGTTCTGGCGCAGGCCCTGGGCCAACCTGCGCACGCACCGCAAGATCGTCGTCATCGACGGCCGCATCGCCTACACCGGCGGCATGAACGTGAGCGACGAGCAGGACGAGCGCCTGGGCGATGCCGCCTACCGTGACCTGCACCTGCGCCTGGAGGGGCCTGTCGTGCGCCGGCTGCAGCTGGTCTTCTGCGAGGACTGGGCCTATGCCACCGGCGAGCACGGCTTCCTGTCCAGCGTCACGCGCGATACCCCGCCCGATGGCGACCCCGGCCCGATCCGCGCCCAGGTGCTGGTCTCGGGGCCGGATTCGCCGTGGGAGGGCATCCACCGCATGCACGTCTCCGCGATCCATGCCGCGAAGCACCGGGTGTGGATGACCACGCCCTACTTCGTACCCGGGGAGGCCGCGATGATGGCTCTGACCTCGGCCGCGGCGGCCGGTCTGGACGTGCGCCTGATGGTGCCGCGCGAGAGTGATTCGAAGCTGGTGACACTGGCCGCGCGCTCCTACTTCGGTGCCCTGCTGCTGGCCGGAGTGAAGATCTACGAGTACGGCCCGCGCATGCTGCACAGCAAGAGCCTGCTGGTGGACGACGAGCTCGTACTGATCGGCAGCGCGAACTTCGACCACCGCAGCTTCCGCCTCAACTTCGAGGTGTCGGTGCTGTTCGACGACCGCGAGCTCGCGTCACGGATGGCGGCGCTGTTCGAGGGCGAGCTGGCGAGTGCGCCGAGGGTGCAGCGTGGGCGCCAGCGATCGCTTCTCGGCGCGCGGCTGCCCGAGGCGCTGGCCCGCCTGATGTCGCCCTTGTTGTAGAGGCGACGACGCCGGGCATGGTGCCGCCCGCGGCGCCTGCCCGCGAGCGCGCGACCAGTGGCGGCAGGCCGGCGCCGGGCGGCCGGGCGAAGTCGCCGTCGCCCGGGCTAGACTGCGGTTCCGATCCTGCGGAGAACCTCCATGCCCTGGCTGTTCCTGCTCCTGGCCGTGGCCGCCTTCGCGGTGGCGCTCAATGTCTCCTCCATGGCGCTGGTGGTCCTGTGCCTGCTGGCCGCGCTGGCATGCACGGTGGCCTGGGTGCTCGGCCTGCTGGCCCAGCGCATGGGCAACCGGGCGCGCGACGACAGCATGATGCTGGACCCGATCGAGATGAAACGCCTGCGCGAGCAGGCCGAAACGCGCCGCGCAGCCGATGCCGGGGGTGGTGCCGTGGTGGCCGCCGCATCGGGCGGTGCCGCGGCCCGATCCGACCCGGGTGGCGGCGACGGCTGAACCGGTGGTGCGTGGCAGCGTATCCTGCCGCCCATGACCCGCCTCAGCGTCAACCTCAACAAGATCGCCGTGCTGCGCAACTCGCGCGGTGGCGCCGAGCCCGACATGCTGCGCGCCGCGCGCACCTGCCTGGACGCGGGCGCCCACGGCCTGACCCTGCACCCACGGCCAGACGCCCGCCATACCCGCGCCGACGACGTCATGGCTCTGGCCGCCCTCGCATCGGAACGCGGCGTCGAACTCAACCTCGAAGGCAATCCCTTTGCGGCGCCGCGCCCGGGCTATCCGGGCTTCATCGCCCTCTGCCGGGACGCGCGCCCGGCCCAGGCCACGCTCGTGCCCGATGACGATGGCCAGATAACTTCGGACCACGGCTTCGACTTCGCGCGCGACCGCGAGCGCCTCGCCCCGCTGATCGCCGAGCTGAAGTCCCTGGGCTGCAGGGTCAGCCTCTTCGCCGACGCCGGTAGCGCCGTCGAGTCCGCCGCGGAGGCTGGTGCCGACCGCATCGAGATCTACACCGGCCCCTACGCCGACGCCCATGCCGCCGGCGACGCCTCCCTCGCGCTGGCGGCCTGCGCCGACACGGCGCGCCGCGCCCGGGCCGCCGGCCTCGGCGTCAACGCCGGCCACGACCTCAGCCAGTCGAACCTACGCGACTTCCTCGCCGCCATCCCCGGCATCGAGGAAGTCTCCATCGGCCACGCCCTGATCAGCGAATCCCTCTACGAAGGCCTCGCCCCCACGGTCCGCCGGTACCTCGCCCTGCTGTGAGGGTCCGGAAGAGCTCTTGCCACGGATCCACGCGGATAGACGCGGATCTACACGGATAGAGCAGAAGCCAAGGAGAAAGGTGGTGAGCCTCTGCCGCGGCCTTCGTGCGTCCGTGGATCCGGCATCCATCTTGATCCTCGATAGCTCTTCCGGTCTGGCCCCGACCCGATCCGCGCAATCCGCGTAAATCCGTGGCAAGGCCTTTCCAGCCCCACCCCACAGCCAAGCCCAAAAAAAAACGCCGCCCGTTTCGGGGCGGCGCAAGAAAGCAAGCGTGTTGTCCTCCGCGGCGCGCTGCAGGCGACGCCGCGGAGGTCTTGCGGATCAGTTCCTGACGAAACCGATCTTCATCATCTGTGCGTTCTTCGCTTCGGCCAGCACCTTGGCCAGCACACCGTAATCGGCCTCGGAATTGACGTCGATTTCGAGCGTGGGCTGGTTGTTGGGATCGCGCTGGACCTCGCTCTCCATCATGTTCCGCAGTGCGGACATCGGGGTCGGGCTGTCGTTCCAGAACACCTGGCCGGCGGCATCGATCCGGAGCCGGACCGGCTCCGGCGGATCCACCGGGTTGACCGGTGGATTCGTGGAACGCTGTGGCAGGTCGATGTCGATCGGATACGACAGCTGGGGCGCGGTGACCATGAAGATGATGAGCAGCACCAGCATCACGTCGCAGAGCGGAATGATGTTGATGTCGGCCATCGGGCCGTCACCGGAATCGGATGAAAAAGCCATGGTGCAAACTCCGGATCAGTTGCTCTCGCGGGTGGCGACGAAGCCGACCTTGCGCATGCCTTGCTGCTGCGCGACCTGGACGACTTCCTTCACCATTCCGTACTTCGTGGTCCTGTCAGCGCGGACGTTGACCGGCGGCTGCGGCGTCTTCTGGGCCTCGACCGCCAGTGAGCTCTCCAGCAGCTGGAGGGTCACCGGCGAATCGTTAAGGAAGATGTCGCCGTTGTCGGTCACCGCGATCGTGATCGGCATGACCGACCCCGCAGCCTCGGGCCGCTCGTCCAGATTGGCCTCCGGGAGCTCGACCTTGACCTTGTGGGCCATCAGCGGTGCCGTGACCATGAAGATGATCAGCAGCACCAGCATCACGTCGACCAGCGGCACGATGTTGATCGTGGCGTTGACCTTGTCATGGCCCCTACCACTCGAACTGTAAGCCATGTCGGTTCTCCTCGGGCCTGTCCGTCTGCGTACTTAGTTCTTCTGCTCGCCGACGCGCGAGCCGGTGGCGAAGAAGTCGTGCAGGTCGTGGGCGAAGGTGTCGAGCTTGTTGTTCACGCCGCGGTTCAGGCGGACGAAGAAGTTGTAGCCGAGCACCGCCGGGATCGCGACGCCGAGGCCGATCGCGGTCATGATCAGCGCCTCGCCGACCGGACCGGCAACCGCGCCGATGTCGGCCTGGCCGCTGGCGCCGATGCGGATCAGGGCGCGGTAGATGCCCCACACGGTGCCGAGCAGGCCGACGAAGGGCGCGGTGGCACCGACGGTGGCGAGCACGGTCAGGCCGGCCTCGAGCTTCAGCGACTCGCGGGTCACGCCCTGGCGCAGCGCGCGGTCGACGAACTCGGAGCGGTTGAGCGACTCGACCAGGCGCGAACCTTCATGGCGCTGGTGGTGGGCGGCGGCCTGGGCGGCATCGAGTGCGACCTTGGAGAAGGGCTCGCTGCGACGCTCTTCTTCCATCGAACGGATCGCGTCCTGCGCGTTCTGGGTTTCCCAGAACGTGTTGACGACGCGGTCCGAGCTGCCACGCAGGCGCATGTGCTTGATGGCGTTGAAGATGATCCAGTAGATCGACATGGCCGACATGACCAGGAGGGTGATGAGCACCACCCAGCCGACCGCGTCCATGTGTTGGATCATGTCCGCGAAGCCCATCTGCTGGAGCGCTGCGGCGTTGCTGCCTCCGGCGGCGGGGACGTTAGTGGTTTCCTGCAGCATGACGCTTACCTTCTAGATGTAGTGATGTTGAAAGGATGGAGCGGGCGAAGCGGGTGTAGCTGAAGCGGGAGCGCTGGCGGTGGTGGCCGCGTCAGAGGACGAAGTCCACCGGGACGCGCACGCGGCCGGCCACGGGCACGCCGTCGCGCACTTCGGGGTTGAAGCGCCAGCGGCGGGCGGCATCGATCGCGGCGCGGTCGAGGTCGCGGTTGCGGCTGGACTTCTCGACCGACACGTTGGTCACGTTGCCCTGCGCGTCGACTTCGACCACCAGGATGACCTGGCCGGTGATGCCTGCGCGGAGCGCTGCCGGCGGGTACTTCGGCGGGTTCATGCTCCTGGAGGACGGATCCACGCTGGCGCCGATGCTGGGTGCCGGGGCCGGCGGAGCGGGCGGCGCCGGCGGCGGTGCCGGGGTATCCATCGGCGAGGGCTCGTCGAACACGACCGGCGGCTCCTCCGGCGGCGGCGGCAGCGGCGAAGGCTGCGGCGGCACCAGCTCCCTGATCGGCTGGGGCTCCGGCGGCTTCGGCGGCGGCGGCGGCGGCGGCGGCGGCGGCGGCGGCGGTTCGATGATCACCACGCGGGTGACCTGTTCTTCCTCCTGCGCGGCGCTCGGCGGATTCACCGGCGCCAGCAGGAGCAGGACGGCGGCGGCGTGGAAGGCCACCACCATGGTGAAGCCGGCGATACGCGCCCAGTTGAGGCCCTCGTCCTCTTCATTGTTCCGGTCAAGGGTCTTGGCGTGCTGCGTCATGCGGGGAACTCGATTCTGGCCGGGCGGCGAGCGCCCCGAATGTTGTCTGGATCCGCGACCGTGTTCTGCGCGGGAATTTCCAAGCTTATACCAATCGTGCAGCGCGTTACCACCGCGTCAAAAGTCATGTTTTGCACGTCGTTTCAGCGCGAAAGCAGCTTGCGGGCCTCTTCCGGATTGGCCAGCCCCTTGTCAAGGGCCTTCTGCGCCGCGGCCTTGGATTCCGCGCTGCGGCCCTCGTTCGCCAGCACCTTGGCGAGGTTCAGCCACGTACCACCGTCCTCGTCGAGCGGCGCGGCCTTGCCATAGAACTCGATCGCCTTGTCGTACTGGTCGCTGAAGTAGTACGCCTGCGCCAGCGACGAATAGGTGCGGTAGTCGGGCTTCAGCAGGCCCTTGTCCAGGCCCTCGGTGAGCACGCTGATCGCGTTGCGCTCGCCGTTCTCGGAGTTCAGGTACAGCGCGGCGAGGTTGCTGTAGTCGCGCTCGTCGGTGAGTTCGCCGGCCTGGCGCAGGCGCTCGTAGACGGCGATCGCGTTGGGATAGTCGTCGGCCTGCAGGTAGACATTGGCGAGGTTGAGCTGGGCGCGCTTGTCGCCCGGCACCTGGCTCGCCACCTGTTCGGCGAGCGTGGTGGCCTCGTTCGCACGCCCTGCATCGGCGTAGGACGCCATCAGCAGCTGCGTCCAGTCGGCGCGCGCCTGCGGGTTGCCCTTGACCACCGGCTCCAGCGCGGCGATGGCATCATCGTAGCGCTCGAGGCGATAGAGCGCGTTGCCGCGCAGCACCTGCAACTCGGGCTTGTCCGAGCGGGTTTCCGACACGAGGCGGTCGAGCGTCGCGAGCGCCGCGTTGTAATCCTCTTCCTGGAGCTGCAGCTGGGCCAGGCCAAGCATGGTGTTGTAGTGGTCGTTGTTGTTGAGGCCTTCCGCCTCGATCGCCTGGCGCATGTAATCGGCCGCGCGCTTGGTGTCGGTATCCATCAGGACATCGGCAAGCAGGCGCATCGCGAGGGCGCGCTCATAGGCATTCGCCTTGTCGTTTTCCAGGATGCCCGACGCGGCGGCCTCGGCCGCGGCGAGGTCACCCGCCTGCTGGGCCTCGGACAGCTTGTTGAGCTGCGCGCCCATGCGCGGGCTGGTCCGCAGCCCCGGATCCTTGCGCGTGGCCTGCGGGTATTCCTCGGCCACGGTGGTGGCTTCCTCGGCCGACGACCTGGACGGGCGGCGCTGCTGGCTGCGATGGGCATCGCGCGCACTGCGGCGTTCGCTGCGCTGCTCGCCGTCCTGGGCGAAGACCGGTGCGGGAGCAGCGGCGAAGCCGAGGACGGTGGCGACCGCGGCCGTCAGGAGGGTGCGATGAAGGATGGATGCGGACATGGCTGGCCTCTGGTGGCAAAGCGCAACGGTGTCACCGCAGCGCTGTAGGGGGTGCCAAACCTAACAGAATCGATGGCCGTGGCGCGACCGCACCATCGGACGATGGCAACGGGCCGTCAGCGGCAGGCGGGTCGCCGCCCGGCGGCGCGAGCCTGCTCCCAGGTGGGCACCAGCGATGCTGCACGCGACTGCAGCTCCCCGATGCGCGCCGATGGGTCGGGATGGGTCGAAAGCCACTGCGGCGGACGCGAACCGCCACTTGCGGCGATCATGTTCTGCCACAGGTTGACCGCCTGTCGCGGATCGAATCCGGCGGCCGCCATCAGGCGCTGCCCGACCACGTCGGCCTCGCTCTCCTGCACGCGCGAGCCAGGGAGGAGGAAGGCCGTCTGCAGGGCGGCGCCGCCGAGCTGGTTGGTGGCCTGGGTCGCACCTTCGCCGTAGCGCGAACCCACCAGGGCGCCGACCACGCCGAGTGCGCCCTGGGCGCCCACCTGCCGGGTGATGCGCTCGTCGTGGTGCTTCTCGACCACATGGCCCACCTCGTGCGCGATCACCGCGGCAAGCTGGTCCTGGTTCTTCGCGACATTGAAGATGCCGGTGTAGACGCCGACCTTGCCGCCCGGCAGGGCGAAGGCGTTCGGGTTGTCGTCCACGAACACCGCCGTCTCCCAGGCGATGCGCCGCTGCGCGGCCGGCAGCTGGGCGACGATCGCGTTCACCACGCAGTCGACGTAGCGCTTCTGCGATGCGTCGCTGGTCTGGCGCATCTGCGCCTTCTGCTCGTTGAAGGCCTGCGCGCCCAGCTGGTCGAGCTGTTCCTGCGAGACCGCCCCGACGTATTGCGTGCGCCCGGTGGACGAGGTGGTGGTGGCACAGGCCGCCACCGCCAGGGTGGCGGCGATGGCGGCGGCGATCGGAAGAGTCCTCATGGCGACATCCTGGTTCTGATCGGGTTGTTGTAGGTGCCGCCTGCTGAAGGCGGCGTCAACCTGTCCGTTCAGACGTCGAGGTTGGAAACCCGCAGTGCGTTGTCTTCGATGAAGGCGCGGCGCGGCTCGACCACGTCGCCCATGAGCGTGCTGAAGATCTGGTCGGCACCGACCGCGTCCTCGATCGTCACCTGCAGCAGGCGCCGCGTCTCCGGGTTCACCGTTGTATCCCACAGCTGCTCCGGATTCATTTCACCCAGGCCCTTGAAGCGCTGGATCTGGCGACCCTTCTTTGCTTCCTCCAGCAGCCAGGCCTGCGCCTGCGAGAAGCTCGTGACCGCCTGCGTGCGGTTGCCGCGCGTGATCTGGGCACCCTCGCGCACCAGGCCGCTGAGGAGGGCCGCGGCGTCGCGCAGCGCGCGCAGCTCGCCACCCTCGAAGGCCGAGAACGGCAGCACCTGGACTGCGTCCACGCCCATGTGCCGGCGCTTCACCACCAGCGCGGCACCGACATTGCCGGTGGGCGGCTGGAACTCGAGCCTGTAGCGCGCCTTGCCGAGCCCGGATTCGTTGAGGCGCTTCTCGAGCATGTCGAGCTCGTGGCGTTCGTCGACGTTGCCGGCGAGGGCATCGGCGTCGAGCGGGGTGAAGTCGATCAACGCACCCAGCAGCTCGGGGTCGTAGCGCCAGGCGTTGCGGGCGATGGTGTCGCGCGCCGCGGCATAGGCCAGGAGCAGCTTCTCCAGCGCCGCGCCGGTGATCGGCGGCTCGCCACTGGCTGGCAACAGCGACGCGCCTTCCACGGCATTCCCGGCCAGGTAGGCATCCAGTGCGGCGTCGTCCTTCAGGTACAGCTCCGACTTGCCCTGCTTGACCTTGTACAGCGGCGGAAGGCCGATATAGACGTGCCCGCGCTCGATCAGCTCCGGCATCTGGCGGTAGAAGAAGGTCAGCAGCAGGGTGCGGATATGGGCGCCGTCGACGTCGGCGTCGGTCATGATGATGATGCGGTGGTAGCGCAGCTTGTCCGGGTTGTATTCGTCCTTGCCGATCCCGGTGCCGAGCGCGGTGATCAGCGTGCCGACTTCGGCCGAGCCGAGCATGCGGTCGAAACGCGCGCGTTCCACGTTGAGGATCTTGCCGCGCAGGGGCAGCACCGCCTGGTTCTTCCGGTTGCGGCCCTGCTTGGCAGAACCACCGGCCGAGTCACCCTCGACGATGAAGAGTTCGCTCAGCGCGGGGTCCTTTTCCTGGCAGTCGGCGAGCTTGCCCGGCAGGCCTGCGATGTCGAGCGCGCCCTTGCGGCGCGTCAGGTCGCGGGCCTTGCGAGCGGCCTCGCGCGCACGCGCGGCATCGAGGATCTTGCCGGCGATCGCCTTGGCCTCGTTGGGGTTTTCCTGCAGGAACTCTTCCAGCTTGGCACCGAAGGTGTGTTCGACCACCGGCCGCACGTCGGACGAGACCAGCTTTTCCTTGGTCTGCGACGAGAAGCTCGGGTCCGGCACCTTCACCGACAGCACCGCGATCATGCCTTCGCGCATGTCGTCGCCCGACAGGCTCACCTTGGCCTGCTTCGCAATGCCGTTCTGTTCGATGTAGTTGGTCAGGGTGCGCGTGAGCGCGGCGCGGAAACCCTGAAGGTGGGTACCGCCATCCTTCTGCGGGATGTTGTTGGTGAAGCAGAACATGGTCTCCTGGTAGGAGTCCGTCCACTGCAGCGCCACCTCCACCGTGATGCCGTTCTCCTCGCCGGAGACCGCGATCACCTTCGGGTGCAGCGGCGTCTTCAGCTGCGCCAGGTGCTCGACGAAGGAGCGGATGCCGCCCTCGTACTGGAACACGTCGCGGCGCGACTCCGCGCGCTCGTCGGCAAGCGTGATGCGCACGCCCGAGTTGAGGAACGACAGTTCGCGCAGGCGGCGTGCCAGCACCTCGTAGTGGAACTCGACGTCGCTGAAGATCTCCCGCGCCGGCTTGAAGCGCAGCGTGGTGCCGCGGCGCTCGCCCGCCGGGCCCACGGCCCTGAGCGGATACAGCGGCTCGCCCAGCGAGTATTCCTGCTGGTGGTGCTCGCCATCGCGCCAGATGTCGAGCCACAGGTGCTCGGAGAGCGCGTTGACCACCGACACGCCTACGCCGTGAAGGCCGCCGGACACCTTGTAGCTGTTGTCGTCGAACTTGCCGCCGGCATGCAGCACGGTGAGGATCACCTCGGCCGCCGAGACGTTCTCTTCCTTGTGGATATCGACCGGGATGCCGCGACCGTTGTCGGACACGGAGACCGAGCCATCCTCGTGGATGGTCACCGAAATGTCGTCGGCGTGGCCGGCCAGGGCCTCGTCGATCGAGTTGTCCACCACTTCGAACACCATGTGGTGCAGGCCGGTGCCGTCGTGCACGTCGCCGATGTACATGCCCGGGCGCTTGCGGACGGCCTCGAGGCCGCGCAGGACGGTGATCTTGCTGGAGTCGTAGCCGGTGTTGGCGGCGGTCTCGGGGGTGCTGCCCTGTTCTTCGGTCATCGAGGTGCTTCAGGCCGTGGAAACGCCCGGCAATGGCCGCCGCCATGGACGATGGCGGGACACATTACTTATAGGGCTTGAGACGGCGATTATAGCATTTCGGGCTGCTTGGCAAGGGGCACTCTGCCGCGCCTGCCGCCGCGGGGCGCACAGCCGTGGGGTGGCGAGCGCCACGCATGGATCGTCCCGCGTACGCGTGCGGGCTGCGACTGGCAATCCTGCGCTCGCCACGCTGACGGCCGGCAGGACGGCGCCGGGGCGTCGGGTGTCGGAAGGGCCTCCGCGTCGGGCGTCCTGCTCCGCCGGATTCGGGGCGAATGATGACCCCACGGCCGCGCAGGACACCAGTTGAAGCAGCTTGCGCGGCGCAGCAGGTCACGGGAGGCGCTCAAGAGCGGCCTGGCGACTGCGCTGGACCGCTGGCGCAGTCCTGCGCGGGGATCCGCGTGGCGCCCGCACCCCGGGGGCGCCCAGAACGCCCTGGTCGTGGCTGACGAGGCCACCATTGCCTGACCAGCACCCCGCATCCCCGGAGCCCCATCCCTTTCCGCATAGCCGGCCTGGCGGCTTCCCGCCCGCATCGCTGATGCCCTGCCGTTGCCCGTAGTGGGTGGCCACGCCCCGAGAGCGCGGCCAGATGCCAGGCGGTGCGGCGGGTCGATCGACCCGCGATTACGCCATCGCACGGATGCACCAGGTACCGGGCACCAGGCACCAGGCACCAGGCAGCAGCACCGACGATCAATCCTGGCGGTTCCACGTGAAACAATCCTCTTTGCCGGAGCCTGCAGCCTCTCAAAGGGCCATGTTTCACGTGGAACACGCCCACTGCGGGGTTAGGCGGGCCGAACCGACCCGTGTTCCACGTGGAACAGCGTCATCGGCGCCTCCGCCACCAGGACGTCCGTGCCGGTGATGAATGCTTGGGCAGGCACGCTGGCCAGAAATCCAAGGACTCTTTCCCGGTGCAACGCATCGAGTTCGGACGCCAGGTCGTCGAGTGCAATGACCGGCCAGTCCCCGCGCTCTTCGGCACAATCGACCGCTTGCGCAAACAGGCAGGACAGGGCGGCGAGCTTCGCCTGCCCCCGGGACAGCGCTTCGCCACGCGGCTTGCCCGAAAGGTGCAGCACCCAGTCGGCGCGATGGGGCCCGACACTCGTGTGGCCATAGGTTCGGTCACGCTCCCGGGCGACTGCCAACGCGTCGGCAAGCGAAAGACTGCCTTGTCGCCAGCCCGGGTCGAATTCCAGGTGGGCCTGGCCCAGGGATGGCGCGAGTGCCGCGGCGACGGGCTCCAGCCGCTCCTGCAAGCGGTCGAGGTAAAGCGCGCGCCTCCGGGTCAGCTCCTCCCCGGAGGCTGCCAGTTCATGGTCCCACGCCGAAATCTGGGACAACCCGGCCCCGGCCTTCAGGAGCGCGTTGCGCTGCTTGAGGGCCCTCGAATACCGCCGCCAGATGGGCAGGAACCCCTGTTCCACGTGAAACAAGCCCCAGTCGACGAAGCGGCGTCTGGGCTCCCCGCCGCCGGAAACGAGCGCGTGGCTGCCCGGCTCGAACGTCACCACCATGAAGGCCGCACACAGCTCCCCCAGGTGCGAGACCGGGTTGCCGTCGACACGTGCCGCCCAGTTGGCCCCAGCGTGCCGCAGGCCGGCGCGTCGCTGCTTCCCGTCCGTCCCCGCATCCCATCCGGCGAAGACCTCCACCGCGGGCGCACCCGTCCGGATCAGTCCGTCGCGCACCCTCGCACGGAAGCTGCGGCCGTAGGCGAGCAGATGCAGGCCCTCGAGCACGCTCGTCTTGCCAGCGCCATTCGGCCCGAGCAGCAGGTTCAGGCCGCGACCCGGTTCGATGCAAACCGACGCCAGGTTGCGCAGGTCCCGCAATTCGAGTCGCGTCAGGCGCAAGGCTCTGATCCCGGAAAAGCAGAACGCCCGGTCGAGGCCGGGCGTCCGCGTTCCACGTGGAACCGCTGCGGGTTCACAGCCGCAGCGGCATCACGACATGGCGGGAACGCTCATTGGCGGCTTCGCGCACCAGTGCTGACGAATTGGCGTCGCGCAGGGCCAGGACCACCGTTTCGTCCCGCAGCGCCCCCAGCGCATCCAGCAGGTAGTTGACGTTGAAGCCCACGGCCAGGCCGTCGACCGACGTATCGGCTTCCAGCTCTTCCTGCGCTTCTTCCTGCTCCGGGTTGTGGGCGCTGATCTTGAGCTGCCCCGGGGACACTTCGATGCGCACGCCACGGTACTTTTCGTTGGACAGGATCGCGGCGCGCTGCAGCGAGGCACGCAGCACCTCGCGGTCCACCCGGACCTCGCGATCGGCGCCGATCGGAATCACCGCCTCGTAATCGGGGAAACGGCCGTCAATGAGCTTGCTGGTGAAGGTCACATCGTCACGCTTGACCCGGATGTGGTTGCGGCCCATCTCGAGTTCGAGGACGCGGTCGCCGCCTTCCAGCAGGCGCTGCAGCTCGGTCACGCCCTTGCGCGGCACGATGATCTGGCGCTTGGCCTGGCCACCCCCTTCCAGCGCTGCCTCGCACAGCGCCAACCGGTGGCCATCGGTGGCCACGCAGCGCAGGCGATGCTCGCCCAGGTCGAACAGCAGACCGTTCAGGTAATAACGGACGTCCTGCTGGGCCATCGCGAAGGCGGTCCGTTCGATGAGTTCCTTCAGCGCCGCTTCCGGAACCTCGACACGTTCGGTCGCTTCGACCTCGTCGATCGACGGGAAGTCATTGGCCGGCAGGCTCGACAGCGTGAACCGGCTGCGCCCGGCCTGGACTGTGATCCTGTCGCCGGTCTGGCTGACGGTGACCTTGCTGCCGTCGGGGAGGGCACGGACGATGTCGAACAGCTTGCGCGCCGGGATCGTGACCTCGCCGTCCTGGGCATCGTCCACCGCGCAGCGCGCCACCATCTCCACCTCGAGATCGGTACCCGTCAGCGACAGCTGGCCGTCCTTGACCAGCGCCAGCAGGTTTGCCAGCACCGGCAGGGTCTGCCGTCGTTCGACCACGTTGACGACCTGCGCCAACGGCTTGAGGAAGGCTTCTCGCTGCAGACTGAAACGCATGCCGGTGGTGTCCCCTTGCCCTAGCTCTTGAATTGGATAAATACATAAAGCGGTGGTGGTGGTGTCGGAAGAATCGGTTGACAACACCCGCAACGCACTGATTTGAAAAGCTTATTTCGTTACACAACCCCGTGGACAAGATCGCGTCCAGCGGTGGGAGAACCTGTGGACAACTTTCGACTCCGATGGCGGCAGGCAAGTTGTCCACAGCTTGTCCCGGTACGGTCCACCGGTTTCACGCCGGCCGTCCAGGCCTATTCACTGAGCTTGCGGATCAGCTTGTCCCAGTCCTCCCTCAGCTTGCCGTCGGTCTGCGCCAGCGCACGGATCTGCCGGCAGGCGTGCAGGACCGTGGTGTGGTCGCGCCCCGCGAAGGCATCGCCGATTTCGGGAAGGCTGTGCTCCGTGAGTTCCTTGGCCAGCGCCATCGCCATCTGGCGCGGACGGGCCAGCGAACGCGTCCGCTTCTTGCCCAGCATGTCCTTGATCTGGAGACCGTAGTAGTCTGCCACGGTCTTCTGGATGTTTGGGATGCTGATCGCGGCCTGCTGGGCGCGCAGCAGGTCTCGCAGGGTCTCCTGCGCGAACTCGGTGGTGATCGCCCGCCCGGTGAAGTTGGCCTGGGCCGAAAGCGTGTTCAGGGCGCCCTCGAGGTCGCGCACGTTCGACGGCATCTTCTTCGCCAGCAGGAACGCCACTTCTTCCGGCACGTGCGTCCCGCGCTCCTGCGCCTTGGCAAGCACGATGGCCGCGCGGGTCTCGAAATCGGGCGGATCGATCGCGACCGGCAGGCCCCACGCCAGGCGTGATTTCAGGCGCGGCTCCAGGCCTTCCACTTCGCGCGGGAAGCGGTCGCAGGTCATGATGATCTGCTGCCGCCCTTCGAACAGCGCATTGAAGGTGTGGAAGAACTCCTCCTGGGTGCGGTCCTTGCCGGCGAAGAACTGGATGTCGTCGATCAGGAGCGCGTCGAGCTGCTGGAACTGGCGCTTGAACTGGTCGGCGGTACGTTCCTGCAGGGCGCGGAAGAACGCGTTGTAGAACTGCTCGGAACGCAGGTACAGCACGCGCGCGCCGGGGTTGTTTCGACGCATCTCGTTGCCGGCCGCGAACATCAGGTGGGTCTTGCCCAGGCCGGTGCCCCCGTACAGCAGCAGCGGATTGTGGCCGCGGTCGCCGGGCTTCTGCGCCGCCTGCCAGGCCGCCGCGCGGCCCAGCTGGTTGCTGCGGCCCTCGACGAAGTTGTCGAAGGTGTAGTGCGGGTCCAGGTTGCCGTGGAACGCCGCCGCACTGGCGGTCGCCGAGGCGGCGTTCGCGGCGGCCGTCGGGGTCACGCGCTGCGGCGCGGGCGCGGCGGGGAGGGAGCCGATCTCCAGCGACACCTCGGCACCACCGCCGAAATGTCCCAGCAACTCGCGGATGCGCGGCAGGTAGCGTTCGAGCACGGCATCGCGCACGAATGCGTTGGGTGCGTACAGCACCGTCGCGTCCTCGCGCCGTGACGCCTGCAACGGCCTCAGCCAGGTGTGGACATCCTCGGCCGGCAGTTCGGCTTCCAGGCGTTCGAGGCAGCGGGGCCAGGCATCCATGTAGGGTTCACATCACCGACAGCGGAACCCGCCGCGCGTCGTGGGCTGGCCACGAGCGGCGGGGGGTTGGAAGGGGGAAGCCAGCCTACCACCGCGCTCCCCAGCATGCTCGGCGGGCGGGCGGCTGGAGGCGCCGCCTGAGCGGCAGGGTTTGACCGCGGCCATCGGGCCGGACTAGAATCGCCGGTTCTTTCCTCCGCGTCACGCTCAGAGCAACCGCCATGGCCACCAAGCGCACCTACCAGCCCAGCAACCTCAAGCGCAAGCGCGACCACGGCTTCCGTGCCCGCATGGCGACCGCCGA
>DATBUS010000148.1:0-20620 GCA_036515815.1 Luteimonas sp.
CCACAACGCGCCCGATCCCTTCGCGCTCCAGCGCTGGGTGGCCGGCACGATGCGTCGGCATCCGCCCACCGCGGCCGAATGGGCGGCCTTCGGCGATGGCTCGCCGCTGTCGCCCGATGCCAGCGCCGCACTTGTGGCCGTGACCGCGCAGGGCCTGCTGGTGCCGGACTACCGCGAGGTGCTGGGCGCCTGCACCGGCCGCCAGCTGGGCGCGTCCGAACGCGCCGCAGCCTGCCGGCACATGTCCGGCCTGCTGCTGTCGAGGCCGCAGACGGTGCTGGACGAACGCATCGGGCTTTCGATGGCGCGTGCGCTCACCCGCAGCATCGGCGAACGGGCACCGCTGGACGCACGACGCCGCGGCGTCGACTGGCGCCAGGAACAGATGGCCGGGCTGGCCATGGGCGACGGCCGCGGGGCGGGCGTTGCGCAAGCCCACGTACGGGCGCTGGCCGACACATCGATCGACACCGAGGAGGCGCTGGTACGCCGGATCCTGTCAGAGGCCGGCGTGGCGCTGGAGCCGCCCGCCGACTGGCGCGCGCCCTGGGAACGGCCGGCCCGCTGAACCGTCAGCCGCGGGGCTGCACGCCCACGCCATTGGCCTCGAGCCAGGCATCGATTTTCCCGAGGTCGCGACGGGCGCTGGCGTTCAACAGCTTCGGGTCGCCCTTGTAGAGGTAGTCCTGGAACGTCGCGCCGGTGCGGTCCGTCGCGCGCGGGTCGGCGCCGGCTTCGAGGAAGCGGAGCACCGCGGACGAATCCTTGACGAGCGCGGCCTGGTGCAGCGGCGTGGTGCCGTTGCGGTCGGCGACATCCAGCCGCGCACCGGCGCGCAGCAGTACGCCGATGTTCTCGTCGCTGTCGGCGCGGAGCGCGTCGTACAGCGGCGTCGCGGCGGTAACCGTGTTCGGCGTGTCGGGCGACATGCCGTGCTCGAGCAGGGCTTCCAGCCATTCGCGCGACTTGCCCATCGCCGCCAGGTGCAGGGCGGTGCGGCCGTCGCGATTGCCACGCGCCGGGTCGGCGCCCAGCGCCAGCAGCAGGCGGAAGGCACCGCGATCGCCGCGCTTCATCGCCCACTGCAGGAGCGGCTCGCCCTGGTCGTCCTCGGCGTTCGGGTTGGCCCCGCCCGCGATCAGTTCGCGCGCGAGCGCGTCGTCCCCGGCGAGCACGGCCTGGGCAAGCTGGGCACTGGCGGGATTTGCAAAGGCCTGGCCTTGGTTCACGTCTGTCCCTTGCCGGGCGCAACCGGCGGTGGAGGCGAGCAACAATGACGCGGCGAGCAACACGCGCACGGCATGCGGCGCCGTCCCGGGGGAGGGCGCCGCCATCGGCGATCGGCTGGGTGCGTCGGACATGCGTGCCAACTTACTACGTCAGCGCCGCGCCTTCAGTGACCGGCACGGCGGCGCGGGGTCAGAACCAGTTCACCGGGTTGAGCTTCTCGCCCAGCCAGGTCGCGCCGTCGCTCACCGCCTGGCCGACATCGCCGGCGACGTCGACCACCTTCTCGACGCCGTCGCCGATGGTATCGGCCACCGTCTCGACCGCTTCGCCCACGGTATCGGCGGCATCGCTCACGACCTGGCCGGCACCTTCGACGACCCCGGCGACGGCATCGAGCGGAGCCTCCAGGCCGGTGGCATCGCCGATGTCGCGCAGCAGGCCGCCGCCGGCGTTGGCCAGGTTCTGCGTGGTGTCGCCGACCAGGCCCAGCGCGCCGTCGGCGAGGCTGCCGGCGGTGTCGAGGCCGAAGTCGAGCACGTCCCCGAGTGCCTGCGCGGTCCCGTCGACGTAATCACCCTGCAGGTATTCCTGCCCGGCATCCGACAGGCCGGAGAGCATTTCCGAGCCATTGCCACGGATGGAGTCGACCACCTCGCCACCCTGGCGCAGCACGCTGCCGAGCTGGTTCAGGTTGAACTCGCCGACGCGCTCCAGGCCGTCGATGCCGACGTTGCCGAGCACGCTGACACCGGTGTCGATCACGTCGCCGCCCGCATCCAGGAGGCCGTCGACGGTTTCGCCCAGCGCGGGCCTGCCACCGGCGGCCAGCACCAGGCCGGCGAAGTCGCCAAGGCGGTCCAGCCCGGTGTTGATGGCACCGCCGGCCTGCTCGGGCAGGGTGGGGCGGGTGGACGGATCGTAGGCCGTGTTCTGGCGCAGCGCGTCGACATAGGACGCGCCATCGCCACCGCCGCCATGCAGGGCGACCAGGTCGCCGAGCCCGCCCATGCCGGCGGGCGGATCGATACGCAGCTCGTGGCCGATCGCGTCGGGCGGCGACATGTTGAGCAGCGGGATCATCGGCACGTCCTGCTGGGCGGCGTTGAGCGGATCGCCGTTGACGATGTAGCGGCGCAGCTGGCCGCTGTCGGCGGCATGCTCGCGCACGGCATTGGGATTGAAGTCGAGCGACTCCAGGGTCTGGTCGCTCAGGCCCGCGGCATTGAAGGTCACGCCCGGACCGCCCGTGGCCAGGGCGGCCGCGGAGGCCAGGCCGCCGCCGAGCGAATGGCCGGTATAGGCGACATTGCCCTCGCCCAGGACCCGCTGCGCCGTCTCGGCCAGGGCCACCGCGTCGCGGTACTGCCCGGTCTCGAAGCCCAGGCCCTGGAGGGCGTTGTCGTCGGCATCGCCGGAGGGCGCCAGGCCCCAGTCGTCGGTGCCGCGGAAGGCGACCACGTACTGGCCCTGGTCGTTCTGGTAGATCGCGGCGTCGAAGCCCTCGCTGGTGCTCAGCAGCTTCGGGTCGATGGGGATCAGGTTGCCCTGCGCGTCGACCAGGCTGTTGCCATCGGCGCTGGGCTCGAGCCGGCTCCAGCCCGCGTCCTGCAGTGCCTGCTCGGTCTGCGGGTTGTCAGCGGCATAGACGTCGTTGGCCATCATCGCCAGCTGCAGGTCCAGATCAGGCTGCGGCCTGGTGCCGCTGACCTGGCTTGCGAAGCTGCCATCGCCCTGCGGGAAGCCGTTGGCGACGAGTTGCAGCGACGGCGGCGGCTGCAGGCCCTGCGTCAGGCGGTCGTCGATCCGCATCTGCTGGGCGACGGACAGCTGGCTGGCGATGGGGAAGCTCATGGCCGACTCCGGGGGTGGATGCCCCGAGACTAGCCAGCGCCGCCGGCGGTGCCAGCTGGGACTGACCCTAGCCGCGGCACTGGTCGGTGCCGTTCCGCGACGGCGCGCACGCTTGTCGCGCGGTCAGTCCGCCGGGACGGTGCGCCCGCGTGCCCAGGCGCGCAGGGCGTCGACCTGCTCGGCCATCACCACCGACAGCGGCCTGGTGCGCCGGAGCTCGGCGCGCAGCAGGAAATCGTTGAGCGCGGTGCCGGCGGCATGCGCGGCATACAGGCCGGACACGATGCCCTGCTCGATCTCGGCGCCGGAGAAGCCGTCGGCCGCGGTGGCCAGGCCCGCGAGGTCGAACGCGGCCGGGTCCAGCCCGCGCCTGCGCAGGTGCAGGGCGAACAGCTCGGCGCGCACCCCCGCATCCGGCAGGTCGACGAAGAAGATCTCGTCGAAGCGGCCCTTGCGCAGCAGCTCGGCCGGAAGCTCCTGGACCTGGTTGGCCGTGGCTACCAGGAACACATGCGACCTGCGCTCCGCCATCCAGGTCAGCAGGTAGCCCAGCACGCGCCGCGATACGCCGCCATCGCCGTCGCCATGCGAAGAGGCCAGGCCCTTCTCGATCTCGTCGATCCAGAGCACGCAGGGCGCCAGCTGCTCGGTGGACTCCAGAGCGGCGCGCAGGTTCTTCTCGGTCTCGCCGTGGAACTTGTCGTACAGGGTGCCGAAATCCAGCCGCACCAGCGGCACGCCGAAACCGCCGGCGATCGACTTGGCCAGCAGCGACTTGCCGCAGCCCTGCACGCCCAGCAGCAGCACGCCACGTGGCGGATCCAGCCCGGGCGGTGCACTGCCGGAGGTGAACACCACGCGCCGGTGCTCGATCCAGCGCTTGAGCGCGCGTGCGCCGGCGACATCGGAGAACTGCGCGGTGTCGTACTCGTAATGCAGGTGGCCGCTGCGGTTGAGCAGTTCGAACTTCAGCCGCGCCAGCCGCGGCAGGTCGTCATGGCCCAATGCACCGTCGCCGAAGATCAGCTGGCGCGCGATGCGCCGCGCGTCGGGAAGGGACAGGCCCTGCAGGTTGCGCACGATCAGCTTCACGGCATCGGCGTCGGCCTCCACGCGGCGCCCGCCATGCTCGGCCTGGTAGCGCTCGGCCTCCTCGCGGACCATCTTCAACAGTGCGTTGGCGTCCGGCAGCCGGGTCTGGAAGCGCACCGCCTTGGCCTCGAGGTCCGGGGGCAGCTCGACCCTGTGGCCGACCAGCACCACGACATGGCCCAGGCATCCGCGGCGCTGCAGGATGTCGCGCAGCATGCGCTGTGTGCCCGCGTAGCCGAGGTAGGGGTGGAAATCGAGCAGGAGGTAGACGCCGCGCTGCTCCGCCGCATGGATCGCGCGCAGGGTGGTGGTGGCGTCGGGCGCGGCCTCGGCCGGATCCTCGCCGTCGAGGTCGAGGCGGCGCAGCCCTTCGGTGATCGTCCAGCGGTACAGCGCACGCCAGACATGCAGCAGCGACTGCCGGAACAGCTCGACCACGCGCGGTTCGTCAGGTGTCTCGACGATGATCAGGGGGGTGTCCGCGCGGATCAGCGCGGCCAGGTCCTGCAGCTCACTCATCTGTCACGTGCACGGTCGGAAGACGGGGCATTCTATGTGGGCCTTGTCCAGCCGGGGCGGTGTACCCTCGACGGCGACGGCGGGTGAACGTGACCGGAGATCGGATGAAGACGGTACTGGTGGCCAGTTCCAAGGGCGGCGCGGGCAAGACCACGATCGCAACCCACCTCGCCGCGCATGCGGCACTTGAAGGCCGCCGCACGGCGCTCGTCGATGCGGATCCGCAGCAGTCGTCCACGCGCTGGGCCGAGCGCCGCGCCGGACTCGACAGCGCGGTGCTGCCGGTGCCGGCCGCTCGCCGCGCGAAGTCGGCCTGGAACTCGCTGCCTCCCGATACCCAGCGCGTGGTGATCGACGCCCCCGCGGGCGCCATGGCCGACGACCTGGAGACCTGGCTGCTGCACGCCGATGCGGTGGTGGTGCCGGTCCAGCCCTCGGCGCTCGACCTCGATGCCACGGTGGACTTCCTCAACACGCTGGCGCAGCACCCCAGGCTGCGCCGGGGCGAACTGCGCGTGGGCCTTGTGGCCAACCGTATGAAACCGTGGACCAATGCCTCGCAGTCGACGCTCGACCTGCTCGCGCAATGGCCCTATCCGGTGGTCACGGCGTTGCGCGACAGCCAGGCCTATGTATTGCTGGTCGGACTCGGGCGCAGCCTGTTCGACTACCGTTCGGCCCAGGTCCGCGACCACCAGGCGGACTGGGCACCGCTGCTGAAATGGCTGGGCAAGCCCTGAGCGGGCGGCCCGGCCGGGAGAACGACACGATGGCGATCGATACCCGGGACATCCTGCTGCTGCGCCACGCCCATGCCGAGCCGGCCGGGCCGGGGCAGGCCGACCTCGACCGCGCGCTGTCGCCGGAGGGCCAGGCCGAAGCCGAGGCCGCGGGGCGCTGGCTGCTCGAGCAGCGGCTGCTACCCGACCTGGTGCTGTGTTCGCCCTCGCGACGCACGCGCGAGACCCTTGAAGCGGTGCTCGCGGTGATCGGCTATGTGGACCAGCGCCTGGAGCCGGCGATCTACGAGGCCACGCCAGGCACGCTCGCCGCGCTGGCCGACAGCCACCGCGACCTCGGGCGCCTGATGCTGGTCGGGCACAACCCCGGGCTCGAGCGCCTGGCCGCGCTGCTGCACAGCGGCCAGTCGGGCGACTACCGGGGCATGCCACCGGGCGCGATCGCCCACCTCCGCATGCCCGTGGGTGCGGAAGTGGAACCGGGCGCGGCGCAGCTGGCCCATTTCTGGTGGCCGTGAAGGGTGCCCGGACTCCGCTGTGGTTCCCGCTTGTCGCGTTCGCCCTGGCCGCGTTGCCCGTGCACGCGACGGGCATCGATGCCGCCGCCTCGCATGTCGGCTTCCAGCTGGTCGCGCGCTGGGGCGAGGTGATCGAAGGCCGGTTCCCGGTCCTGGAGGGTGAACTGACGCGCCTGCCCGACGGTCGCCAGCAGGTGCGGCTTTCGCTGTCGGCGGCCGACGTCGAGATCACGGACAGTCCGCGTCGCAGCCAGATGACCCGCGGCGCGGGCTTCTTCGATGCCAGGCGCCACCCCTGGATCACCTTCCTGTCCGATCCCTTCGATCCCGGGCTGCTCGAGCGCGGCGGCCCACTCCCGGGCGTGCTCGGCATCCGTGACGTGCAGCGGCGCGAGGCCTTCACTGTCGTCGCCTCCGCGTGCGCGCGGCCGGCGCTGGAATGCCCGGTGCGCGCTGTCGGCGTCGTCGACCGCAACGCCTATGGCATGAACCGCTGGCCGGTGGTGGTCAGTCGCAAGGTGCGCTTCGAACTCAGCATCCGCGTGGAGGGTGGTGCCGGGTGAAACCGCTGTTCCGGATGATCGTGCTGGCCTGGGCGCTGGCCGCGGGCGCCTGTACAACGCTGTCGCCCGAGCATGCGGCGGCGGCCGCGCGGGTTGCCGAGCAGGCCCGCCCGGTGCTGGTGGACTGCGCGCGCGATGACGCCTGCGCATCGCCGTCGCGCCTACGTGCACTGGGCCGCGAGGCGATGGCGGCGAGCACCCCGGAGTCGCCGCGCCACCATGCGCTGATCCTCGATTACGGCCAGGACGCGCTGCTCGCGCGCCTGAGCCTCATCCGCTCCGCGCAGGAGACCCTGGAACTCCAGACCTACATCTTCGACGAGGACGACGCCGGCCACCTGTTCCTCGACGAGCTGCTGGCCGCGGCGCGGCGCGGGGTACGGGTGCGGGTGCTGGTGGACCAGCTCTCGGCGCTCCGCGAAGTGGAGACGCTGGCGGCGCTGGCCGGCGCCCACGCGAATTTCGAGATGCGCATCTACAACCCGCTGCTGGGGCGCGCACGGATCAGCTATCCCCAGTACGTGCTGGCCGCGGCCTGCTGCTGGCGCCGGCTCAACCAGCGCATGCACAACAAGCTGCTGCTGGTCGACGGGCTGGTCGGCATCACCGGTGGGCGCAACTACCAGGACGGCTATTTCGACTGGGATCCGGAATACAACTTCCGCGATCGCGACCTGTTCGTCGCCGGGCCGGTGGTGGCCGACATGGCCGCCAGTTTCGAGCAGTACTGGAACGCGCGCCTCACGCGCACGCTGCCCGAACTGCGCGACGTGGGCCGCCTGCTGCTGCGCGATGGCGTGCCGCCCCTGCCGCACGCGCCGTTCGAACTGCCGGAACGCGTGGAGCGGATCTCGCGCGATGCCGACGACGCGCGCCTCGTCGATACCCTGGCGATGGCGGCGATGCCGGTGGGCGAGGTCGACTTCATCGCCGATCCACCGCAGAAGCATCGGGCCGATTTCGAGGGCCTGGCGCCGTCCACGCGCGGTCTCCTCGGCCTGATCGAGGGAGCGCGCGAGGAAGTGATCCTGCAGACGCCCTACCTGGTGCTCTCGCCCGGCGCCCAGGACCTTTTCGCGCGCATGCAGCAGCGTGCCGATCCGCCGCGCGTGCTCGTGTCGACCAACAGCCTCGCCGCCACGGACGCCTTCATCACCTACGCGCTGTCTTACAAGTACAAGCGCCGCCACCTGCGCGAGTTCGGTTTCGAGATCCATGAGTACAAGCCCTTTCCGCAGGACGCGCCGATCGACGTCGAGGCCACCGGCACCGTGGACCTCGACGCCCGCGAGCCCGCCGCCCCCGCGGAGGACGATGCGCGCGTGCCGCGCACGCGGCCGCTGGAACGGGAATATTCGGCCCTGCGCTGGGCGGGTTTCGCCGCGCACGAACGCGTGCCGCTGCATCGTGGTGGCGTGCGCTTCGGGCTGCATTCGAAGTCGCTCGTGGTGGACGAGCGCGTCGGCGTGGTCGGCACGCACAACTTCGACCCGCGTGGCGACGACTACAACACCGAGAGCGCGGTCGTGATCGCCGACCCCGCCTTCGCACGCGCGCTTGCCGACAGCATCCGCCGCGACATGGCGCCGGCGAACTCCTGGGTGATCGCACCGCGCGACCGACCCGTGGTGTTCTCCGGCCTCGACTATTCGCTGGGCAAGGTGTCGGAATCGCTCCCGGTCTTCGACCTGTGGCCGACCCGTTACGCGACCTCCTACGAGTTTGTCCCCGGTCCCGGCTGTCCCATGCCCCTGCCGCCGGATGACCCGCGATTCCGCGCTTGCCACCAGCCGGTGGGCGACTTTCCTGAAGTGCGCATCGGTCTCAAGGCGATCCTGACGCGGATCTTCACCGCCTTTGGCGCGGGCCTCGCCCCGATCCTCTGACCTCCTCGGCGGACGACCGTTCGTCGGCCAGTCCGGCCGGCGCGGGCATGCGTGACTTTCGATCTATTGCAGTAGGCCTGTGGTGTTGTAGTCTACCAGCACACCTAGTCACATCCCCCCGACGCAAGGAGATCGCCATGTACCGCAACGACGCCGCCGCCGCTTCCCCCCGCCCCAACCCGGTGCAGCGCGCCGTGCCCGCGCCCCGCTACCGCGCCCGCGACTTCGGTGCCGGCTATGGCCGCAGCAGCGGCTACGCCGCGAGCCGCCGCTACGCTCCCGGCAGCGAGTCGCTGCCGCGTTTCCGCCTCGCCTGAACGTTGACCCGGGGGGAACCGGGTCCTAGGCTGGCGCGCGCCCGGCGCCAGCCCGGGACACCGGAGCCCGCATGACCCCCCACTCTTCGATTTTCCGCGGCGGTTTCGACCTGGCCGCGCTCAACGCCCTCTCCAAGGGCACGGCGATCGAGGCCCTGGGCATCGAATTCGTGGACATCGGCGACGACCGCCTGGTCGCGACCATGCCGGTGGATACGCGTAGCGTGCAGCCCTACGGCCTGCTCCATGGTGGCGCCTCGGTCCTCCTGGCCGAGACCCTGGGCAGCAGTGCCGGCAACATGTGCGTGGCCGAGGGCCAGCGCTGCGTCGGCCTCGAGATCAACGCCAACCATGTCCGTGCGGTGCGCGAGGGCCGGGTGACCGGCACGGCGCGCCCGCTGCACATCGGACGCAGCACCCAGGTCTGGGAGATCCGCATCGAGGACGCGCGCGGTCGCCTCGCCTGCATCTCGCGCCTGACGCTTGCGGTGGTGCCGGCGGACTGACCGCCGCGCCGCTATCGGCGCCCGGAACCATCCGGTATCTTGCCGCCATGCGTTCGACCACTGTTTCCACCGCGCCCGCCGGAGGCCGGCTGGCGCGCGCGGGCCGTTATGCCCTGCGCGTCCCGATGCTGCTCTGGCATGCCCTCGTCCACCTGCCGCCGGTGATGCTCGCCCTTGCATTGCCCAGCGACCGCGTCGACCTGGGTGGCGAGACCCTGCGCAGCCGCATCGTGCGCTGGTGGCAGGGCGGGCTGATGCGCGTGTTCGGCATGCGCATGCGCCGCGTGGGCACCCCGCTGCCGGGTGCGGTGATGTTCGTCGCCAACCATGTCAGCTGGATGGACATTTCCGCCCTGCACAGCCAGCGCATGATGGGCTTCGTGGCCAAGCAGGAGATCGACGGCTGGCCGGTGGTCGGGCGCATGGCCCGGCGCGGCGAGACCATCTTCCACCAGCGCGGCAGCCAGGAATCCCTGGGCGGCGTGCTCGAGGCGATGATCGCGCGGCTGCGCGAGGGGCGCGCGGTCGGGGTGTTTCCCGAGGGCCGCACGCGGGGCGGCGACGAGGTCGGCCCCTTCCATGCACGCATCTTCATGGCCGCGGTGGAGGCGGGCGTGCCGGTGCAGCCGGTGGCGTTGCGCTATGGCGCGGCCGGCGAGGGCCAGCGGGCAGTGGCGTTCCAGCCAAGGGAGAATTTCCTGCAGAACTTCCTGCGGCTGCTGGGCGAGCCTGCGCGGACCGTGGACGTGGTGTTCCTCGAGCCGGTGATGCCGGGCGAGGCCGACGGCCGGGCGGCGATCGCGAAGATCGCCCGCGAGCGCATCGTCGAGGCCCTGCGCGCTCCGTGAACATGGCCGCGGCCAGCGGCTACCGCCCGCCGCGCTGGTTGCGCAACGCGCATGTGCAGTCGGTACTCGCCGGCAGCCCGATGCGGCGCCGGCGCGGCCTTGCCGCCCTCGCGGCCACGGGTGCCACCACCCGCGAGGTGATCGTGGATGGTGGCGATGGCGTGCGCCTGCTCGGCCTGCACAGTACCCGGCCCGGCATCGAGCCGCGGGGCATGGCGCTGCTGCTGCACGGCTGGGAGGGCAGCGCGGAATCCGCTTATGTCTGCCTCGCGGCGGCCGGCTTCCTGGCCCGGGGCTGGGACGTGTTCCGGCTCAACTTCCGCGACCATGGCGGCAGCCACCACCTCAACCCGGACATCTTCCACTCGGCGCGCATCGACGAGGTGGTGCACGCGGCGGCGGATGTCGCGCGGCGCATGCCGCGGCCCCGGCTGGTGGTGGCGGGGCATTCCCTGGGCGGCAATTTCGCCCTGCGCCTGGCCCTGCGCGCGCCCGCTGCCGGGCTGGCGCTGGACGGCGTGGCCGCGGTCTGCCCGGTGCTCGACCCGGCACGCACCATGGCCGCGATGGAGCAGGGGCTGCCGCTGTACATGCGTTATTTCGAGCGCAGCTGGCGGCGGTCGCTGGTGCGCAAGCGCGAACTGTTCCCCGAGCGGGTCGGGTTCGACGACCGCGTGCTCGGGCTGCGCATGCGTGCGCTCACCGAATGGCTGGTGCTGCGGCATACCGACTTCGGCAGCCTTGAAGTTTATTTCGACCGCTATGCGATCGCCGGCGACCGGCTCGCGGCGCTCGACGTACCGGCATCGATCCTGACCAGCGCCGACGACCCGGTGATCCCGGTGGACGACTTCGAACGCCTTCAGCTGCCTTCCAGCGCCTTGCTGGAGATCGCGCGCTGGGGCGGGCATTGCGCCTTCCTCGAGAGTCCGTGGCTGGATGGCTATGCCGAGCGCTGGGTGGTCGAGCGCCTCGCGGGCACCGCCTAGGCCCGGACCGGCTGCAGGCTACAATCGGGGTTTTCGGCGCTCCCGCGCTGCCAGGACGCACCATGCAGGAACAGATCCTCCAGACCTTGTACCGCGGCGACATCGAAGACGGGCTGCAGATGGCCCGCCGGTTCGCGGCGCAGTCGCCGGATGAACCCGTGGCCCAGCGGACGCTTGCCCTCGCACTGCGCGCCAACGGCGACGAGGCGGGGTCGCGTGCGGCGCTCGAGCGCGCGATCGCGCTGGCACCGGAGGATGCGCGGATGCACCTGGAGCTGGCGGGCCTGTTGCTCGCCGAGCACGATCTGGAGGGCGCGCAGCGGTCGCTGGACGCCTCGGCAGGCGCCGATCCCAACAGCGTGCCGGCGTACGTGATGCGCGCGCACCTGGCCATCGCCCGTGGCGACCTGGTGGAAGCCGGCCGCCAGGCCGCGCTCGCCGCCCGTGCGGGTGGCGATCTCCCCGCGGTCCTCGCCCTGCAGGGCGTGCTGAAGCTCCACGAGGGCAATGGCGCCGAAGCCGTGCGCCTGCTTTCGGACGCGGTGCGGATGGCTCCCGACGACGCCGTCGCGCTGCACGGCCTTGGCATGGCCTATGCCGCCCAGGGCCACCTGGCATTCGCCGAGCAGTCGTTCCGGAGGCTGATGGGGCTGGCGAGCAACACCGCCGCGGTGCGGCTCGCCATCGCGCAGGTGCAGCACGCGCAGGGCCGCTCGGCCGATGCCGCGCGCGAGCTCGCCCCCGCACTCGCCGATCCCGCGGTCGCGACGCCGCAGATGCACCGCTTCGCCGGCGAACTCGAGCTGGCCGCCGGACACCACGGCGAGGCCATCGAGCACCTGCGCCATGCGCTGGCCGCGCAACCGGCGGACCGGAAGACGATCGCCACGCTGGTCGAGGCCTGGCGTCGCACCGGCAGGCTTGAAGAGGCGCGGCAGGCGCTCGACGCCGCGCTGGCGGCCGGGCCCGGCAACGACGAGCTCTGGAGTGCGCGCCTGGGCTTCGAACCCGCCGGCACCGGAGCGGCAGCGCTGGTCCAGCGCTGGCGTGCGGAACTGCCGGAGTCGCAGGCCGCGCTGGAGGCGGAAATGGTCCTGCACGCCAGCGAAGGGCGTACCGCGGACGCCGAGGCCGCCGCGCGCGAACTGCTTGCCCGTGCGCCGGGCCATGCCCGCGCCACCATGCAGCTGATCGATGCGCTGCTGCTGCGTGATCCCGGCGAAGCCGTGAAGCTCCTTGAGCAGCGGATCGCGGCCACGACCAACGCCGGCGAAGTCCTGGCACTCGGTGCCTGGCGCGACCTCGCGCGGCACCGGGCCGGCGACCATGCCGGTGCCCGTGCCGGCTGGAGCGCGCGTCATGCCGCATTGGCGCGCAACCGGCTGCCGCTTCCCGCCGGCAGCCAGGCGCCCGCGCAATGGCCCGAGCGCCAGGGTGCGGCCGACGGCACAGGCCGGGCCATCTTCCTGGTGGGCCTGCCGGGCTCGGCGGTGGAGCGCGCGGCCAATATGCTTGCCACGGTGTTTCCGGGCTTCCGTGCCGACCGCTACAGCCCGCAGCCCCCGGTGGACGCCTTCCAGGACGTCTCCTCCTGGGGAACGGTCGCGGCAGGCGATGCCGGCATCCTCGGCGAGGCGGCACGCACCTGGCGCGCTGCCCTGCCGGGCCGCAGGGTGGCCGGTGATTTCATCGACTGGCTTCCCTGGTGGGACAACAGCTATGCAGCGGTGATGCGTGCAGGGATTCCCGAAGCGCGCCTGATCGTGTTGCTGCGCGACCCGCGCGACATGTTCATGGACTGGATGGCCTTCGGCTCACGCACGCCGTTCGCGGTGCCATCGCCCCGTGAGGGCGCGGAATGGCTGGCGGCAGCGCTGGACCAGCTCGCCGACCTGCACGAGAAGGACCTGGTGCCGCACACCCTGGTGCGCGTCGACGGGAGCGCGGAGGATCCGCGCGCGATGGCGCAGCAACTGGGCGAGGCGCTCGGGATCGCGATGCCGGAACCGCCGGCAGGTTATTTCGGCGCGCCCAGGCTGGCCCCCGGCGCATGGCGCGAGCATGCCGACGCGGACGCCTATGCCGCTGCGTTGGCCGCGCTGGAGCCGGTTGCACGCCGCCTCGGCTACCCGGCCGCCTGACGGAGGACACCACCATGTATATCGGCAGCGAAAGCTTCGGCCACGGCCAACCCATCCCTGCGGGCTTCGCCCTGGGCGCGCCCGGCGGCTTCGGCGGCAACCGCAACCCGCAGCTGTCATGGGGCGACGCGCCGGATGGCACGCGTTCGTTCGTGCTGTTGTGCATCGATACCGACGCGCCCACCGACCCTGCACTCGTGGCCGATTCCGGGGTGGGCATCCCGGTGGAACACCCGCGTGGCGATTTCGTGCACTGGGTGATGGTCGACATCCCGCCGCAGGTCACCGAGATCGCCGCCGGCAGTTGCAGCGACGGCGTCACCGCGGGCGGCAAGCGCGCGCCGGCGGGGCCGGAAGGGGCGCGCCAGGGCCTCAACGACTACACCGGCTGGTTCGCCGGCGACGCGGACATGGGCGGTGACTGGCTGGGCTACGACGGTCCGTACCCGCCGGCGCACGACCTGCGCGAACACCGGTACTTCTTCCGCGTGTTCGCCCTGGACGTGGCGCGGCTCGAACTGCCCGGGCGCTTTGCTGCCAGCGACGTCCTGCGGGCAATGCAGGGCCACGTGCTGGCCGAAGCCGCCACCTGGGGCAGTTACACGCTCAATCGCTGAAGCACCGAAGGCCGCGCCCGGGGAGCCGCGCGCGGCGGTCAGCCACCGCTGCCCGCCCTCGGCGCGCCGGTGAACACCAGGACATCCCCTCGGCCGTCCACCAGGCGCAGGCGTGGCGGTTGACCCGGCACGTGTTCCAGTGCGTGTCGGCCGGACAGGCGGATGCGCACCTCGCGCTCCATGGCCATCAGGGGGCCGGAACAGGCCCGCTCCGTCCCCACCAGCGGCTCGAAGGCGATCGCAGCGTCGTCCAGGGTGAACGCGCCGCTGAGCGCGTTGCACGCATTGGTGGCCCTGACCTGGCCGTCCACGAAATCGAGCTGGAGCGGCCCGTCCGGACTGCCGCCGAGCGCGGCCACGGCGGTGCCGTCGCGGGCGGTCGCCGACTCGAGCCGCCAGGAATGCGCTGCGAGGAGCGTGCTCAGGTCGGGGGCGGGATCACGTCCGGGCGGCGAGGGCGCGGCGTCCGGCACGTTGGCGGCATGCCCGCGCGACTCGGCGGCCAGGTTCCCGGCATCATCGGGCGGCGGCGCTTGCGTGGACACCGCGTCGGGCGCCGGCGAGCAGGCCGCCAGCGCACAGGCCAGCGATGCGGCGAGGATGGACGGGAACTTCATACGACCTCCATTCGGGAACGCGGGATGTGCCGCGACCCGCGTGCAGCGGAGTCGCAGGCGTCAGTCGCCCATGGGCAGCCAGAGCAGCAGGGCGGCCCCGAGCAGGATCCGGTAGACCGCGAAGCCGGTGAACCGGTGGTGTTCGATATACCCGAGCAGCCATTTGACGACCATGAAGCCGGTGACCGTGGCCGCGGCGAACGCGATCGCCACGTCCGCCCAGGCTTCGCCGCCGAGACCGCCTTCCAGTGCAAGTTCGAGGAAGGTGTACGCGCTGGCGGCGAACATCGTCGGGATGCCGACCAGAAACACGAACTCCGCCGCGGCGGTGCGTCGGCCGAGGCCGAACAGCATGGCAGCGAAGATCGCGGCCGCCGAGCGCGAGGTGCCCGGGAACACGCCCGCCACCACCTGCGCCAGGCCCACAAGCACGGCAACCGTCCAGGTCACGTCGGTCCCGTCGGGGCTGCGCCGTTCGGCCACGCGCTCGGCCACGATCATCCAGATGCCACCGATGACCAGGGCCCAGGCGATCGGCGTCACCGTCTCGGGCAGTTCCCAGCCCATGAGCCGCACCGGCAGTCCGACCAGCGCGGTCACCAGGAAGGCGACCGCCAGCTTCATCGCATAGTCGCGGTTGCGCGGCTCGCCCAGGCCGGTCGCCAGGGACAGCAGGCGCTCGCGGAACACCAGGGTGATGGCGAGGATCGCGCCGGCCTGGATCACGATGTTGAAGAAGTCCGAGCGCGCGCCGAGCCAGTGCTGCGCGATCAGCAGGTGGCCGGTGCTGGAGATCGGGAGGAATTCGGTCAGGCCTTCGAGGATGCCCAGGAGCAGGGCGGCCAGCGGGTCGGTCATCGGTGGGGTCCGGGTTGGAGGTCGTGCACGGGCAGGCGGAGCGCGCGGCAGCATAGCGGAACATGGCCGCGCCATTCCGGTGCAGGTCGCTGGCGTGATGCACCAGCATGGTGCGGATCACCACGGCCGCTTCATCTCCGGCCCAGCAGAATCAACCGCTTGCGTCTGGCACGCGGCTTGCGTTTGTCAGGTCGAACCCGGCACTGCCGGACCTGCCGCCATCCTGCCCTGGAGTCCCCATGTCCTTCGAGAACATCGAAAAACTGATCAGCGACCACCGCGTCGAGTTCGTCGACCTGCGCTTTGCCGACATGCGCGGCGTGCAGCACCACGTGACCTTCCCGAAGTCGATCGTGGAGCCCGGCCTGTTCGAGGACGGCAAGATGTTCGATGGCTCTTCGATCGGCGGCTGGCGCGGCATCCAGAACTCCGACATGGTCCTGCTGCCCGACCCGTCCACCGCGTTCCTCGACCCCTTCACCGCCGATCCGACCCTGGTCCTGACCTGCGACGTGCTCGACCCGGCGACCATGCAGGCCTACAACCGCGACCCGCGCGGCATCGCGCGCCGCGCCGAGGCCTACCTCAAGGCCAGCGGCATCGCCGAACAGGCTTTCTTCGGCCCCGAGCCCGAGTTCTTCATCTTCGACTCGGTGCGCTACGCCAACGAGATGGGCCACACCTTCTTCCATGTCGATTCCGAAGAAGCCGCCTGGAACTCTGGCCGCGAATACGCGGGTGGCAACAGTGGCTACCGCCCGGGCGTGAAGGGCGGCTACTTCCCGGTGGCACCGCTCGACTCGCTGCACGACATCCGTGCCGAGATGTGCAAGACGCTCGAGCAGGTCGGCATCGAGGTGGAGGTGCACCACCATGAGGTGGCGAACGCCGGCCAGTGCGAAATCGGCACGAAGTTCAGCTCGCTGGTGCAGAAGGCCGACGAGCTGCTGACGATGAAGTACATCGTCAAGAACGTCGCGCATCGCAACGGCAAGACCGCCACCTTCATGCCCAAGCCCCTGGTGGGCGACAACGGCAGCGGCATGCACGTGCACCAGTCGTTGGCCAAGGGCGGCGTGAACCTGTTCACCGGCGACGGCTACGGTGGCCTGAGCCAGACGGCGCTCTGGTACATCGGCGGCGTGTTCAAGCATGCGCGCGCGATCAACGCCTTCGCCAACTCCAGCACCAACAGCTACAAGCGCCTGGTGCCGGGCTTCGAGGCGCCGGTGATGCTGGCCTACTCGGCGTCGAACCGGTCGGCCTCGTGCCGCATTCCGTATGTGTCGAACCCGAAGGCGCGCCGGGTTGAATTCCGCTTCCCCGATCCGATGAACTCCGGCTACCTGATCTTCACCGCGCTGATGATGGCGGGCCTGGACGGCATCAAGAACCAGATCGATCCGGGCGGCCCGAGCGACAAGGACCTGTACGACCTGCCGCCCGAAGAGGCCAAGGGCATCCCGACCGTCTGCCACTCGCTCGACCAGGCGCTGGAAGCGCTCGACGCCGACCGCGAATTCCTCAAGGCCGGCGGCGTGATGAGCGACGACTTCATCGACGCCTATATCGCGCTGAAGATGAAGGAAGTGACCGCGTTCCGTTCGGCCACGCATCCGCTCGAATACCAGATGTACTACGCCATCTGACGCTCGCGGCGAGCGCTTCGGTTGCGCGCCGCAATCGTCTTTCCTGCGGGAGCGGCTATGGCCGCGACCAGCCTGGGGTGGTGCTCACCGCGGCCGGATCGCAGCCATAGCTGCTCCTGCAGCTTGCATTGCGGGGCGATCACGGGTTCGATTGCGGCATGACGATCAGACCGCTTGCCGCGCTCCTGTGCCTGACCCTGCTCGCCGCCTGCGCCCACCAGGCGCCGCCGCGCAATCCGATGGCGACCTGGGTGCCGTCGCCGAACCACGACGTGCGCCGCCCGGTCATCATCGTCCTGCACTACACCGAGCAGGACTCGGTCGAAGAGAGCCTGCACACACTGCGCACGGGCAACAGCGGTGGCCCGGTGAGCTCGCACTACCTGGTGGGCGACGACGGCACGATCTACCAGCTGGTCGCCGACACGCACCGCGCCTGGCACGCCGGCGGCGGGCGCTGGGGCACGATCACCGACCTCAACTCGGCCTCGATCGGCATCGAGATCGACAACAACGGCCGCGAGCCCTTCAGCGAGCCGCAGGTGCAGGCATTGCTGCGACTGCTGGACGACCTCACCACGCGCCTGCGCATCCCGCCGAGCCAGGTGATCGGCCATTCCGACCTCGCGCCCACGCGCAAGATCGACCCCGGCGCGCTGTTCCCGTGGCGGCGGCTGGCCGAAGCCGGCTACGGCATCTGGCCCGCCGACCATGCGCCGCCGGCACCCGCGGGCTTCGACGGTCTGCGCGCGCTGCGCGAACTGGGTTACGACACCACCGACCCGGAGGCGGTCGTGCGGGCGTTCCGGCTGCGCTTCCGCGGTGACGCCGGCACCACGCTCGATGCCGAGGACCTGCGCATCCTGCATGCACTGACCCTGCCGGACGGCTCCGGCCTGCTGCGGCCGGGGACGGCGGGCTGAGCGCCGCTACCGTCGCAGGCCGCCGTGCACTAGATTGGTGCAATGCCGCCCGCGACGCCGCCATCGGACCACGAGAGCCTGAGCACCCCGGTGCTCGGGATCGGTGCCGACGGCATCATCGCCACGGCGAACCCGGCCTGCGCGCACTGGCTCGGCATCAGCGCGCGCCGCCTGCCAGGCCTGCCGCTGGCCGCGCTCGAGTTCGAGGGTGATGCCCTGTCGCGGCTCCTCGCCCCGGACATGCCGCACGAATCCGCTCGCCTGCCGCGCCTGGCCCTGGCCTATCCGGGCGGCACCGCGCGCTTCGCCAGTGCCCTGCTGACCGCGCGTGCGGATGGCGGCTGGCTGCTGGAACTGCATCCGGTGGACGAGTTCCCCGGCGAGGATCCGGTGGCGGCGCTGCCGCTGGCGGTCTCGGCCGCGCTCAAGGGCCTGGCACACGAACTGCGCAACCCGCTGGCCGGCCTGAAGGGCGCGGCGCAACTGCTGTCGCGGCGCATTCCCGGCGCGGACACCGCTTCGCGTGAACTGGTCGCGCTGGTCGAGTCCGAGGTCGGGCGCCTGGCGCAGCTGGTCGACCAGCTGCTCGACCCCGCGCCGCCGCGCCCGCACGGCCCCCTCAACATCCACGCCGTGCTCGAGCGCGTGCTGCGCCTGGCCGAAGCCGAAGCCGGCTGGGCGGTGAAGCTGGTGCGCGACTACGACCCCAGCCTGCCCGGACTCCATGGCGATCCGGACCGCCTGGTGCAGGCGGTCTGGAACCTCGTGCGCAATGCGATCGAGGCCGGCGCGGGCGAGGTCGTGCTGCGTACACGCGCCGAGCATGGCGTGCGCATCGGCAGCCAGACCCACGCGCTGGCGCTGCGGCTGGAGATCGTCGACGACGGGCGTGGCGTGCCCGAGGAGCTCGCCGAACAGGTCTTCGTCCCCCTGGTGTCGGGTCGCGCCGACGGCAGCGGCCTGGGGCTCGCGATGGCCCAGCAGGCCGCGCGCGAACACCGGGGCAGCCTCGCCTTCCGTTCGCGGCCGGGGCATACCGTCTTCACCCTGCTGCTGCCGTACCCCCCCAGCACCGGGGAGCCCGACCCGGGCGACGCGGACGCCGACGCCAGCACCAGTCCCGAGACCCGGGCGCCCGGAGCCGCCGATGCCAAGGCCTGATCCCGCCCGCATCTGGGTGGTCGACGATGACCGTGCGGTGCGCTTCGTGCTGGCCACCGCCCTGCGCGATGCCGGCTTCGATGTCACCGGCTTCGAGTCGGCGGCCGACGTCCTGGCCAGCCTTGACCAGGGCGCGGCGGCGCCACGCCTGCTGTTCACCGACGTGCGCATGCCGGGCGACAGCGGGCTGGCCCTGCTCGACGCCCTGCGGCAACGGCTGCCGACCCTTCCGGTGGTGGTCATGAGTGCGTACACCGATGTCGCGAGCACCGCCGGCGCCTTCCGTGGCGGTGCCCAGGATTTCCTGCCCAAGCCCTTTGATCTCGACGATGCGGTGGCCGTGGCGACGCGCGCGCTGGGACGGGGTGTCGCGGACGGGCCGGACGCGGCCGCGACCGCCTCCCGCGGGACCGATGCCGACGATGCACTGATCGGCGACGCGCCGGCCATGCAGCAGCTGTTCCGCGCCATCGGCAGGTTGGCGCAGGCCCCGCTGTCGGTGCTGGTCACCGGCGAGACCGGCACCGGCAAGGAGCTGGTGGCGCGCGCCCTGCATCGCGAGTCCCCCCGCGCGCGCGCGCCCTTCGTCGCACTCAATACCGCGGCGATCCCGTCGGAGCTGCTGGAAAGCGAGCTCTTCGGCCACGAGGCCGGCGCGTTCACCGGTGCCCAGCGCCGGCACGTCGGCCGTTTCGAGCAGGCCGACGGCGGCACCCTGTTCCTGGACGAGATCGGCGACATGCCGCTGGCCCTGCAGACGCGGCTGTTGCGCGTGCTCGCCGAGGGCGAGTTCTTCCGCGTCGGCGGGCGCGAACTGATCCGGGTCGACGTCCGCGTGATCGCGGCCACCCACCAGGATCTCGAGGCCAAGGTGCGCGCGGGGACGTTCCGCGCCGATCTGCTGCATCGCCTCGACGTCGTGCGGCTGCGCCTGCCGCCGCTGCGCGAGCGCCGGGGCGACGTGCCGCGGCTGGCCGAGCGCTTCCTGCAGCGTGCGGCGCGGCGCTTCGATGCGCCGGCCAAGCGCCTGTCGCGCGAAGCGCTTGCGCGCCTGCAGCTGCACGACTGGCCCGGCAATGTCCGCGAACTCGAGAACCTGTGCTGGCGCTTAGCGGCGCTGGCGCCGGGCGAGGTGGTCGACGTCGACGATCTGCGCGATGCCTGGGGCACCGGGTCGTCCGCTGAGGCAGCGACCGCCCCCGGCGCGGTGGCGTCCGGCGCAGTCGACTGGGAAGTCGCATTGCGTGCCTGGGCGCGCGCGCGGCTCGTGGCCGGGGCCACCAACATCCACGCCGACGCCCGCGAAGCGCTGGACCGCGTGCTGATGGATGCCGCGCTCGAACACACCGGGCAACACCGCGGCGAGGCGGCCGCGCGCCTCGGCGTGGGGCGCAATACACTCACGCGCAAGCTCGGCGCGCGGCGACCCACCGGCTGACCCATGGCTCACGCACACGAAACCCGTGCAAGGCTAAGCTTCGCGGCTTTCCGGATCGCACTGGAAGGCATGCGACGCACCACCTTCGTCCTCTTCGCCTCGGCGTTGCTGGCCGCCTGCGCAAGCACGCCGCCGGCACCGCGCGAGCCCCGCGCCA
>DATBUS010000149.1:0-34364 GCA_036515815.1 Luteimonas sp.
CGGCGCCCTCGCGGGTGCCGGGAGCACGACGCCGCCGCCCGAAGGTACCCGCCCCGGCCATGCTCAGGCCTTGGCGGCCCGGCCGCGCCTGGCGACCGGCTCGGCGCCGTCATCGTCGGCACCGGCATCGTCATCCTCGGCGACCGCGCCCGCGGCCCCTTGGACCGGCGCCATCCTCGCGCGCAACTCGGACTCCAGTCGCTCCGCCACCGCCACGTTCTCCTTGAGGTACTGGCGGGCATTCTCCTTGCCCTGGCCGATGCGCTCGTCGCCGTAGCTGTACCAGGCGCCGGCCTTCTCCACGAGCTTGGCGTCCACGCCCATGTCGATCAGCTCGCCCTCGCGGCTGATGCCCTCTCCGTACAGGATCTCGGTGATGACCTGCTTGAAGGGCGGCGCCATCTTGTTCTTGACCACCTTGATGCGGGTCTGGTTGCCGATGATCTCGTCGCCCTTCTTGATCGCGCCGATGCGGCGGATGTCCAGGCGCACCGAGGCGTAGAACTTGAGCGCATTGCCGCCGGTGGTGGTTTCGGGGCTCTGGCCCGGCATCATGATCCCGATCTTCATGCGCAGCTGGTTGATGAAGATCACCAGGCAGTTCGAGCGCTTGATGTTGCCGGTCAGCTTGCGCAGCGCCTGGCTCATCAGGCGGGCCTGCAGGCCGGGAAGCTGGTCGCCCATCTCGCCCTCGATCTCGGCCTTGGGCGTGAGCGCGGCGACCGAGTCCACCACGACCATGTCGACGGCGTTCGAACGGACCAGCATGTCGGCGATCTCGAGCGCCTGCTCGCCGGTGTCGGGCTGCGACACCAGCAGGTCGTCGACATTGACCCCCAGCTTCTGCGCATAGGTGGGATCGAGCGCGTGCTCGGCATCGATGAAGGCGGCGGTGCCGCCCTGCTTCTGGCACTGCGCGATGGCCTGCAGGGTGAGCGTGGTCTTGCCGGAGGACTCCGGCCCGTAGATCTCGACCACGCGGCCCTTGGGCAGGCCGCCGATGCCAAGCGCCACGTCCAGCAACAGCGAACCGGTGGGGATCACCGGGATGACCTCGGCAACGCGGTCACCCATGCGCATCACCGAGCCCTTGCCGTACTGCTTCTCGATCTGGCCCAGTGCCGCGGAAAGCGCGCGCTTCTTGTTCTCGTCCATCGTGGTGTCCTCTAGCTCGTGTATTCGGGAATGGTGTCAGTGTGCCGGCACGCGGTCGCAGGGGCTGCGACCTGGAATGCCGATCCAGACTGCAGGGGGAAAACCGGGCCGGACAGCGGGCGAAGACCCGCGACGGCGTGGGTAAAAGACGGTCGCGGCTGTCGCCGCGCCCACGGGCGAGGGGTCCGGCTCACCGGTTCGGCCTCACCAGGCCGCAGTACAGGCCCTCGATGGCGAACTCCTGGCCCGGTGACACTTCGATCGGATCGTAGTCCGGGTTGCGCGGGAGCAGGCGGATGCGGTCCTTGCCGACCTTGAGCAGCTTGACCGTGATCTCGTCATCGATCCGGGCGATCACGATCTGCCCGGAGCGCGCCTCGGCGGTGCGGTGCACGCCGATCAGGTCGCCATCGAAGATGCCCTCGTCGCGCATCGAATCGCCACGCACGCGGAGCAGGTAGTCCGGCGCCGGCGAGAAGAATGCACGGTCCATCAGCACCATCTGGTCGCTGCCGATGTCGGCGCCGATCGGCACGCCGGCGGCAACCTGGCCGAGGACGGGAAGCTCGAGCACGTCGGCACCAGCGGACGGCACTCCCGTGGCAGCGGAGCGCGCGTTTCCGGGAGCGGCCGTGAGCGCCGCCCCCACCGGAGGCGGCCGGCCGTCCTCCGTCCCGGCGCCACCGAAAGCCAGGCTGGCCTGCGGCAGCTCGGGGGCACGCAGCACCCGGATCCCGCGCGCCCGGCCCGGCACCCGCTCGATGGCCCCGGCAGCCTCCAGGGCCTCCAGGTGGTACTGCGCGGCGCGCACGCTGCTGAACCCGAAGGCCCGCGCGATCTCGGCCTGCGAGGGTGGCATGCCCTCCCCGGCGATGCGCTCGGCGATCAGGGCAAGGACGGCCTGCTGGGTCTCGGTGATCTGCATGGTTAGTAGTAATACTACTAACCGCGTCTGCGATCAACGCCTGTGTGCACCCTTCCAGATCGAGTACACGATCCACACCCCCAGCGCCGCCGCCCCCACGAAACCGGCCACGCCCAGCGCCATCAGCCACTGGTTGCGGGCGCCGCCACCGACGCTGTTCATGACGATCGACGAGCCGATGATCAGCGCCGCGGTGATCACGCCCATGGTCAGCCGGCTCGCGGCGCGGTCGATGCGGTCGCCGAAGGCGTCCAGGGTCGGGATGTCGATGCGCGCACCGAGCCGGCCGCCCCTGGCCGCGCGCAGCAGGCGGCGCAGGTCGCGCGGAAGGTCGGCGCCGAACTCGAGCATGCCGGCGAGTCCACGCCGTCCGCGCCTGGCGAGCACGGACGGCGCATAACGCCGCAACATCACGCGTTCGAGCCAGGGCCGCGCTTCGGCGGCCATGTCGAACCCCGGGTCGAGCTGGCGGCCGAAGCCCTCGAGCGTGAGGAAGGCCTTGATCACCAATGCCAGATCCGGCGGCAGCACGAGGCCGTGGGCACGCAGCAGGCCCGCGGCGTCCGACAGCATCGTGCCCATCCGCAGGTCCTTGAGCGGGACGCCGCGGTAGCGATCGACCACGGTCGCCGTGTCGGACTCCAGTCGTTGCTCGTCCACCTCCCCGCCGATGCTCCAGTCCAGCAGGATGTCGGCTACGGCCTCGGCGTCCTGTACCACCATGCCGTGCAGCAGGCGTGCGATCTCCTGCCGGCGACGCTCGCCCAGGTGGCCGACCATCCCGAAATCGATCAGCGCGATGCGCCCGTCGCGCATGAAGAAGACGTTGCCCGGATGCGGATCGGCATGGAACAGCCCGTCCTCGAGCAGCATCTTCAGCACGATGCCGGTGCCGGCGCGCGCAAGCGCGGTGCGGTCCAGTCCGGCCGCGTCCACTGCGGCCAGGTTGCCCGCCGGGATGCCGTCGATGAAGTCCTGCACGTTGAGGCGTTCGCAGGTCCATTGCCAGTGCACGCGCGGCACGACCACGCCGGGATCGGCGGCGAAGTTCGCCGCGATACGCTCGGCGCTCCGGCACTCGGCGGCGAAGTCGAGTTCGCGGCGCAACGTGTCGCGGAACTGCCGCACCACCTCCACCGGCCGGTAGCGCCGCAGGTCGGGCAGCTGCGCCTCGATCGCCTCGGCCAGGCGCGACATCAACCGCAGGTCCGCCTCCACCACGGCCACGATGCCGGGGCGGCGCACCTTGAGGATCACGGCCGTGCCGTCGTGCAGCCAGGCCCTGTGCGCCTGCGCGAGGGACGCCGCGGCCACCGGCACGGTCTCCACCCGCGCGAAGGCCGCCCCGGGGTCCATGCCCAGGTCTTCCACGAGCTGGGGATGCACCGTCTCCCACGGCAACGCGGGCACGGCGTTCTGCAGCAGCCCGAGCTCGGCGATCCATTCCGGCGGCAACAGGTCCACGCGCGTGGCCAACACCTGGCCGAGCTTCACGAACGTCGGCCCGAGTTCCTGCAGCGCGCGCCGCAGGCGTCGCGGCGGCGTCATGCCACGGCGCTCCTCGCCCGATTCCCAGTGCAGCAGGCGGCCGGCCCGCTCCAGCACCCCGGCCATTCCGCTGCGGCGCACGAGATCGCCGAAGCCATGGCGCACGAAGACAGTGGCGATCTCCTGCAGCCGCCCGAGGTCGCGCACGCCGGCGATGGCATCGAGCACGGTCATGGCCGGTGCGGGCTCACAGCAGCCGGCCCAGCCCGCCGAGCGCTTCGGCCACCGTCCGCCGGCGCACCGCATCGCGGTCGCCTTCGAACTGGAACACCTCCGCGCGCGGATACCCGCCGCGCCGCTTCCACGCGATCCACACCGTGCCCACCGGCTTCTCCTCGGTGCCTCCACCGGGACCGGCGATCCCGGTAACCGCCACTGCGACCGTCGCGCCGGAATGCACCAGCGCGCCGGACACCATCTCGATCGCGGTCTCGCGGCTCACCGCGCCGTGTTCCTCGAGCGTCTGCGGGCGCACGCCCAGCAGCGCCTGCTTGGCCTCGTAGCTGTAGACCGCCATCCCGCAGTCGAACCAGGCCGAGGATCCGGCGATGTCGGTGACCACCTTGGCGATCCAGCCGCCGGTGCAGCTCTCGGCGGTCACCAGCATGTCGCGATTGGCCTGCAGGCGGCGGCCGGTGTCGTGCGCGAGCTGTGCGAGGGCCTCGTTGCCGGGGGCGTGCATGGCGTGTACCGGTCTGGGGGATGCGCCCAGTATCGGCGGTCGCACCCGCCTTTGTCGCGGCCCGGAAAGCGGACGGCCCGCGCAGGGCGGGCCGTCCGGGTGGTGCATCGTGCCCGGGTCAGAAGTAGTTGACGCGGAAGGTCACGCCGTAGGTCCGCGGGGCGCCGAGGAAGGCATTCCACGAGCCGGCCTGGATCGGGGCATCGATGCCGACCTGCTTGTAGGTCTCGTCGGTCAGGTTCTGGCCCCAGAACTCGACCATCCAGCGGCGGTCCTGGCGGCCGAATCCGATGCGTGCGTTGACCAGGGTGTAGGCGTCCTGCTCCTTCTGCGGGTCGAGGTCTGAGCCGGTGTTGTAGTCCGACATGTACTTCGCGCCGAGGTTGAAGCGGCCCAGGTAGTCGGCGCCGAAGTCCCATTCGTAGGTGACCGCGGCATTGCCCGACCATTCGGGCGCGAAGCTCATCTGGTTGCCCGGCAGGAGCGCGAGGTCGGCGTCGGGCAGCAGGTCGTCCCCGTACTGGGTATCGGCGTAGGTCAGCCCGCCCTGCAGCATCAGGCCCTGCACCGGCGTCAGCCACATCAGGTCGAGCTCGAAGCCCTGCGACACCACCTCGGGGATCGAGCGCACCACGAAGCTGGTGCCAAGGAAGCTGTTGAGCTGGAAGTCCTCGTATTCCTGGTGGAACAGCGCGGCGTTGAACAGCAGGTTGCCCCCGGCCCAGGTGGTCTTCGCACCCAGCTCGAAGCTGTTCACGAACTCGCCCGGGAACGAGGTGTCGTCCACAGGCACGATGCCCTGGACCCCACTGGACAGCCCGTCGGACGACTGCACGCGGTCGAGGTTGAAGCCGCCGGCCTTGTAGCCGCGCGCGAACGAGGCATAGGTCATGACGTCGTCCGACCAGTCATAGGCGACCTTGACCGTGCCCGACCATTCCTTTTCGGTGCGCGACTGCTCCACGTCGCGGCCGTTATGCGCGATATTGGCCCAGGGCAGGCACATGAAGCCCGCCACCTGCGGCGCGACCGCCGGCACGAGGGCGCCCAGCAGTTGCTGCTGCAGCGCCGGCGGCAGGAAGGCGAAGTTGTTGATGCGCTGCGCGAGCGCACCCCCCACGCGCGCCGCTGGATTCGCCAGCGCCGACCCGCAGGCCAGGCTCCCGTTGGGATTGCTGTAGACCGAGTGCAGCTCCTTCTTCTCGTGCGTGTAGCGCAGGCCCAGGGTGATGTCGAGCGCGTCGGTGGCGTGGAAGGTGTTGTTGGTGAAGATGGCCGTGCTGCGCGCGTTCTGGTCGTGCCGGTCCAGCGCGGCAAGGCCCTGGTAATTGCTGCCGAAGGGAAGTCCCGAGACCTGTGACAGGAAGGTCGCCGGGTTGGCCTGGTTCACGGTCAGGCCGAGAGGTGCCAGCTGCTGGGCGACGCCGGCCAGGACCTGGCTGCCGACCAGGGTCGACAGGTAGGGCTCGTAGGCGGCGCCGAAGCGGTAGGAATCGTTGCGGTCCAGGTCCTCGTCGGAATAGAAGAGGCCCACCATCCAGTCGACGCGGTCGCTGGAGCCGGTCAGGCGCAGCTCCTGGCTGAAGGTCTCGAAGCGCGTCAGCGACTCGTCGGCATCAGGCGCGCGATACAGGATGTCGGCACCGCTGTAGTCGAAGTCGAGGCCGTTGATCGCCTGCCAGTCGCGGAAGGCGGTGATCGAGGTCAGGGTCGCGTCGCCGAACCAGGACGAATCCCAGTCGATCTGCATCGACACGCCCTTGTCCTTGAGATCCTGCTCGGTGGACCGGTTGGCGTAGCCCAGCCGGCGCTCGGGGTCGGCCTCGGGGATGATGCCCTCGCCGCCCGGCGTCAGCGCGTTGATGATCGCGGCCGTGGGACCCCGATGGGTGGTGACCGTGATGCAGCAGTTCTCCTCGCGGCTGCTGTAGTCCGCGCTGAAGTTGATGTCGAGCGTGTCGGTCGGCTCCAGCAGCAGCTGGCCGCGCACGGTGTGGTAGTTCTGGTCACCGTCGTCGGTCTCGGTGCGCGGGCCGCCTCCGGTGTTCACGTCGTCGACGCCGTCGCGCTTGCGCTTGCTGGCAAAGACCCGGAACGCCGCGCTCTCGCCCAGCGCATCGTTGTAGGCACCCGAGACGCCGAACATGCCGTGGTTGCCGGCGCTCACCTCGGCCTCCGCGCTCTGCGAATAGCTCGGGCGCCGGGTCACCACGTTGATCACGCCGGCCGAGGTGTTCTTTCCGAACACGGTCCCCTGGGGGCCCTTGAGCACCTCGATGCGCTCGACCTCGCCGAGGTCGCCGAACCCGACGCTGTTGCGTGCGCGGTACACGCCATCGATGACCACGCCCACCGAAGACTCAAGCCCCGCGTTGTCGCCGACGGTCCCGATGCCGCGGATGCGCGCGGTGGTCTGCGCCGCCGACTGCGTGCTGGTCACGGTCAGGCCGGGCACCAGCACCTGCATGTCCTTGATGTCGCGAACGCCGGCGTCCTGCAACTGCTGCTCGTCGAGCACGTTGACGACGATGGGCACGTCCTGCAGGGCTTCCTCGCGCTTCTGCGCGGTGACCGTGATCCCGGCCAGCGTGGTCGGGCGTTCTTCGGCCGCGGGACCGGTGTCCTGGGCGTGCGCCGTGGACACCAGGGCGGGAGATGCAAGGATGGCGAGGAGCGCGCTGGCAAGCGCGTGGCGTTGCGGAAGGCCTGAGACCATGGTGTCCCCCTACGGATGGCTGTCATCGACGTCGGCGCGCCACCGCCATCGCTCCGCGATGGTCGCCCGGGCCTGCGTGGGGGGACGGGCCCGGCGCATCGGTGCGCACCTTGCGGCGGACGCTAGCACACTCCGGACCGCGCGCGTATGTGTGTTCCGCGGGTGTGCCGGACAACCTTCACCCGGCTCCGGCGGAGCCGCGAGACAATGGCCGGATGGTCATCGTTCCGGCCCCCCAGAATCCTCGCGCGCCCTCGCCCGTCCCACCCGATCCGCGGCTCGCGGCCGACTGGCGGCGAAGGCTCGAGGGCGTGTCCGACGCGACCCGTGCGCTGCTCGCACAGGTGGTCGCCGAGGGTGGTCCCGTGGTCGCCGATCACTTCTATGGCGACATGCTCGAGGACCCGCGCGCCGCGCGCTTCCTCGACGTCGACCAGGTGCGCGACCGGCTGAAGCCGGCGCTCCAGCGCTGGCTGGCGGCGCTGCTGTCGGCCGGCCCGGACGACGTCGAAGCCCTGCATGCCACCCAGGAGCATGTCGGCCAGGTGCATGCGCGCATCGGGATTCCGGTCGACCTGGTGGCCCGCGGTGGCCGCATGCTCAAGGACGACCTCCACGCCGGGATCCGTCGCCGCGCCGGCAGCGAACGCGAGGCGATCGAGGCCATCCTCGGTGCCGACGGCCTGGTCGACATCGCCCTGGAATCGATGACGCGCGCCTACACGCGCTCGCGCGAGGCGGCCGGCCAGGTGGACGGGGCCTTCCGGCTGTTCTCGCTCATCCAGAACATCGGCACCGAACGCGAGCGACAGCGCGCCCTGCTGCTGACCTGGGAAAACGCGGTCATCTATGCGCTGACCTCGGAACACCCGGGCTCCCCGGTACCGCTGCAGATCTCGCGCTCGGAATTCGGCCTGTGGTTCCTGCACAAGGGCATGGCGAGCTTCGGCGACACCGCCGAGACCCGCGAGGTGAACCTGATCGCGGCGCGCATCGACCGCATGCTGTGCGATGGCCTGCCGAAGGCGACCACCCAGGCGGCGCGCCGCGATCTCCTGGACGAGCTGCGCGCAGGGGCGGACGCGATCCGCGGCCTCGTCGCGATGATGTTCGATGGCATCGGCGACCTCGAGTCCGGGCGCGACGCGCTCACCCGGCTGCTCAACCGGCGCTTCCTGCCCACCATCCTGCGTCGCGAGATCTCGCTCCAGGCCAACACCGGACGCCAGTTCGCGGTGCTGATGCTGGACCTGGACCATTTCAAGACCATCAACGACACCCATGGCCACGAGGCCGGCGACCGCGCGCTGAAACATGTCGCCGCGCTGCTGGTCGAGAACACCCGCGGCAGCGACTACCTGTTCCGCTATGGCGGCGAGGAGTTCGTGGTGGTCCTCGGCTCGGTCTCGCGCGAGGACGCGCTGGTGATCGCCGAAGGCCTGCGCACGGCCATTGCATCGTCGCCGGTCGTGCTGTCCGATGGCCGCACGCTGGCGCTGACCGGCAGCATCGGCATCGCGGTGCAGGACGGCCACCCCGATTACGAACGCGTGCTGGCCCGCGCCGACGCGGCGATGTACGAGGCCAAGCGCGCAGGCCGCGACCGCGTGGTGATCGACGACGGCGGACTGCCGGACCCGCCGGGCGCGCGCGCGCTGCGCCGCTGAGGCGCGTAACCGCGCGCCGCGGTGTCCGGCGGGAAATCGCGCGGCATTCACCGCGGCCGCGGTCTCCTCTGGTGTCCCCATCGCGAGGACGCCCCGTGCTCCAGGCTGGACCGCCCATCCCCTACGCCCCGGCGCTCGACGCGCCGGACGCCCGCGAGCGCGAGTCCATCGCCGAACTGAAGGAGGTCTTCGCAGGCATGGCGCAGACCGTGGCCAGGCACGAGGGCCACGCCTACCGCGCCGTGCATGCCAAGGCACATGCGTTGCTCGAAGGCCGGTTCGAGGTTGCCGATGGCCTGGCACCGGAGCTCGCGCAGGGTCTCTTCGCGCGTCCCGGCCGCTACCGCGCGCTGTTGCGGCTGTCCTCGCCGCCCGCCGAGCAGCTGCCCGACACGGTGTCGACGCCACGCGCGATCGCGCTGAAGGTCCTCGACGTACCAGGCGAGCGCATCGACGGTGGAAGCGGCGGACAGTCGCAGGACTTCCTGATGGTCAACGCGCCGGCGTTCAGCGCGCCCGACCCGGCCGCCTTCCTGCGCGCCGCGCGGCTGCTCGCGGCCACCACCGAGCGGATGCCACGCACCAAGGAAGTGATTTCGACCACGCTGCGCGGCGCCGGCAGGCTGCTCGAACAGGCCGGCATCGAAGCGGCGCCCATCCGTGGCCTGGGCGGCGAGCCGATGCGACACCCGCTTGGCGAGACCTATTTCAGCCAGGCACCGTTCCTCTACGGCCCGTACATGGCGAAGTTCTCGCTGGCACCGGTCTCGCCTGCGCTGCTCGCACTCGAGGACCAACCGCTCGACGCCGATGCCGACGCGCAGCGGGAGGCGCTGCGTGACTTCTTCCGCACGCTCGATGGCGAAGTGGAATGGGCCTTGCGCGTGCAGCTGTGCCGCAACCTGGAACGGATGCCGGTGGCGGATCCGTCAGTGGCATGGCCGGAAGAGGTCAGTCCCTGGCAGGTGGTCGCCCGCGTGGCGGTGCCGTCGCAGCCAGCATGGGGCCCCGACAGTCAGGCCGCCGACGACCGCCTCGCCTTCTCCCCGTGGAACGCGCTGGCCGCGCATCGCCCGCTGGGTGCCATCAATCGCGCACGGCGCGAAGTCATGGCGGTGTCGCGCAACCTGCGCACGCGCTTCAACGGGTGCCCGATCCAGGAGCCCGGCGCGGCAGCGGGCGTCGCGTCTCCGCACGCCGACTGACCCGCCACGCCCGAGGCATGCGCCCGCGTCCCGAGTGGGCATCTGCCACCGGGGCCGTCGGCGGGACGATCGGTTACTTTAGCGTCCCCGTCCGCTGCAGTTCCCGGTGTCCGCCCAATGGGAGATTCCGTCTCTCACACCCCCCTGATGCGCCAGTTTTTCGCGGTCAAGTCCGAGCACCCCGACGTGCTGCTGTTCTTCCGCATGGGCGATTTCTACGAGCTGTTCTACGACGACGCGCGCAAGGCCGCGAAGCTGCTCGACATCACCCTGACCCAGCGCGGGACATCCGGCGGCCAGCCGATCCCCATGGCGGGCGTGCCCTACCACGCGGCCGAAGGCTATCTGGCGCGCCTTGTCGCGCTTGGCGAGTCGGTGGCGATCTGCGAACAGATCGGCGACCCGGCCGCCAGCAAGGGCCTGGTCGAACGCAAGGTTGTGCGCATCGTCACGCCGGGCACGGTCACCGACGAAGCGCTCCTGACCGAACGCCGTGACACCGTGCTGCTCGCCGTCAGCCGCGGCCGCGACGGGTACGGGCTGGCCTGGGCCGACCTCTCGGCCGGCCGCTTCCTGGCCAATGAAGTGTCCGGTGACGAGGCCTTGGAAGCGGAACTCGCACGCCTGGATCCCGCCGAACTGCTGCTGCCCGACGAGGAAGGCTGGCCCGCCTGCGCCACCACCCGCACCGGCGTGCGGCGGCGCGCGCCATGGCTGTTCGATGCCGACAGCGGCCGCCGCCAGCTGCTGCGCTTCTTCGGGCTGCACGACCTGTCCGCCTTCGGCATCGAGGACCGCCCACAGGCGGTCGCAGCGGCCGCGGCACTGCTGGGCTACGTCGAGGAGACACAGAAGCAGCGCCTGCCGCACCTGACCTCGATCGCACTCGAATCCAGCGATGGCGCGATCGCGATGAATGCCGCCACCCGCCGCCACCTCGAGCTCGACACGCGCATCGACGGCGAGCAGAAGCACACGCTGCTGGGCGTGCTCGACAGCACGGTGACGCCGATGGGCGGGCGCCTGCTGCGGCGCTGGCTGCACCGGCCGCTGCGCGACCGCGCGGTGGTGGGCCAGCGCCAGCACGCGGTGGCCGCCCTCCTCGACACCGGCGCCGAACGCGACCTGCGCGAGTGCTTCCGCGGCCTGGGCGACGTGGAGCGCATCCTGGCGCGCATCGCGCTGCGTTCGGCGCGGCCGCGCGACCTGTCCACGCTGCGCGACGCGCTGGGCATGCTGCCGGCGGTGCGGCAGCTCCTGGCACCCGTGGATTCGCCCCGCCTGCAGGGGCTGGTGGCGGGTCTTGGCGAGCATGCGGCGCAATCGGCACTGCTGGCCGAAGCCCTGGTCGAGCAGCCGCCGGTCCTGGCGCGCGATGGCGGCGTGTTCGCCGACGGCTTCGACGGCGAGCTCGCCGAGCTGCGCCGGCTTTCGACCCATGCCGACCAGTTCCTGGTCGAACTCGAGGCACGCGAGCGCGAGGCCAGCGGCATCGCCAGCCTGAAGGTCGGCTACAACCGCGTGCACGGCTACTACCTCGAGATCGGCAAGGCGCACGCGGCCAAGGCTCCGACGCATTACACCCGGCGCCAGACCCTGGCCAATGCGGAGCGCTACATCACCGAAGAGTTGAAGGGTTTCGAGGACAAGGTGCTGTCGGCGCGCGAACGTGCGCTGGCCCGGGAGCGCCTGCTGTACGAACAGTTGCTCGACGAGCTCAACCTGCACCTGGAGTCGCTGAAGCGCTGCGCCGCCGCGCTGGCCGAGCTCGACGTGCTGGCGGGCCTGGCCGAACGCGCGCAGGCACTGGACTGGGCGCGTCCGGAGCTGGTCGACACGCCCTGCCTCGAGATCGAGCGCGGCCGCCACCCGGTGGTGGAGGCGGTGCGCGACGAGCCCTTCGAGCCCAACGACCTGGTGCTCGGCGACGACCGCCGCATGCTGGTGATCACCGGCCCCAACATGGGCGGCAAGAGCACCTACATGCGCCAGAACGCGCTGATCGTGCTGCTGGCGTACATCGGCAGCTTCGTGCCCGCCGCGCGCGCACGGATCGGCCCGATCGACCGCATCCTGACCCGCATCGGTGCCGGCGACGACCTGGCCCGCGGGCAGTCGACCTTCATGGTCGAGATGAGCGAGACCAGCCACATCCTGCATCACGCCACCGCGCAGTCGCTGGTGCTGATGGACGAGATCGGCCGCGGCACCTCGACCTATGACGGCCTGGCCCTGGCCGAGGCCTGCGCCCGCCACCTGGCCGGGCAGAACCGCTGCTACACCCTGTTCGCGACCCATTACTTCGAGCTCACCGCGCTGGCCACGCCGGGCAGTGGCATCGCCAATGTGCATCTGGATGCAGTCGAGCACGGCGACGCGCTGGTGTTCATGCATGCAGTGAAGGAAGGGCCGGCCAACCGCAGCTTCGGCCTGCAGGTGGCCGCGCTGGCCGGTCTGCCTGCGCCGGTGCTGCGCCAGGCGCGCGCGCGGCTGGCGGAACTGGAGCAGCAGGGGCCGGCACAGCGGCCGCCGCTTTCGGCCGAGGTGCTGGATGCGCCCCAGCAGTACGGCCTGTTCGCGTCCTCTTCGGCCGCGCTCGATGCGCTGGCGGGCATCGAGCCCGATGATCTCACGCCGAAGCAGGCGCTGGAGGCGCTCTATCGCCTCAAGGCCCTGACGTGAGCGTGGAAGGCGCTGCCGCCGTGCGTATCGATGCGCTGCTCACCGGCATCGCCCTGCCCTACACGCGCCCCGGCAGCCGCAGCGCCATCGCCAAGTCGCCGCGCGAGGGTCTGGTCCGCATCGGCACGCGCGGCCTCGAGGGCGACGAGCAGGGCGACACCCGCGTGCACGGCGGCGTCGAGAAGGCGGTGCACCACTACCCCTTCGACCACTACGCGGCCTGGCGCGCCGAGCTCGGCGACCTGCCGGTCCTGGCCTCGCCCGGGGCCTTTGGCGAGAACATCGCCAGCACCGGCATGGACGAGCACTCGGTCTGCCTTGGCGACCGCTACGCGCTGGGCAGCGCCGTGCTCGAAGTGAGCCAAGGGCGGCAGCCCTGCTGGAAGCTCAACGACCGCTTCGGCGTGCGCGACATGGCGCGCCGGGTCCAGGACAGCGGGCGCACCGGCTGGTACTACCGCGTGCTCCAGCCGGGCAGTGCGCGGGCGGGAGACGTGATCGCCCTGCTCGAGCGGCCCTGGCCGGACTGGCCGCTGCGTCGGCTGACACGCCTGCTGGCCGAACGGGTGCTCGAGCCGGACCAGCTGCGCGAGGCGCTGGCACTGCCACTCGTCGCGTCCTGGCGCACGGTGCTCGAGCGACGGCTTGCGTCCAGGCAGGTCGAGGACTGGGGTCGTCGCATCGACGGCCCGCCGGCGGAGTAGCGCGCTTCGGGACGGGCCTGGCGCCGCGGGCACCCTCCGGGGGCAGTGGAGGGCATGTTACCCGGCGAGCGCATAGACATATCCTATCAATCGGTTTCCAATAATTGATTGGCCGTTTCTATTGTTCGAACCTAAAGTCCTCGCGTACCCGCCCATTCACGAGGAGCCGCAATGAGCACCGACGCGAGGAAGTGCCCCGTCACCCATCTCACCACCGATTTCGGCGCGCCGGTGCCCGACAACCAGAACAGCCTGACCGCGGGCCCGCGCGGGCCGCTGCTGGCCCAGGACGTCTGGCTGCATGAAAAGCTCGGCAACTTCGTGCGCGAGGTGATCCCGGAGCGGCGCATGCACGCCAAGGGCTCGGGTGCCTTCGGCACCTTCACCGTTACCCACGACATCACCCGCTATACCCGCGCGGCGATCTTCTCGGAGGTCGGCAAGAAGACCGGAATGTTCGCGCGCTTCACCACCGTTGCCGGCGAACGCGGCGCGGCCGATGCCGAGCGCGACATCCGCGGCTTCGCGCTGAAGTTCTACACCGAGGAAGGCAACTGGGACATGGTGGGCAACAACACCCCCGTGTTCTTCATCCGTGACCCGCGCAAGTTCCCGGACCTCAACAAGGTCGTGAAGCGCGACCCGCGCACCAACCTGCGTTCGGCCACCTACAACTGGGACTGGTGGACCCTGCTGCCCGAGTCGCTGCACCAGGTCACCATCGTGATGAGCGAGCGCGGCATCCCGGCCAGCTACCGCCACATGCACGGCTTCGGCTCGCACACCTACAGCTTCTGGAACGAGGCCGGCGAGCGCTTCTGGGTGAAGTTCCACTTCCGCACCCAGCAGGGCATCAGGAACCTGACCGACGCCGAGGCGGCCGGGATCATCGGCAATGACCGCGAGAGCCACCAGCGCGATCTGTACTACGCCATCGAGCGCGGCGAATTCCCGAAGTGGACCATGTACGTCCAGGTGATGCCGGAAGCCGACGCCGACAGGGTGCCCTACCACCCGTTCGACCTGACCAAGGTCTGGCCGAAGGCCGACTACCCGCTGATCGAGGTCGGCGAGTTCGAGCTCAACCGCAACCCGGAGAACTTCTTCGCCGACGTCGAGCAGAGCGCCTTCGCGCCCAGCAACCTGGTCCCGGGCATCGGCGTGTCGCCCGACAGGATGCTGCAGGCGCGCCTGTTCAACTACGCCGACGCACAGCGCTACCGCCTGGGCACCAACTACCAGCAGATCCCGGTCAACCGCGCGCGCTGCCCGGTCAACAGCAACCACCGCGACGGCATCGGCCGCGTCGACGGCAACTACGGCAGCCTGCCCCACTACGAGCCCAACAGCTTCCACCAGTGGCAGGAGCAGCCGCAGTTCCGCGAGCCGCCACTGAAGATCGGGAACGTGGCCGACTGGTGGAATTACCGCGAAGACGATGCCGACTACTTCAGGCAGCCCGGCGACCTGTTCCGGCTCATGACCCCGGCGCAGCGGCAGGTGCTGTTCGACAACACCGCCCGCGCCATGGGCGACGCGCCGGACTTCATCAAGCGCCGCCACGTGGAGAACTGCAGCAAGGCCGACCCGGCCTACGGCGCCGGCGTGGAGGCCGCCCTGCGCAAGCTGGGTGCGTTCGCGGGCAGCACATCGCCCAACAGCCTGGGCGAGGAGGAACCCGCCCTGGCCTGAGGCCGGACAATCCGGTGCCACCAATGGCCGCGATCCTCCGGGATCGCGGCCTCTTCGTGCGCTGCTCAGGTGGCGTCGATATCGCCCAGTGCGCGGATCAGCCGGCGTGCCCGCTTGTCCGGGCGCTGATCCGGCGGACGGTATCCATCACGGGCGGCGCGGCGCGCAAGCAGCGCCTCCGCGCGCGCCCTGGCCGAGGCCTCGGACTCGCGATACAGCTGCTGCGCCACCGGCGCGGGGCCGCGGTCGTCGGACAGCCCCAGCACTTCGATCTCGAACACCTCCTCGCCGCGGGTGATACGAAGGGCATCGCCCACCCGCACCGCGCGCGAAGCCTTGGGCCGCTGGCCGCCGATGTCGACCTTGCCGGTCTCGACCGCCTGCTTGGCCAGGGTGCGGGTACGGAAGAAGCGTGCGGCCCAGAGCCACACATCGATGCGGATGCTCGCGGGGCCTCCGCTTCCGGCGTCATGTTCCGTCATGGCGGGATTCTAGCGCCGGGGCGGATGCCGGAAACGCGAACGGCCGCCCTGGGGCGGCCGTCCGTACAGCGCTGCGGCAGCGCCGGCGGGTGTCGGCTTACTCGGCCGAACCCGCGGCGGCAGCGGCTTCGGCCGCGGCCTTGGCGCGCGCCTTGGCATTGCCCGCCAGGTCTTCCTTGATGCGCGCCTTGCGGCCCTCGAGCTCACGCAGGTAGTACAGCTTGCCGGCGCGCACGGCACCGCGGCGCTTCACTTCCACCGAGTCGATCGCGGCGCTGTGGCTCTGGAACACGCGCTCGACGCCGAAGCCGTGGGAAATCTTGCGCACGGTGAACGAGGAGTTCAGGCCGGCGTTCTTCTTCGCGATGACCACGCCCTCGTAGGCCTGGAGGCGCTCGCGATTGCCCTCCTTCACCTTGACGTTGACGATCACGGTGTCGCCAGGGCCGAAGACCGGGAGCTGGCGGGTGGCCTGCTCGGCCTCGAAGGACTTCAGCAGGTTGTTGAGCGAGGGCTTGTTCATGGTGATGGGTGCCTGTTGGTAGTGCCCTGTGGGCTGTTGTAGCGCGAGTGCACGTGGACCCGCGTCTTGGCGTTGGTACAGCTAGCCGCGCATTGTACCGCGGTTATTCCCCCCGGCGCCAGCGGCCGGCTGATCACCGGCCTCCCGGCCTGCCGGCGGATGGCCGGCTTCGGCCAGGCCCTCGTCCAGCAGCCTGCGGTCCGCCGCGCCCAGGGCGCGAAGGTCGATGAGGTCCGGCCGGCGCAGCCAGGTACGGACCAGCGACTGCTGGCGGCGCCAGCGCGCGATCAGTGCGTGGTTGCCCGAGAGCAGAACCGGCGGCACCGCGCCCAATGCGTGCTCCACCGGCCGCGTGTAGTGCGGGCAGTCCAGCAACAGCGGGCCCTCGCCGTTGGCTGGGGCTTCGAAGCTGTCCTGCGCGGCCGACTCGACATCGTTCAGGGCCCCCGGCAGCAGCCGCGCGACGGCATCGACGACCACCGCCGCGGCGAGTTCACCGCCGGACAGCACGTAATCGCCGATCGAGATCTCCTCGTCGACCTCGGCCTGCAGCAGTCGCTCGTCCACGCCCTCGTAACGGCCGCACAGGAGGACGAGCCGGGCCTGCCCGGCCAGCCGGCGCGCCGCGGCCTGGTCGAAGCGCCGCCCCTGGGGACTCATGTAGACGACATGGACCGGTGCAGGGTCGGCCGCGCGGACCGCCGCCAGGGTCGTGCGCAGCGGATCGACCAGCATCACCATGCCCGGGCCGCCACCGAAGGGACGGTCGTCGACGCGGCGGTAATTGCCTTCGGCATGGTCACGGGGATTCCAGCCGTGGATCGACAGCAGCCCGCGATCGGCCGCGCGGCCGACCACGCCGTGGCCGGCGACCTGGGACACGAAGTCGGGGAAGAGGCTGACGATATCGAAGCGCATCGCGGCCTGGGGGCCTCCGCCGGGGCTGGTCCCCGGGCCTGGAGAGTCCGTCACCTCAGAACTCCGGGTCCCAGTCGACCGTCACCAGGCCGGCATCGAAGTCGACCGAGACCACGTAGTCGGGCGTCACGAAGGGGATCATCCGCTCGCGGTCGCCGCGCGCCACCAGCACGTCGTTGGCACCGGTGGAGAACAGGTGCGAGACGGTGCCGAAATCCACGCCCTCGGCATTGACCACGCGCAGGCCCTCGAGGTCGACCCAGTAGTACTCGCCGGGCGCGGGCGGCGGCAGTGCGGCGCGCGGGACCCAGACCTCGGTGCCGCGCAGCGCCTCGGCGGCCTCGCGGTCCTCGATGCCGGGGAACGTCGCCACCAGGCCCTTGCCACCTTCGCGCCCGCGCACGCCTTCGAGCTCGCGCTCGCGGCCCTGGCCATCGCGGAGGATCCAGGGCTGGTAGCGGAAGATGCTGCGGGCCGGGTCGGTGAACGACTCCAGCTTCAGTTCGCCACGCACGCCAAAGGCGCCGTGGACCCTGCCCAGCAGGATGCGGCGCCCTTGGGTATCCATATGCAGGATGCGGCCGCGCCGGGAAGGCGCGGCCCGGGCATCAGGCGGCCGCGGCCGCCGAGGCCTTCGCCGCTTCCTTGTACAGGTCGCGGACCTTGTCGGTCAGCTGCGCGCCCTGAGACACCCAGTGGTCGACGCGGGCGGTGTCCAGCACCACGCGCTGCTCGGCGCCCTGCGCGACCGGGTTGTAGTAACCCACGCGCTCGATGTTGCGACCGTCGCGCGCGCTGCGCGAGTCGGTGACGATGATGTGGTAGAAGGGGCGCTTCTTGGCGCCGCCGCGGGTGAGGCGGATCTTGACCATGGTGGTTTCCGTGTTGCCCAGTCGCCAGGATGGCGAGGTAAGCCGCGAATTGTAGCGGAAGCCACGGCGGCACGCGATACCCCCCTGCTCCGCACGCCAGCGGCCTCAGAACGGCAGGCCCGGCAGCCCGGCCAGCCGGACGCGCAGGTCCGCGCCCACAGCCGCATCGCCCGGGAACCGGTGGCCGTCGATCGACGCGATGTCCTGGATGCCGGTGGAATTGAGCGCCCAGGCCGCCGTGAACCGGCGGATCTCCGCGACCGGCACGGGACCGACGGACAGACCGTCCCTGCCCGCGAATGCGGCCTGCAGCAGTTGCTGCGTCACCCCGGGCAACGCCGGACCGTCCGGCCAGACCAGCACGCGCCCGTGGAGGAAGACGATGTTCCAGAACGTCCCTTCCGCGACCCGGCCATCCCCGGTGACCAGCAGCGCATCGTCGAAGCCGGCCTCGCGTGCCGCGCGCCGGGCCTCCAGCTGTCGGCCCAGCGCAAGGTGCTTGATGCCGGCACAGTCACGGACGCCGACATGCGTGCACAGGCGCAGCGGCGCGGCGGCCGGGTGGCGCGGCGGCTCGATGTCGACGCCGAGCCGCAGCCGCGTTGCTCCAGACCCTGCAGGAGCGGCTGCAGCCGCGATGTCCTTCCACGGCAGTGGATCGCGGCTGTAGCCGCTCCCACAGTCGACCACGCCGCCACCGTCGGTACCCGGACCACAGTCGGGGCCGGGGCCGTCGACGGGGTCCGCCCCAAAGCGGATGCGCAGCGTGCAGTCCCCTGCCTCCATCCCCGAATCGGCCAGCGCGCGGCGGACCCCCTCGCGCAGTGCCTCGAGGTCGGGGGCGACTCCGTAGAGTTCGCGCGACGCCGCGACCAGGCGCGCGAGATGCAGGTCGCGGCCCTGCACGCGGCCGCCGCGCAGCTGCATCGTGGTGAAGTGCCCGGCAGCCGCCGGATCCATCGCCGGGCTCAGCGGAACGGCATCGCGCCGCGGCCGCCCATCATCCCCTGCAGGCCGCGCATCATGCCCTTCATGCCGCCGCGGCCCAGCTTGCCCATCATCTTTTCCATCTGCTGGTACTGCTTCATCAGCTTGTTGACGTCGGCCGGCGTCACGCCGGAACCGGCGGCGATGCGCTTCCGGCGCGAGCCGTTCAGCAGCGCCGGGTTGCGGCGCTCCTTCTTCGTCATCGAATTGATGATGGCGACCATGCGCGGCACTTCCTTGCCGGTGACCTGGTTCTTCACCGCATCGGGGATCTGGCCCATGCCCGGAAGCTTGTCCATCAGGCCATGGATGCCGCCCATGTTCTGCATCTGCTCCAGCTGGTCGCGCATGTCGTTGAGGTCGAACTTCTTGCCCTTGGCGACCTTCTCGGCAAGCTTCTGCGCCTTGTCCTTGTCGACCTGGCTTTCCACCTGCTCGACCAGCGACAGCACGTCGCCCATGTCGAGGATCCGGCTGGCGATGCGGTCGGGATGGAACACGTCCAGGCCGTCGACCTTCTCGCCGGTGCCGATGAACTTGATCGGGCGGCCGGTGATGTAGCGCACGCTCAGCGCCGCACCCCCGCGGGCGTCGCCATCGGTCTTGGTGAGCACCACGCCGGTAAGCGGCAGCGCCTCGCTGAAGGCCTTGGCGGTGTTGGCCGCGTCCTGGCCGGTCATCGCATCGACCACGAACAGCGTCTCGACCGGATTGATCGCGGCGTGCAGTTCCTTGATCTCCGCCATCATCGCCTCGTCGATCGCGAGGCGGCCGGCGGTGTCGACCAGCAGGACGTCGATGTAGGACTTCTTCGCATCCGCGACCGCGGCGCGCACGATGTCGGCCGGCTTCTGCGAGGCATCGGACGGGAAGAAGCGCACGTCGACCTGGTCGGCGAGCGTCCGGAGCTGCTCGATCGCGGCGGGCCGGTAGATGTCGGCCGAGACCACCATCACCTTCTTCTTCCGCTTCTCCTTCAGGAGCTTCGCGAGCTTGCCGACGGTCGTGGTCTTGCCCGCGCCCTGCAGGCCCGCCATCAGCACGATCGCCGGGGCGGGTACGTTGAGGTTGAGGTCCGAGGCGGCCGCGCCCATGACCGCGGTGAGCTCGTCGCGCACCACCTTGATCAGCGCCTGGCCCGGCGTCAGCGACTTGAGCACCTCCTGGCCGACCGCACGCACCTTGATGCGCTCGATCAGGGCCTGCACCACCGGCAGCGCGACATCGGCCTCCAGCAGGGCGATGCGGACCTCGCGGGTGGCCTCGCGGATGTTCTCCTCGGTCAGCCGGCCGCGGCCACGCAGGCGCTCGATGGTGCCGGAAAGACGCTGGGTCAGGGATTCGAACATGGGGAACCTGGAGGGGTGGAGCGACGGCCCGCCAGTATAGCTGCCGGCCATTGCCGGCCCCGACGACCAGTGACGCTTCTGCAGTAACGGCTACAGCCGCTCCTGCGGAGGCCCGGATGGAGGGCGGACGTGCGGAGGGACGATGGGCGGTAGGCGCTTCCCGGCCGGGCCGGCCGGCTGGTCAGGCGGGACCGCGGCGCCGGGCCGGCGGGCCACGACGCCGGACGCTGTCGCGCACGTCGACCTCGAACGACAGGGCCAGCGGCGCGTCGTCGGCCGGCAGCACGAAATCCAGCGCGTCGCGGCATGGCAACCGCGCCACGTAGTCGCGCAGCGCCGCCTCCGGCAGTCCGAAGGTCCAGGCCAGCGCATCGGCCTCGAAGATCGGGAAGTCCCCCGGGACCATCCGCAGCCGCTGGCGCACCAGCGCGTCCGGCCCGGCCACGGTGGCGTTGTCGACGGATTCGCCGGCAAGCAATCGCGCCAGTTCGTCCTCGTCCACGCGCAGGCGCAACGACTGGCCCTGCATCTGCACCTTCATCGTCCGGGCCCTCCGTCGCGGCCATCGGTCCCGGCACGCGCGTCGCCGACGTCGTCGGCGTGGCACAGCGAACACCCCTCGCTCCACACGCTGTCGCCGTCCTCGTAATGCTCCTGCTTCCAGATCGGGCTGGTGTGCTTCACCCGCTCGATCAGCTCGCGGCAGGCGCGGAAGGCCTCGTCGCGGTGCGGGGTGCCGGCGGCGATCACCACCGCGAGGTCGCCCACGCCGAGTCGTCCCTTCGCGTGCGCCACGTACAGCTTCACCTTCGGCCCGAAGCGCGTGTCCATGTCCTCGCAGATGGCGCGGAAGCCGTTCAGGGCCAGGGGCTCGAACATGTCGTAGCTGACCCCGGTGACCACCCGGCCATGGTTCAGGTCGCGTACGCGGCCGGCGAACATCGTCATGCCGCCGAAACCCGGGTCCGAGACGAAGTCGATGGCGGCCGCCGGATCCAGCGGCCCCAGGGCGATGTCGGCCACCGAACAGTGGAAGCGTTCCATGCTCAGCCCCCGCTCACCGGCGGCAGCACGGCCATCGCCACGCCCACGGGGAGCGGCTCGGCGTCGCGCAGGACGGTGGTTTCGCTCGCGAACGCCGAGGCTCTGAGCAGCTCCGGCCGGTAGCCGGACCAGTGCTCGCGTGCGTACGCATCGAGTGCGTCGCGCAGGTCGGACACGCGCGCGTCCTCCGGGACGTCCAGCTCGAGCCTTGCGGCGGGATCGTGGCTGCGGAACGCGCCAAACAGGTTCAGCGTGACCTTCACTCCAGCACCTCTCCGATCAACGGGGCGTCCAGGTGCCCCGGTCCGTACACATCGACCATTTCGCCGGCGTCCAGGGCCATCGACTCCGCCGGCACCACGATCCAGGCATTCGCCAAGAGCAGCGGCAGCACCTTGAACGACTCCTGCCCCTTGAGCACCCGCGCGCGCAGGCCGCCATCCACCAGCTCGACCAGCCCCTTCAGGTGGAAGCGCAGGGGCGCGCGCTTGCTCCAGGCCGCGGCCAGCGGCATCCGCAGCGGCCGTTCGGGCGCCATGCCCGACATGGCGCGCAAGGCGGCCTCGGCAAAGAAGCGGAAACCCACCGCGCCCGAAGCCGGATTGCCCGGCAGACCGAAATACAGCGCGCCGCCGGCCAGGCGGGCGAACAGCAGCGGACGGCCCGGGCGGATCTGCACCTTGTGGAACAGGATGTCGGCGCCGACGCTGCGCAGGGCATCCGGCACGAAGTCGTGGCGCCCCATCGAGACCGCGCCGGTGCTGAGCACCACGTCGGCCCCGGCGGCCAGCGCGCGGCCGAGCACCTCGAGGAACACCCCGGGCTCGTCGGTCACGGTCTCGCGCAGCACCACCTCGGCGCCCGCGGCCACGACCCGCGCCGCGAGATAGGGCCCGTTGCTGTTGCGGATCTCGCCCGAAGCGAGCGGTCGCGAGGCGTCGTCCACCAGCTCGCGGCCGGTATTGATGATCGCCACCCGTACGCGCCGGCGGACCGCGACCGTTCCGCGTCCCAGCGAGGCCAGCACCATCAGTTCGTTGGCACCGATGCGGCGGCCTGCCGGCATCACCGGCGCGCCGCTGGCGACATCCTCGCCACGCAGGCGCACGTTGTCGCCGGGACCAACGTCGGCCGCCAGCCGGATCCTGCCCGGCCTGCCGTCCGCGTCGCGCTCCAGGATCTCCACGCGCTCGATCGGCACCACGCTGTCCAGGCCGTCGGGCATGCGTGCGCCGGTCATGATTTCCCACGCACCATCCGCGGCCGCCGAAGCCTCGTCGCCGGCGACCTGCGAGCCGCGCACGTCGAACTCGCGGCCGGCCGGCACCGCCTCGCCCGCGGCCCGCAGCGCAAAGCCGTCCATCGCCGAGTTGTCGAAAGGCGGCAGGTCGACCCGGCTGGCAATCGCCTCGGCCAGCACCAGGCCCAGGGCATCCTGGGGCGCGCGCTGCTCGACGGGAAGCGCCCGTGCCTCGCGCAGCACGATGCCGATGGCCTCGTCGAATTCGACGGCAGCGCTCATGCGTGACCCTCGCCGTCCACCATGGCCAGCGCATGCGCCAGCAGCGGTGCCAGGATGTCCATGCCCTGCCTGGCCGCACGCGCACTGCCGGGCAGCGCGAACACGAGCATGCCGCCCACCTGCACCACCTCGGCGCGGCTCAGCCAGGCCATCGGCGTGTGCTTCGCGCTTTCGCTGCGGAACATTTCGGCAAGCCCTTCGACGCGGCGGTCCGCCACCGCGCGCAAGGCCTCGGGCGTCATGTCCCGCGGACCCAGCCCGGTACCTCCGGTGCACAGGGCGATGCGCACGCCTTCGGCGGCCAGGGCGCGGAGCCTGCCGGCCAGCGGTTCCACGCCATCGGGCAGCACCTCCGCCCCGTCGACCTGCGCCCCGAGGCGACGCAGCTCCTCGACCAGCGCCGGACCGGAGCGGTCCTCGTACTCGCCACGGCTCGCGCGGTCGCTGAGCGTCAGCACCGCGCAGGCCACGCCCTCCAGGCGCGCGATGTCGCGCGGCCGGTAGTGCGTCCGCTCGGCCTCGTCCATCCCGTCGGGGTGCAGCCACAGGCCGCTCTTGCCACCCTCCTTGAACAACAGGCGGATGCCGCCGATGCCCAGCGCGGGCTCCACCGGCTTGGTCAGGTCATACAGAGTCAGCAGCGCGGCGTTCGCGCCCGCCAGCGCCTCCATCTCCACGCCGGTGCGCGCTTCGGTGGCGCATTCGCAGTACACCCGGATGGCGTGGCGTTCGGGCACCGGTACGCAGCGCACCTGCACCAGTTCCAGCGGCAGCGGATGGCACAGCGGCATCAGCGCCGAGGCCATCTTCGCGCCCTGCAGCCCGGCGATCTCGGCCATCACCAGGGCGTCGCCCTTGGGCAGCCGGCGTTCGACGATCAGCCGGAAGGCGTGCGCCCCAGCGTGCAGCTCGCCGATGGCCACGGCGCGGCGGCGGGTCGCGCGCTTGTTGCGGATGTCGGCCATGTGGAACGCGGCCGGTGTGTCTGGGGTCATGCGGTGGCTCATCCTCGTGTCGTTCATCCGCCGATCGATGCCAGGTGTGGCGTGAGTCCGGTCTCGCCCTGGTGCAGGCCATGGCCGGCGGCCTTGAGGCCGAGCTGGGTGGCGATGCGGGCGACCAGTGCGTCGAAGTCGTCGTCCGACTGCAGCAGCGGGCGCAGCCCGATGCCGAAGTCGCCGAACAGGCACAGCCGCAGGTCGCCGCGCGCGGTCACGCGCAGGCGATTGCAGCCGGCGCAGAAGTCCTTCGAGTACGGCGCGATGATGCCGATGCGCCCGCGATAGGCGGGATGCGCATACTCGCGGGCCGGACCTGCATCGGGCGCGCGCGGCCGCAGCGACCAGCCGGCCTCCACCAGTTGCTGTTCGATCGCCTCTGCGCGCACGTGGTGGCGCTCGAAGAAGTCCAGGTTGTCGCCGGTGCGCATCAACTCGATGAAGCGGATGGCGACGTCGCGTTCGCGCAGATAGTCGAACCAGGCCGGCAGCTCGTCGTCATTGCGCCCGCGCAGCAGCACGGCGTTGAGCTTGACCGAGTCGAAGCCGAGGCCGAGCGCCATCTCCACGCCCTCGGTGACCTCGGCGTAGCGGTCGTGTCCGGTGATGGCACGGAAACGCTCCGCATCCAGCGTGTCCAGGCTCACGTTGAGCGCCGTCAGGCCCGCCTCGCGCCAGGCGCGGACATGCCGTGGCAGGTGGGTGCCATTGGTGGTGATCGCCACCCGACGGATGCCCGGCACGGCCGCAACCGCCGCGATGATCGGCAGCAGGTCCTTGCGCAACGTGGGCTCGCCGCCAGTCAGGCGCAACTTGCTCATGCCCAGGGCGGCGAAGGCGCGCACCAGGCGCACGATCTCGTCGAGCTCCAGGAAGCGCGTGCGCCCTTCGGCGCGATAGCCGTCGGGCAGGCAATAGCTGCACCGGTAGTTGCAGGCCTCCGTCAGCGAGAGGCGCAGATAGGGGAACGACCGTCCGAAGCGGTCGACCAGGGCCACCATGTTGTGCTCCATTCCGATACAGGGAGGCCGACCCGTTTCCAGTCCGACCCGGTGACCCCGGAGGGCCACGGCCCGGGCGCCATATCCAGTGGACACAGGCAGCCGGGCTTGGAGTCACAGGGCCGGGGCCCTGCTTGTCCCCAGCATAGCCCCATCCGCCGCCGGCCGTCGTGCACGTCCAGCGCGGCCGGCCCGTGTGAGAAACTTCGCGGATGCTTCCCGTCCTCGTTTCCGTCGCGCTTTACCTTCTTGCCGCCGGTCTGCTGGTGGTGGGGATCCGGCGCGGCGGCGGACGCGCGTGGCTGGCCGCGGTGGCCGCGGCCATGCCCCTGCACGCGCTCGAGCACGTGCTGGCCTGGCGCGGGATCGGCGGTGCCGACATGCACTTCTTCGCCGCACTGTCGCTGGTCACGCTCGGCATGGCCCTGCTGACCACGGCGGTGGGCGCGCGCGGGCGGATGGCCTCGCTCGGCGTCGTCGTGTTCCCGCTGGCGGCTGCCGCACTGGTGGCCAGCCACCTGCATGGCCACCGCCCGCCGCAACCGCTGGACTGGCGCCTGCAGCTCCATGCCTGGCTGGCGCTGCTCGCCTACGCCACGCTGGCGGTCGCGGCACTGCTCGCGGTAGGGCTTTGGCTGCAGGAGCGCGCCCTCAGCCGGCGCGAGATCCACCGCTGGCTGCGCGCACTGCCTCCGCTGGTGGAGCTGGAGACCCTGCTGTTCCGCACCATCGCCACCGGCTTCGTGCTGCTGAGTGCGACGCTCCTGACCGGCGTGCTGTTCGTCGAGGACCTCTTCGCCCAGCACCTGGTGCACAAGACCGTACTCAGCGTCCTGTCCTGGCTGGTCTTCGGGGTGCTGCTGCTGGGCCGCTGGCGCCAGGGCTGGCGCGGGCGTACCGCGGTGCACTGGACATTCGCCGCGATGGTGCTGCTGGTGCTGGCGTTCTTCGGAAGCAAGTTCGTGCTGGAACTGGTGCTCCAGCGCACGTGATCCGGCGGGCCACCCCCGAGACCCGTAGGAGCAGCTACAGCTGCGATGCGATCCCGCCACGGAAGTGCGGGTACGCCGCCGTTTCAGCCGGCGGCGTCGATCGCATCGGCCAGCCGCTCCACGGCCACGACATCCAGGCCCTTGTAGGCGCCCGACTTGGGCGCGTTCGCCTTCGGCACGATGGCGCGGCGGAAACCGTGGGTGGCGGCTTCCTTCAGCCGCTCCTCGCCATTGGGGACCGGGCGGATCTCGCCGGAAAGCCCGACCTCGCCGAAGCCGATGGTCTTGTCCGCCAGCGGGCGATCCTGCAACGAGGACAGCACCGACAGCAGCACCGGCAGGTCGGCCGCGGTCTCCTGCACGCGGATGCCACCGACCACGTTGACGAAGACGTCCTGGTCCCCGGTGACGATGCCGCCGTGGCGGTGCAGGACCGCCAGCAGCATCGCCAGGCGGTTCTGTTCCAGGCCGACCGCCACCCGGCGCGGGTTGGACAGGGGCGATGCGTCGACCAGAGCCTGCACCTCGACCAGCAAGGGCCGGGTGCCCTCGCGCGTCACCATGACGCAGCTGCCAGGCTGGCGCGAGGCGCCTGACAGGAAGATCGCCGACGGGTTCGGCACCTCCTTCAGGCCCTTGTCGCCCATTGCGAACACGCCGAGCTCATTGACCGCGCCGAAGCGGTTCTTGAACGCCCTGAGCACGCGGAAGCGGCTGCCCGAGTCGCCCTCGAAATACAGCACCGCGTCGACCATGTGCTCGAGCACGCGCGGGCCGGCGATCCCGCCCTCCTTGGTCACGTGTCCGACCAGGAACACGGCGGTGCCGGTCTCCTTGGCATAGCGCACCAGGCGGGCCGCGGATTCGCGCACCTGGCTCACCGAGCCGGGCGCCGCGGTCAGCGTTTCGGTCCACAGCGTCTGCACCGAATCGGCCACGATCAGCCGCGGCTTCAACCTGGCGGCATGGCCGAGGATGTGTTCGACGCAGGTTTCCGCCAATGCATTCACGCCATCCAGCGGCAGGCCCAGGCGGTGCCCGCGGCCCGCGACCTGGGCCAAAGACTCCTCGCCGGTGACGTACAGCCCGGGCAGCGCCGCCGACATGCTGGCCACCGCCTGCAGCAACAGGGTGGACTTGCCGATGCCGGGATCGCCGCCGACCAGCACCACCGCGCCCTCGACCAGGCCGCCCCCCAGCACGCGGTCGAACTCGCCGATGCCGGTGCTCACGCGCACCTCGTCGGCCTGGCGCACTTCGGCCAGCGGGGTCACCTTGGGCGCTTCGGCCTTTCCGGCCCAGCCCCCACGCCGCGCCGGCGCGGCGGCCTTCGCCGAAGCGGCGCTTTCAAGCACGATTTCCGAGAGTGTGTCCCAGGCCCCGCAGGCACCGCACTGGCCCTGCCATTTGTTGAAATCCGCGCCGCATTCGCTGCAGACAAACGCGGTACGGGCCTTGGCCATGGACGGGGCGCCTCGTGAACAGGGGCCGGGCAGGATACCGGGGCGGCGTCGCGCCACGCGAGACCGGGCGGAACTGTCCGATGCCCAGCCCCGTTCACGTTGTCACCGGGGTCGGCGCCGCCACGGACGCTGCGCACGGAGCCGCGCACTTGATCCTCGACTACCTGAACCCCTCCACCCCCGACGGTTTCGACTGCCATGTCTGCGTGGTGGGCGCGGGGCCGGCCGGGATCGCCATCGCCGCGGCCTTCGCGGACAGTCCGTACTCGGTCTGCGTGCTGGAGAGCGGTGGCCTGGACAGCGAGCCGGCCAGCCAGGCCCTCAACGAGGGCGAGTCCGTCGGGCCCGATGCCCTGGACCCCGCGCTGTGCCGCCTGCGTGCGCTGGGGGGAAGCTGCCGGCTCTGGGGCGGCGGCTGCGTGCCGCTGACGCGGCTCGACCTCGAGGCGCGGCCCTGGGTCGCGTCGAGCGGCTGGCCGATCGATTTCGACGAACTGGCCGCCTGGTGCCGGCTTGCACGCGGCGCCTGCGGCATCGATCCGCGCCACGACATCGGCGATGGTTCCTTCGTCAACGCGCAGTTCGCGCATGCCCTGCCCCTGTGCGACGAGCATGCGGTGGACCGCGTGTGCATCGAGAGCCCGGTGCTGTTCCAGACCCACTACCGCAGGCTGTTCGAGGACGCGCGCAACATCACCCTGTTGCTGCACGCCAACCTAGTCGAACTGGAAGCCTCCCGCGACGCCGACCGCGTGCAGACCGCGCGGATTGGCGCGGTCGATGGCAGGCGCGGACAGGTGCGGGCGCGGCATTACGTGCTGGCCGCGGGCGGCATCGAGAACGCGCGCCTGCTGCTGGCATCCGACAGCGTGCACCCGTGTGGGCTCGGCAACCGGCATGACCAGGTGGGCCGCCACTTCATGGACCATCCACGCGCGCTTGCCGGACAGGTCGTCGGTGGCGATCTCGAATCGCTGCTGCGCCCCTACGATCGCGACGGCCAGCGCGAGAGTCGTCCGCTGTACCGCGAGCTGGCCCTTTCCGACAGCGCACAGCGCCGGCTCGGCCTGCTCAACGCCAGGGCACGGCCGATCCCGGTCACCGGGAGAGCGCCGGCCGGCCTGCAGGCGCTGCGCGAACTGCGCGCCACCTTCCGCGCGCCGCTGCAGGCGAGCGCGAACGAGGTCGAGGGCGACGTGCAGCGCGCGCTCGCGGCGGGTATCGCCGGACCCGTGGTGCCGGCGCCCAACGGCCATGTCCGGCGCGCCCGCCTCGCGCTTCGGGTCGGCCTGAACGCGCACGATGTCGCCGGGGCCTTCGCGCGCCGCCTGCGGAACCGGCCGGTGGATCGCTACAGCCGCGTCGATCTGATGGCGTACTTCGAGCAGGCGCCGAACCCGCTCAGCCGGATCACCCTGGGCGACACGCGCGACGCACTCGGCATGCGCAGGGTTCGCGTGGACTGGCGCCTGACCGGGGCCGACCACGCGTCGTACCGCATCAGCGCCGACCTCCTCGGCAGGGAAGCCGCGCGCTCCTGCGGTGGCCGTTTCGAACCGGCGCCCTGGGTCGCAGGCGATTCCCCGATCCGCCCCGCGGTGATGGGCACCGCGCACCACATCGGCACGACCCGCATGTCCGTGCGCCCCGAGGACGGCGTGGTGGATCCGCACTGCAAGGTGCACGGGATCGAGAACCTGCACGTGGCCGGCAGTTCGGTGTTCCCGACGGGGGGCTGGGCCTTCCCGACCTTCACCATCGTCGCGCTCGCGATGCGCCTGGCCGACCGCCTCCGCACCGGCCTGGAGATCGTCGGACTCTGAAGCTTTGACCGCAGCGCCGCCTGCGCCCTACAATGCGCGGCCTCGCCGGAATAGCTCAGTTGGTAGAGCGGCGCATTCGTAATGCGTAGGTCGTAGGTTCGATTCCTATTTCCGGCACCAGACAGCAGCAGCTGACCCGAGAAGGGCTGGACGGTCTCCCCGTCCAGCCCTTTTTCGTGGTCATTCCACCAGCTGCAGCCGCAATTCCTTGGGCAGGGCGAACACCATGCTCTCCGGCTCGCCCGAGAGTTCGCGCACGCCGTTGGCGCCGAGTTCGCGCAGCCGTGCGAGCACGCCTTCGACCAGCACGTCGGGGGCCGATGCGCCGGCGGTCACGCCGACATGGCGGCGCCCGGCGACCCAGCGCGGGTCGATCTCGTCGGCGCCATCGATCAGGTAGGCCTCGACGCCTTCGCGTTCGGCGAGTTCGCGCAGGCGGTTGGAATTGGAGCTGTTCGGCGAGCCGACCACCAGCACCAGGTCGCACTCGGCGGCCAGTTCGCGCACGGCGTCCTGGCGGTTCTGGGTGGCGTAGCAGATGTCGTCGTTCTTCGGCCCCTGGATCGCGGGAAAGCGCCCGCGCAGCGCCTGGATGACGCCGCGGGTGTCGTCGACCGACAGCGTGGTCTGGGTGGTGTACGCCAGGTTGTGCGGCTGGCCGACCACGAGCGCGGCCACGTCGTCGACGTCCTCGACCAGGTAGATGGAGCCGCTGCCGCCCTCGCGGCTCCACTGCCCCATCGTGCCTTCGACCTCGGGATGGCCGGCGTGGCCGATCAGCACCACGTCGCGGCCGGCACGGCAGTGCCGCGCCACTTCGAAGTGCACCTTGGTCACCAGCGGACAGGTCGCGTCGAAGACCTTGAGCCCGCGGCGGTCGGCCTCGCTGCGCACGGCCTTGGACACGCCATGCGCGCTGAAGATGACGGTATTGCCATCGGGCACTTCGTCGAGCTCCTCGACGAAGATCGCGCCGCGCTTCTTGAGGTCGTCCACCACGTAGCGGTTGTGCACCACCTCGTGGCGGACATAGATCGGCGCGCCCAGGGTCTCGATCGCGCGCTTCACGATCTCGATCGCGCGGTCGACGCCGGCACAGAAGCCACGGGGATTGGCGAGGAGGATGTCCATGCGGGCCATTGTACCCCTGCGTCGCGGCTGGCCCTGCAACGAGGCTGCAGCCGCGAGGGGCGTGGCGGGACGCCTGGGTTATCGCGGCTGTAGCCGCTCCTACAGGTGGCTGAGGCCGCGAGCCGGCGGGGACGCCGGGGCTCAGGCGTCCTTCTTCGGGGCGATCAGGCCGAAAAGCGCGATGCCGATGGCCCCGCCGACGATCGCAGCGTCGGCGATGTTGAAGGCGGGCCAGTAATGCTCGCGCCAGTGCCACTGGATGAAATCGACAACGTGCCCGTGCACCAGCCGGTCGATGACGTTGCCGATGGCCCCACCGATCACCAGCGCGAAGGGCAGCGCCGTGCGCCAGTCCGCACGCGGCGTGCGCGCCAGCCAGACCGCCAGCAGGCCGCTGATGCCGAAGGCCAGCGCGGTGAAGAACCACTTCTGCCACCCGCCTGCGTCGGCCAGGAAACTGAACGCGGCACCGGTGTTGTAGGTCCGGTACCAGTTCCAGAATCCTTCGATCACCGGGATCGCGGTGTACTCCGGCAGGCTGGTGAGCACCCACTGCTTGCTCAGCTGGTCGAGCACCAGCACGACCAGCGACAGCAGCAGCCAGGGCAAGGCATTGGGGCGGGGCTTCAGAACCACTGGCGGTCCTCCCCTTCACCCTCGATATTGGATACGCAGCGGGCGCAGGCCTGCGGATGCGCAGCGACCAGGCCGACGTCGGCACGGCGCTGCCAGCAGCGCACGCACTTGGGCTTGTCGGTAGGCGTGGCCGAAACCCGGATCGCGTCCGCGTCCTCGTCGGCCACCAGGGCCACGTCGCCGCTGATGAAGAAGTAACGCAGCTCATCGAGCAGGCCCGACAGCCGGTTCTGGTCGGCCACGCCGCAGGCGAGCGTGATCTCGGCATCGAGCGCGGCGCCGATGGCGCCGCTGGCGCGCATCGGCTCCAGTACCCTGGAGACCTGCTCGCGCAGCCGCAGCAGCTCGTCGAACTCGCGTGCCGACAGCGGCGCGCCCTCGGGCAGCGGCGCCAGGCCCTCGTACCAGGTCGCGAACAGCACGTTCTCCTCGCGCCCGCCTGGCAGGTAGCCCCACATCTCGTCGGCGGTGAAGGCCAGGATCGGTGCGATCCAGCGCACGAAGGCCTCGCTGATGCGGTACATCGCCGACTGCGCGCTGCGCCGCCCGCGCGAATCCTCGCGCATCGTGTAGAGCCGGTCCTTGGTCACGTCCAGGTACAGGGAACCCAGGTCGACGCTGCAGAAGTTCATCAACAACTGCACCACTTCGGCGAAGTCGTAGCGCGCGTACGCGTCGGCGACCTTCTCCTGCACGTCCCAGGCGCGGTGCACGATCCAGCGGTCAAGCGCGACCATGTCCTCGAGCGGGCGCAGGTGCTCGGCCGGGTCGAAGCCGTGCAGGTTGCCGAGCAGGAAGCGCGCGGTATTGCGGATGCGACGATAGGCATCGGCGTTGCGCTTCAGGATCTCCTTCGACAGCGACATCTCGTTGGAGTAGTCGGCCGACGCGATCCACAGGCGCAGGATGTCCGCGCCGAGCGTCTTCATGATTTCCTGCGGCTCGATGCCGTTGCCGAGCGACTTGGACATCTTGCGGCCGTGCTCGTCCACGGTGAAGCCATGGGTCAGGCACTGCCGGTACGGGGCCGCCCCGTCGATCGCGATGCCGGTGAGGAGCGAGGACTGGAACCAGCCGCGATGCTGGTCGGAGCCTTCCAGGTAGAGGTCGGCGGGCTTGCCCAGGCCGCGCGCGGCCAGCACGCACTCGTGGGTGACGCCGGAATCGAACCAGACATCGAGGATGTCGGCGACCCTGTCGTAGTCGGCGGCCTCGTCGCCCAGCAGTTCCGCCGGATCCAGTGCGAACCACGCATCGATGCCGCCCTGCTCCACGCGGTCGGCCGCGGCGCGCATCAGCTCGCTCGAGCGCGGGTGCGGCTCGCCGGTCTCGCGGTGCACGAACAGCGCGATCGGCACGCCCCAGGTGCGCTGGCGCGAGATCGTCCAGTCGGGACGCCCCTCGACCATGCCGGCGATGCGGGCCTGGCCCCAGCGCGGGAACCACTCGACGCCTTCGATCGCAGCCAGCGCATCCCGGCGCAGGCCCGCCTGGTCCATCGAGATGAACCACTGCGGCGTGGCGCGGAAGGCCACGGGCGTGCGGTGGCGCCAGCAGTGCGGATAGCTGTGTTCGAGCTTCGCATGCGCCAGCAGGGTGCCATTGCCGCGCAACACCTCCACGATGGCGTCGTTGGCCTTCCAGATGTGGCTGCCGGCGAGTTCGGTGCCGTTGGCGGCGGGCGTGGATGGCAGGTACACGCCACGGCCATCGACGGGGTTCATCTGGGCGGCGGTGTAACGCGCCACCAGCCCGTACTGCTGCGATGCCGCGTAGTCCTCCTGGCCATGGCCGGGCGCCGTGTGCACGGCACCGGTGCCATCGTCGTCAGTGACGTGGCCGCCGAGGATCACCGGGATGTCGCGTTCGGCGTAGAACGGATGCGCAAGCACAATCCCTTCCAGCGCCGCGCCCCGGGCGTGGCCGTGCACAACCGTCGCGCCCTGCACGCCGTAGCGCGCGAGCGCACGCCCGGCCAGCGAAGCGGCCAGCACCAGCCAGCGGCGGCGGCCGTCCTGCGCGGGTCCTTCCACCAGCGCGTACTCGATTTCCGGGCCCATCGAGACCGCCAGCGACGCGGGCAGCGTCCACGGCGTCGTGGTCCAGATCGGCACCGCGACCTCCACACCGTCCGGCAGCACCGCACCGAACACTCGCGCCAGCGCCGCGCCATCGCGCGCGGTGTAGGCCACGTCGATCGCCGGCGACACCTTGTCCTGGTATTCGATCTCGGCCTCGGCCAGCGCGGAGCCACAGTCGAAGCACCAGTACACCGGCTTGGCCCCGCGCAGCAGGTGGCCGTTGTCGATCACCTTTGCCAGGGCGCGCATCTCGTCGGCCTCGAACTTCGGGTCGAGCGACAGATACGGGTTGTCCCAGTCGCCAAGCACGCCGAGGCGCTTGAAGTCCGCCTTCTGCAGCTCGACCTGCGAGCGTGCGTACTCGCGGCAGGCCTGGCGGAAGGCGGCGGCGTCGAGCTTCGTGCCGACACGTCCGTGCTTCTTCTCGATCGCGATCTCGATCGGCAGTCCGTGGCAGTCCCAGCCCGGCACGTAGGGTGCATCGAAGCCGGCCACCGTCTTCGAGCGGACGATGATGTCCTTCAGGATCTTGTTGACCGCATGCCCCAGGTGGATCGCGCCATTGGCATAGGGCGGCCCATCGTGCAGCACGAAGCGCGGACGGCCTTCGGCATGCCGGCGCAGGCGCTGGTAAAGGCCCTCGTCCTCCCAGCGCGCGAGGATGTCCGGCTCCCGCCTGGGCAGGTCGCCGCGCATCGGGAACGCGGTCTCGGGCAGGAGGATGGTCGGCTTGTAGCGCTGGCTGTCGTCGGTCACGCGGTTGCTCGCTGGGGGGCCTGCATCAGGATTTCGCGCGCTCGGGCGGCGTCGCGATCCATCTGCGCGACCAGGGTCGGCAGGTCGGGGTACTTCTCCTCGTCGCGCAGGCGCGCGACGAACTCCACCTCGATCCGACGACCGTACAGGTCGCCATCGAAGTCGAACAGGTGTGCTTCGAGCAATGGCTCGATGCCATCCACCGTCGGCCGGGTGCCGAAACTCGACACCGACGGCCAGGGCGCGTCGCCCACGCCATGCACGCGGGTGGCATAGATGCCCTGCAGCGCCGGCGCCTTGCCGCCGAAGCGCAGGTTGGCCGTCGGGAATCCGAGCGTGCGCCCGAGCTGGCGACCGCGCACCACGCGGCCACCGATGGCATAGGGGCGCCCGAGCAGGCGCGTGGCCGTGCCGAAGTCGCCCGCCACCAGCGCCTGGCGGATGCGCGTGCTGGACACGCGTTCGCCATCGAGCTGCACTGGCTCGATCTCGCCGGCGCTGAAGCCCAGGCGCGCGCCGGAAGCCTGCAGGGTGGCGAGATCGCCGGTCCGCGCGTGGCCATAGCGGAACCCCGGCCCCACCCACACCTCGCGCGCGCGCAGGCGGGCCGCCAGCACGCGCTCGGCGAAGGCATCCGGGGCCAGCGCGGTGAACGTGCGATTGAAGCGCAGCAATCCGACCAGGTCGGCACCGAGGGCGAACTGGCCCTCGGCACGCGCGCGCGGCAGCATCAGGCGCGGCGGCGGCGCGGCCGGTGCGAAGAATTCGCGCGGCAGGGGCTCGAAGCCCAGCGCCGCCAGCGGCAGGCCA
>DATBUS010000150.1:0-13847 GCA_036515815.1 Luteimonas sp.
CTCGCCGTAACCGTTCGGGCCCACCAGGCGCGAGGCCGCGATGCCGTTGCCGGTCAGGTAGTCGTACACCGCGGTCGCGCGACGCTCGGACAGCGACTGGTTGTACGCGTCGGTGCCCTTCGAGTCGGTGTGGCCAGCCACCTCGACCTTCAGCTCCGGGTAGCGCTTCAGGATCTCGATCGCCTCGTTGAGGATCGAGACCGCGTCCGGACGCAGGGTCGACTTGTCGAAGTCGAAGTTCACGCCCTTCAGGTCGATCGAGACCGGCACCGGGCAGCCGTCCGGACCGATGGTCTGGCCAGCCTGCGAACCGGGGCACTTGTCGTCGCAGTCGTTGACGCCGTCGCCGTCGCTGTCCATGTCGGCGCAGCTCGGAGCCACCGGTGCCGGGGCGACCGGGGCCGTCGGCTCCGGACCCAGCGGGATCACGACGCCGACCGAGGCCAGCACGTCGCCGAACCAGTCCTCGCCATCATCGCGCGGCGGATCGTCGTTGATGAACTGGGCGCGGGTGTCGTCGATCGCCACCGCACGATAGGCCAGTTCGGCACGCAGGCGGGCGCGGCCGGTGTTGCCCTGGACGCCAACACCGAGCTTGCCGGCCACGGCACCTTCTTCTTCCTGGAAGGGAGAATCGGCGCTCGGCGAGTTGTCGAGCTCGATCTCTTCGCGCTGGTAGCCCAGGCCCATCAGCAGGTAGGGGTTCCAGTTGCGGCCTTCAGCCATGAAGTGGCGGCGGGCATCGAAGGAGATGCCGTACTGGCTCCAGTTGAGGTCCTGGTTCGCGTCCCAGTTCGGGTTCTGGTAGTTGAGCTCGGCGTCGACCGACCAGTTGGGCGAGATGAACTTGCCGATGCCCAGACCCAGCGCAGGCGCATTGCGCGTCTGGCGATCGTTGTCCTGGAGGTTGAAGCCGGCGCTGCCGGTGATGTACCAGCGGTCGTCGAATTCCTGGGCCGCGGCGCTGTGGGCGACGCCCAGACCGGCCAGCATGGCTGCGCACAGCAGCTTCTTGTTGATCATGTGGTGCTCCTTGGGTAGTGGACGGTGCCGAGCAGTGCCGAAGCCGCCGGATTTACATTGGACGCGGCCGTCAGCACGGCCGGATCGCGCTGCAGGTTAGGTTCGCCGCCGTGAAGACGGCGTTAACGGTGGCATAACAATTTACGCCGCGCGGCCTGACGCGCCGGGACGTGCGCCCAACGGGTGAACGCGGGGCGCAGGACGCAGGATTCGGGGGAAATCGTCATGCCGCGGGCGATGGTCGTTCAGCTGGCGTTTGGAAACCGGGCAGTAACGTGCGCCAACTTTTTCCGCCGCGACTTTGGCGGAACCGGCACGGCCCGTCGTTCTGCGGGCTTCGCGCCCGGGCAGCAAGCGCGCCAGAGAGTGCCGCCGCCCTCCCCAACACGCCAGGCCGTCATGCGAACGGTGGTGCGGGCCAAAACGGCCCCTGCCCACGAGCGCGGACGGCGTAACGGAGCAAGGAGCCGTCATGAAACTCGCCTGGATCCTGTGGCTGGCATCGATACTGCCCCCGCAGGCTGCAGATTCCCTTTGCCTCAGCACCACGCTGTACCTCGAGGCCCGCAACCAGTCCGTCCTTGGCCAGCGCGCCGTGGCCGAGGTGGCCCTGCGCCGCACCGACAGCGGGCTGTGGGGCGACTCCGTCTGCGACGTGGTCACCGCCCGCAAGCAGTTCGCGCCGACCATCGTGTCGCCGCGCACGCGGCTCACCAATACGGAAGCCTGGTCGCAGGCGGTCACGATCGCGCTGGAATCGCAGCGCAACTGGGCGCTTCCCGCCGGCGAGCGCAGGGAGGTCGTGCCCGGGGCCAGCCACTTCATGGCCCATGCGATCGCCAGCCCGAGCTGGCGCAACGCCTACCAGGTCGCCACCATCGGTGACCACACCTTCCTGAAGGTCCAGAACCTGAAACCCAGGTCCTGAGCGGCCCGGGAAGAAGGACGGCGCCCCGAGGGGCGCCGTTCCTGTTTCAGCCTGGCCTCAGCCGCGCTCGGCCATCGGCACCCAGTCGCGGTTTTCCGGACCGGTGTAGTTCGCGCTCGGACGGATGATCTTGCCGTCGATGCGCTGTTCGATGACGTGGGCACTCCACCCGCTGGTCCGCGCGATCACGAACAGCGGGGTGAACATCGCCGTCGGCACGCCCATCATGTGGTAGCTGACCGCGCTGAACCAGTCGAGGTTGGGGAACATCTTCTTGATGTCCCACATCACCGTTTCCAGGCGCTCGGCGATGTCGTACATGCGCGTGTCGCCCTGCTCTTCCGACAGCTCCTTCGCCACCTGCTTGATGATGCCGTTGCGCGGGTCGCCCACGGTGTACACCGGATGTCCGAAGCCGATCACGACTTCCTTGCGGCCGACGCGCTCGCGGATGTCGGCCTCGGCCTCGTCGGGCGTGTCGTAGCGCTTCTGCACCTCGAACGCGACCTCGTTGGCGCCGCCGTGCTTCGGCCCGCGCAGCGCGCCGATCGCGCCGGCGATGCAGGAGTGCATGTCGCTGCCGGTGCCGGCGATGACGCGCGAAGTGAAGGTGGACGCGTTGAACTCGTGCTCGGCGTAGAGGATCAGCGAGGTGTGCATCGCGCGCACCCAGCTTTCCGGCGGCGGCTCGCCGTGCAGCAGGTGCAGGAAATGCCCGCCGATCGAGTCGTCGTCGGTCTCGACGTCGATGACCCGGCCGTTGTGGCTGAAGTGGTACCAGTACAGCAGCATCGAGCCGAGCGAGGCCATGAGCTTGTCGGCGATGTCGCGCGCACCGGCGTGGTTGTGGTCGTCCTTCTCCGGCGCGATGCAGCCCAGAACCGACACACCGGTACGCATCACGTCCATCGGGTGCGCGGAGGGCGGCAGCTCCTCGAGCGCGGCCTTGACCGCCGCCGGGATGCCGCGCAGTGATTTCAGCTTCGCCTTGTAGCGCGCGAGTTCCGGCTTCGACGGCAGCTTGCCGTGGACCAGCAGGTAGGCGACCTCCTCGAATTCAGCCGTGGTGGCGAACTGCGTGATGTCGTAGCCGCGGTAGTGCAGGTCGTTGCCGCTGCGGCCGACGCTGCACAGCGCGGTGTTTCCTGCCGCGGTGCCCGACAGGGCCACCGACTTCTTCGGCTTCGGCAGGGTGCTGGTGGGTTCGGTCATCGGATGCTCCAGGTCAGTCTTTCGAGAACAGGGCGTCGAGCTTGTCCTCGTAGGCGTGGTAGCCCAGGAAGTCGTAGAGCTCGGCGCGGGTCTGCAGGGTGTCGACGATGTTCTTCTGCGTGCCCTCTCGGCGCACGGTCTCGTAGAAGTTCAGCGCGGCCTTGTTCATGGCGCGATAGGCGCCGCAGCAGTACAGCGCGATGTCCACGCCGGCCGCGCGCAACTCGTCGGTGGTGAAGAACGGGGTCGAACCGAACTCGGTGAGGTTGGCCAGGATCGGCACCTTCACCGCGTCCTTGAACTTGCGGTAGTCCTCGAGCGTCTTCATCGCCTCGGGGAAGATCATGTCGGCGCCGGCCTCGACGTAGGCCATGGCGCGTTCGATGGCGGAATCGATGCCCTCCACCGCGGCGGCGTCGGTGCGCGCCATGACCACGAAGCCATCGTCGGTGCGGCCGTCGACCGCGGCCTTGACGCGGTCGACCATCTCGGCCTTCGAGACCACTTCCTTGTTGGGGCGGTGGCCGCAGCGCTTCTGGCCGACCTGGTCCTCCATGTGCACCGCGGCGACGCCGGCACGCTCGAAGCTGCGGATGGTGCGCGCGATGTTGAACGCCCCGCCCCAGCCGGTATCGATGTCGACCAGCAGCGGCAGCCCCGTGGCTTCGACGATGCGACGCGCGTCGATCAGCACGTCCTCCATCGTCGAGATGCCGAGGTCGGGCATGCCCAGCGAATTGGCGGCCACGCCGCCACCGGAGAGGTACAGCGCGCGATAACCGGTGCGCTTCGCCATCAGGCCGGCATAGGCGGTGATGGCGCCCATCACCTGCAGCGGGGATTCTTCGGCGACGGCGGCGCGGAAACGCGCGCCCGCGGATTCGAGCTTGGACATGGCGGGGCCTGCAGTGGGGAAAACCCCGCCATTCTAGCGGAGCGGGGCCCTTCCCCCGGCCGTCCGGATGCCCCGCCCCCGGGGCGTGCAGGCGACGCGGGTCAGCTACCCGCGTCGGCCCCGCGTTCCAGGGCGCCGCTGATTTCGGAGAGCGAGCCGGGGTCGTCCAGCGTGGACAGGTCGCCCGGGTCGCGATGTTCGGCAAGCGCCTGGATGGAGCGCCTGAGCAGCTTGCCCGAGCGTGTCTTGGGCAGCGCCCCGACCACGTAGACACGGGCCGGCCGTGCGATCGGGCCGAGCTGCTCCACCACCCGCGCCTGCATCTCGTGCGCGGCGAGCGCTGCATCGGCCGCCTGCTTGAGCGTCGCGAACACCACGGGCACCTGCCCCTTGACCTCGTCCTGGACTCCGATGACCGCCACTTCGGCGACGCCCGGGTGGCCGGACACCGACTCCTCGATCTCGCGCGTGCCCAGGCGGTGTCCGGCCACGTTGATGACGTCGTCGGTCCGGCCGAGGATGAAGGTATAGCCGTCCCCGTCGCGGATCGCCCAGTCGAGCGAGCTGTAGAGCAGCTCGTTGAAGTGCGAGAAGTAGCTGTCGACGAAGCGCTTGTCGTCGCGCCATACCGTGGTCATGCAGCCGGGCGGCAGCGGCGGACGGATCACCAGCACGCCCTTCTGGCCGGGCGCCGCCTCCTCCCCGGTGGCCTCGTCGATGACCCGGATGTCGTAGCCGGGCGCGGGCAGGCCGGGCGAGCCGAACTTCACCGGCTTGAGTTCGACGCCCGGCATCAGCGCGAGCACCGGCCAGCCGGTCTCGGTCTGCCAGTAGTTGTCGATCACGGTCTTGCCGAGGCCCTGGTTGATCCACTGCGCGGTGGGCTCGTCCAGGGGCTCGCCGGCGAGGAAGACGTAGTGCAGTGCCGACAGGTCGGACTTCGCGAGCCATGCCGGATCCTGCTTCTTCAGGACGCGCACGGCCGTGGGCGAGGAGAACAGCGTGCGGACGCCGTACTTCTCGCAGATCCTCCACCACACCCCGGCGTCCGGCACCGTCGGCAGGCCCTCGTAGAGGATGGACGTGGCACCGGCGATCAGGGGGCCATAGACGTTGTAGGAGTGGCCGACGGCCCAGCCGACGTCCGAGGTGCTGAACATCGCCTGCCCGGCACGGACGTCGTAGATCGACCACATCGAAAGCGCCATGGCGACCGCGTAGCCGCCCACGTCGCGCTGCACGCCCTTCGGCTTGCCGGTCGTGCCCGAGGTGTAGAGCAGGTAGCTCGGCTCGTTCGACTCCAGCCACTCGACCGGGACCTCCGCGCCGTCGTGCTGCGCTCGCAGGGACGCATAGTCGAGGTCGCGGCCTTCGGTTCGCGCGTAGCCGGGCGCAAGGCCACGGTCGACGATGAGCACGTGCGCCGGCGGTGTCTTGGCTTCCGCGAGTGCCGCGTCGACCAGGGGTTTGTAGGGAATGACCTTGCCACCGCGGCTGCCGGCATCGGCCGCGATCAGCAGCTTCGGCTCGGCGTCGTCGATACGCAGCGCCAGGTTGTGCGCCGCGAAGCCACCGAACACCACCGAATGGATGGCGCCGATGCGCGCGCACGCCAGCATGGCGAACACTGCTTCGGCGATGTTGGGCATGTAGATGACCACGCGGTCGCCACGACCGACGTCGAGCGACTCCAGGATCGCGGCGAAGGCGTTCACCTCGCGCAGGAGCTCGCGGTAGTCGAGTTCGCGCGTGCTGCCGGTTTCCGAGGAGATCGCCACCAGCGCCAGCTGGTCGCCACGCGCCTCGACGTGACGGTCCACGGCGTTGTAGCAGAGGTTGGTCTCGCCGCCGACGAACCATCTGCGGAAGGGCGGGTTCGAATCATCGAGGATGGCATCGGGCGGCCGATGCCAGTGGATGGCACGGGCCTGCTCGGCCCAGAAGGCCTCGGGTTCGTCGATCGAGCGACGGTGGAACTCTTCGTAGCGCATGGCAGCCTCCTGGGTCACCCCGGAGGCTAAGCCGCTCCACCAGGCGGTGCGCTACGACGTTGGTCGAATGCGCCCTGCCACGCCAACGATGGCCGGAAACGGAACGACCGGGCCAGGCCCGGTCGTTCCAGATGCCGTGCGCGGGCAGGCCCGCGAGGCGGGATCAGCCCAGCAGGTGGGCGACGCCGGCGCGCTCTTCCTCGAGTTCGGCCAGGGTCTTGTTGATGTAGCCCTGGCTGAAATCGTCGATCGGCAGGTCCTTGACGATGCTGTAGCGGCCGTTGTCGGTGGTCACCGGGAAGCCGAACATCACGCCCTCGGGGATGCCGTAGCTGCCGTCGGACGGCACGCCCATCGTCACCCAATGGCCGTTCGACCCCAGCACCCAGTCGCGCACATGGTCGATGGCGGCATTGGCGGCCGAAGCGGCCGAGGACAGGCCGCGGGCCTCGATGATCGCCGCGCCGCGCTTGCCGACCGTCGGGATGAAGGTGTCGGCATTCCACTGCTGGTCGTTGATCGCGTCCGCGATCGAGGCGCCATCGGCAGTGGCGAAGCGGTAGTCGGGGTACATCGTCGGGCTGTGGTTGCCCCAGACGATCAGCTTCTCGATGCCACCGACCGGCTTGCCGAGCTTCGTCGCGAGCTGGCTCAGCGCGCGGTTGTGGTCCAGGCGCAGCATGGCGGTGAAGTTTTCAGGCTTCAGGTCCGGCGCCGACTTCATGGCGATGTAGGCGTTGGTATTGGCGGGGTTGCCGACCACCAGCACCTTGACGTCGCGGCTGGCGACCTTGTTCAGCGCCGCGCCCTGGGCGGTGAAGATCTTGGCGTTCTCCAGCAGCAGGTCCTTGCGCTCCATGCCCGGGCCGCGCGGACGCGCGCCGACCAGCAGGGCGACGTCGGCGTCCTTGAACGCGACCTCCGGATCATCGGTGCCGACCATGCCGGCCAGGAGCGGGAACGCGCAATCCTCGAGCTCCATCATCACGCCCCTGAGCGCCGCCTGGGCCTTCTCCATCGGGAGCTCGAGCATCTGCAGGATCACGGGCTGATCCTTGCCAAGCATCTCGCCGGAGGCGATGCGGAACAGGAGGGCGTAACCGATCTGGCCGGCGGCGCCAGTAACGGCAACTCGGACGGGGGTCTTCATATGGGTGGCTCCGGTACGTGGGGCTGGAGGAAAGGAAGGCGCGGCGGCGGGCGCATGTGCCCCACCGCCGCCTGGCGGCTCAGGAGAGCTCGGCGAAGAATTCCTGGATGCGGGCCAGGCCCGGCGCCAGCTGCGGCGTCGGGCAGGTGTAGCTGATGCGCAGGCCGCGTGGCTCGCCGAAGGCCGAACCGGGCACGCAGGCCACGCCCTTGGCTTCGAGCAGCGCGTTGCACAGGTCGACATCGTTGGCGATGGTCCGGCCGTCGTGCGACCTGCCGAATGCACAGCTGATGTCGGGGAAGGCGTAGAACGCGCCCTGCGGCACCGGGCAGACCACGCCGGGGATGGCGTTGAGCGCGGCCACGACCTGGTCGCGCTTGGCCTGGAACTCCGCGCAGCGCTGCTGCGGAACGTCCTGCGGACCCGACAGCGCGGCCGCGGCGGCCGCCGAGACCACTTCCGGCAGGCTGGTGATGTGGTTCGAGTTCATCGTGGTCACCGCCCTGGCGACCACTTCCGGACCAGCCATCAGGCCCACGCGCCAGCCCGGCATGCCGTAGGTCTTGGACAGCGAGTCGACGAAAATCACGCGCTCGCGCAGTTCCGGATGGATATGCACGAAGTTGTGGTAGCCCGCGCCGTCGAACACCATCGAGTTGTAGATGTCGTCGGTGATGATCCAGGTATCGGGATGGCGCAGGACCACGTCGGCCAGTGCCGCGATCTCCTCCCGGGTGTACACCATGCCGGTCGGATTGGACGGGTTGTTGAACAGGAACACCTTCGGCTTCTTCGCCAGCGCGGCATCGAGCTGCGCGGGCGTGAGCTTGTAGTCCTGCTCGGGCGGGCATGGCAGCAGCTGGACCTCGGCGCCGACGATCTCGGCGATGTCCATGTAGCTGGTCCAGTAGGGCGTCGGGAAGGCGATGGCGTCGCCCTCGTCGAGCAGCGCCTCGGCCAGGTTGTAGAGGATGTGCTTGGCGCCGACCCCGGTCGCGCAGTGGTTGCGCGTGTAGCCGTCCAGGCCGAGGCCGCCGAGGTGGCCGATGAACGCGTCGAGAAGCGCATTGGCACCGCGGTTGCTGCCGTACTGGCCGGAATCGCGCTCGAGCGCCTCGCGCGCGGCGGCGTAGACGTGCTCGCCGGGCAGGAAATTGGGGACGCCGATCGAGAAGCTGATGACGTCGCGGCCTTCGGCCTTCAGTCGCTGGGCCGTCTCGGCCACGACCATGATCGCGCTGGGCTTGGCGCGACCCATGCGCTGGGCAAGCTGGGGCATTGCGTGAACCTCGGGACTGGGATGAGGGACGCGGTGCGCGGCGATCCGCAGCGCCCGCGGCAGCCGCCTATTCTAGCACCGCGCCCTCCCCCGGCCGGGATCCTCAGGCGGACATGGCCTTGTTCCACTCGGCCACGCGGTCGGCTTTCGCGGCCAGCACGGCGTCGGCATCGCCTTCGATCCGCACGGACCTGATGGCGTCGCCCTGCTTCACCGCGTCGACCACGTCCAGGCCCTCGGTGACCTTGCCGAAGACGGTGTGCTTGCCATCCAGCCAGTCGGTCTTGATGTGGGTGATGAAGAACTGGCTGCCATTGGTGTTCGGGCCGGCATTGGCCATGGACAGCACGCCGCGCTCGTGGCGGACGCCGTTGCCGGTCTCGTCCTCGAACTTGTAACCGGGGCCGCCGGTGCCGGTGCCCTTGGGGCAGCCGCCCTGGATCATGAAGTCCGGGATCACGCGGTGGAAGTTCAGGCCGTCATAGAAGCCCTTGCGGGCCAGGTTGACGAAGCTGGCCACGGTCAGCGGCGCCTTGTCGGGGTAGAGCTCGACCTTGATCTGGCCACGGTCGGTATCGAAAACGGCGTTCAGGGACATGTCGGATTCCTGGGGTCGGGAGGAGGAAAGGGGTCGCCGGAGGGCCAAGGGCCCGGGCCACGGACCTGAAGTGGAGGCACAGGCCCGGCAATGCAACATTTCTGGCGCGGGGGCGACTGCAGTATAATGTCCGGCTTCCGTCAACAAGGCCCAGCGCGCCCTGCCCCAAGAAGGCACGAGGTGCGGTTTCCCCGATGTCCATCGAACGCCTCCGCAACATCGCCATCGTCGCCCACGTCGACCACGGCAAGACCACCCTCGTCGACCAGCTGCTCAAGTCGTCCGGCACCCTCGACGAGCGCGCGGCGGTCCCCGACCGCGTGATGGACAGCGGCGACATCGAGAAGGAACGCGGCATCACCATCCTCTCGAAGAACACGGCCATCCGCTGGACGCATCCGCAGACCGGCGAGGTGTGGCGCATCAACATCGTCGACACCCCCGGGCACGCCGATTTCGGCGGCGAAGTGGAGCGCGTGCTGTCGATGGTCGACTCCGTGCTGGTGCTGGTGGACGCGATGGACGGCCCGATGCCGCAGACGCGCTTCGTCACCCAGAAGGCCTTCGCGATGGGCTTCCGGCCGATCGTGGTGGTCAACAAAGTCGACCGCCCGGGTGCGCGTCCGAGCTGGGTGCTGGACCAGACCTTCGACCTCTTCGACCGCCTTGGCGCCACCGACGAGCAGCTCGACTTCCCGGTGGTCTACGCCTCCGGGCTCAACGGCTACGCCGGGCTCGAGGACACTGTGCGCAGCGGCGACATGACGCCGCTGTTCGAGGCCATCTGCCAGCACGTCCCGGCGCCGCCGGTGGATCCGGACGGCCCGTTCCAGATGCGCGTGACCTCGCTCGACTACAACAACTACGTCGGCGTGATCGGCATCGGCCGCATCAAGCGCGGCAAGGTGAAGACCAACCAGCAGGTGACCGTGGTCGCCGCCGACGGCAGCCGCCGCAACGCCAAGGTGCTGCAGGTGCTGGGCTTCATGGGCCTCGAGCGCATCGAGGTACCGGAGGCACAGGCGGGCGACATCATCGCCTTCTCGGGTATCGAGGGCCTGGGCATCTCCGACACCCTGTGCGACCCGGCCGCGGTCGAGCAGCTGCCGGTGCTGACCGTCGACGAACCCACGATCTCGATGACCTTCCAGGTCAACGACTCGCCGTTCGCCGGCGTCAAGGACCGTTCCGGCGGCAAGTTCCTGACCAGCCGCCAGCTGCGCGACCGCCTTACCCGCGAGACCGCGCACAACGTGGCGCTGAAGGTCGAGGACACCGCGGACGCCGACAAGTTCAAGGTGTCGGGCCGCGGCGAGCTGCACCTGTCGATCCTGATCGAGAACATGCGCCGCGAGGGCTACGAGCTGGCGGTGTCGCGTCCGGAAGTGATCGTGCGCGAAATCGACGGCGTGATGCAGGAGCCCTACGAGGCGCTGGTCGTCGACATGGACGAACAGTACCAGGGCGGCGTCATGGGCCGGCTTGGCGAGCGCAAGGCGCTGCTGCAGAACATGGAGCCCGACGGCAAGGGCCGCGTGCGCCTGGACTACATCATCCCGGCGCGCGGCCTGATCGGCTTCCAGACCGAGTTCAAGACGCTCACCGCCGGCACCGGCCTCCTCTTCCACGTGTTCGACCACTACGGCCCGAAGGCGGATGGCGACATCGGCCAGCGCAACAACGGCGTGCTGATCTCGAACGGCACCGGCCCGTCGCCTGCGTATGCGCAGATGGCGATGCAGGAACGCGGCCGCTTGTTCATCGAGCCCGGCGAGGAGATCTACGAGGGGCAGATCCTCGGCATCCACTCCAAGGACAACGACCTCACCGTCAATGCGTTGCGCGGCAAGCAGCTCACCAACTTCCGCGCCTCCGGCAAGGACGACGACGAAGGCCTGATTCCGGCGATCAAGTTCTCGCTGGAGCAGGCGCTGGAATTCATCGACGACGATGAGCTGGTCGAAGTGACCCCGAAGCAGATCCGCCTGCGCAAGAAGCTGCGTACCGAGGTCGACCGCAAGCGGGCCAGCCGCGCGGCGTGAGCGCTGCGCTGTTCCCGGCCTGGCGGCCGGATGCGGCGGGGCGCCACCACCTCGCAACCCTGGCCGCGCGCCTTGCGGCCGCGCGCCCGGCTGATGCCGGTGGCATCCGGCTCCGGCGTCCCGACCAGTGGCACGCCACGCTGTGCTTCATCGGCGAGGGCGACCGCGGCCTGGTGACGCCGGCGCTGCACCAGGCGCTGGCCGACGTCGCGGCGACGATTCCACCGCACGCGATCACCATCGAGCGGATCACCTCGTGGTCCAGCGCCGTGGTGGCCATCGTGCATCCCTGCCCTGCCCTCCAGGCCCTGTGCGATGCCACGCACGACGCCGCCCTGCGCTGCGGCATCCGCCCGCGCGAGCGGACCACGCAGCCGCACGTGACGCTGGCCTACAATGGCACGCGCCAGGCACAGCCCCTGCCCTGGCTCGACGGCATCGACTGCGATGGACCGCCGCTCGCGGTCGACGGCTTCGAACTGCTGCACAGCGGCGCAGGACGCTACGACTGCCTGGGCAGATGGTCGCTGGCGGGCGCGGCATTGCCGGCGGCGCCCGGACAACCCGCGCTCTTCTGAGCCGCGGCCGGCGACAGCGGCCGCAGACCCGCCATCGCAGCGCGGTCAGACGCTGACCGGCACCTTCAGCTGCGCGTGCTTGCGCACGATCGCCATGGCGATTTCCAGCGATTGCTCGTAGTTGAGCCGCGGATCGACCGACGACCGGTAGGCACGTTCCAGGTCCACCTCGCCGAGGTCCCGCGCGCCACCGGTGCATTCGGTGACATCCTCGCCGGTGAGCTCCAGATGGACGCCACCCAGCCGCGTGCCGGCCGCTGCATGCAGGTCGAAGCTCTGCTCGATCTCGCTGCGGATGTTGTCGAAACGGCGGGTCTTGTAACCGTTGCTGGTGGTTTCGGTGTTGCCGTGCATGGGGTCGCAGACCCAGAGCACGCGCCGGCCTTCGCGCCTGACCACGTCGAGCAGCGGCGGTAGCCGCCCGGCCACCTGCCCCGCGCCCATGCGGCAGATCAGCGCCAAGCGCCCTGGTTCGTCGTCGGGGTTCAGCAGGTCGAGCAGCCGCATCAGCTCGTCCGGTCCCACCGAGGGGCCCAGCTTCACCGCCACCGGATTGCGGATTCCGCGGAAGTACTCCGCATGCGCGCCGTCGAGGGCGGCCGTGCGCATCCCGATCCAGGGGAAATGCGTGCTGAGGTTGAACCAGCCCCACTGGCGCGGCACCTGGCGGGTGAAGGCCTCCTCGTAGGGCAGGAGCAGCGCTTCGTGCGAGGTGAAGAAGTCCACCCGGTTGAGGTTGTGGACCTCGGCGCCCGAAAGCGTCTCCATGAAGCGCACGGCCTCGCCGATGTTGGCGACCATGCGCTGGTACTCGTGCGACAGCGGCGAATGCGGGACCCAGCCGAGGTCCCAGTACTCCGGGTGGTGCAGGTCGGCGAAGCCGCCGTCCACCAGTGCGCGGACGAAGTTCATCGTCATCGCCGAACGCGCATGCGCCTTCACCATGCGCCGCGGATCCGGACGGCGCGCCTGCGCGTCGAACGCCGGACCATTGACGATGTCGCCCCGATAGCTGGGAAGCGTGACGTCGCCGCGGGTCTCGGTATCGGCCGAGCGCGGCTTGGCGTACTGGCCCGCGAAACGGCCCACGCGGACGACCGGCTGGCGCAGCCCGTGCACCAGCACCAGGCTCATCTGCAGCAGCACCTTGAGGCGGTTCGAGATCACCGTCGAGCTGCAGTCGGAGAAGTTCTCCGCGCAGTCACCGCCCTGCAGCAGGAAGCGCTTGCCCTCCTGCGCTTCGGCCAGCTGCTGCTTCAGCGACAGGACCTCCCAGGACGTCACCAGCGGCGGCAGCGCACGCAGTTCGTCCTGCACGGTCGCAAGCTCGCCCGCATCGGCGTAGACCGGCATCTGCAGCGCGGTGCGGCCGCGCCAGCTGCCCGGGCTCCAGTCGTCGGGCAGGTTCACGGGGCGAAGATTGCGTTCGTTGGCGGACATCGGGACTCGTTGGTGTTGCACTGCAGCGAGTCGCCCATCATCCGCGCACGCGCGGATGATCGCAATGCCGTCAGCGCATGCCGCGGCGGCGCGTGCGGAATGCCGCGGCCAGGAAGAACAGGCCCAGAAGCACGAACCAGACCAGGCTCCAGGCCGGCATCGAAAGCCCGAGGAAGCTCCAGTCCACGGCGCTGCAGTCGCCGCTGCCGGTCAGCACCCTCCGGATCACGCTCGTGGTCGACATGGTCTCGCGCATGAACGACAGCGGCGGCAGGCAGCCGGGGATCTCGGGCGGATTGAGCTGCAGCCAGACATGCCGGCCAGCCAGGCCCATGCCGACGGCCCCGGCGATGAAGCCGACGACGCCGTAGGCCCCGCGCCCACCGGCCGAGCGTGGCGCGTGCAGTCCCGCCACCAGGAACACGATGCCGAGGGCCGCAAACGCCAGCCGCTGAAAGATGCACATCGGGCAGGGTTCGAGCCCCCAGGCGAACTGCGAGTAGATCGCGAAGCCGATCAGCGCGGCACAGATCGCGAAGCCGGCCAGGCACTGGCTGCGGAAGGTCCAGCGGAACACATTCAAGGTCATCGGTCGGCTCGCGCGAAACGGACGCCAAGATAGCAAAAACCCCGGCGCGGGGGCCGGGGTTTTCGCGTACAGCGGTGCTGTCTTACTCGGCAGCAGGCTGTGGCCGGTCGACGAGCTCGACG
>DATBUS010000151.1:0-15617 GCA_036515815.1 Luteimonas sp.
CGCGCCCGGAGGCCGCGGCATCTGCGTCCGTGCGCAGGCCGGCGTCGCCCGTACCGCGATCGATCAGTGCAGTCACCGTGCGCTCGATGTCGGCATCGCTGACCACGGGCGGCGGCACGTCTTCGCCCGAGGCCGTCTCGCCGGCTTCGCGCTCGGCCGGCAGCGGCCAGTAGCCAAGGCTCTCCAGGCTCTGGCGGCTGACGTCGAGGATTTCGTCGCGGTTGAAGCGCCGCTCGCGCAGTGCCTCGAGGTAGTACTCGAGGCTGGCCAGCGCATCGGCAAAGGTATCGAGCTGGCGCCCGTTGGGCACGCGCCGGCTGGCGATCAGCTCGTCCTCGATGTAGCGGCACACGCCGGTCAGGTAGGCGGCCGGCTGCGGCAGGTCGAGCATCTGCAGCGCGCCGGTCACTTCGCGCAGCAGGCGCGGCACTTCGGCCAGCTCCCCGTGGTCCCAGCCGGTCTCGATGAAGGCAACGAAGGCCTGGCGCGCGTCGCCGAAGTTGGCGATGGCCTCGCGTGCGAGCACGTCGAGCACCTTGTCGGCCTCGCTCGCGGCGAGGTCGCCCTGGCCCGGCGCGTCCTGGTCGCCGGCGCCAAGGCGCGCGACCTGGTCGTCGAGCGTGGCGTCGACATACAGCAGCGCGCCCGCGACGTCGAGCAACGCGCCCTCGTCGGCCGGCCTGCGCCCCTCGACGATCTCGGCCATCGCCGCGCGCTGCTGGTCCACCACGCCACGCGCGATGCCCAGGCCGAGCATGCCGAGCGTATCGGCCACGCGGGCCAGGGCCTCGACCTGGGGCGCCAGGCGCGACAGATCGGTTTCGGCCGTGCGCAGATGCAGGTCGAGCGCGTCCTTGACCCGCAGCAGGTCCTCCTTCACCGCGGCCGACACCGTGTCGAGCAGTGCGCGGTTGCGGCCGCTCATGCTGCCCTGGGCGTGGCTGATCTCGGAAGCGCTGGGAAGCTCCTGCTGGAGTTCGAAGGTCTCGTTGAGCGCGCGCAGCGCAGGATGGTCCGCGGTGGCGTGCGCGGCGTGGTAGAGCAGCTGCCGGGTCGGCTCGAGCGCGGATTCCGCGCGCGGCACGCCAAAGCCGTCGTCCTCGAACAGGCGGCGTGATTCGCGTTCGACGCTCGCAAACGCCTGGCGCAGCGCCGGCGTCGCCTCGATCGCGCCATCGGCGAGCGCAGTGGCCACCGAAGCGCCCACCCACAGCATGCGTCGCGCCGGCTCCGCCTGGACATGGCCGAGCAGGGCCTCCAGCGCGGACGACAGGGCGCGGGCGTCCGCACTGCCCGACTCCGGCCAGGGCCCCATGGCCGCGCGCAGGTCGGCCAGCAGCGGCTGCGCGCGGGCATTGCGTACCGGCACCGGATCATTGGCCACAGCGGCCTGCGCCAACCCACCCGGCAGGGGGCGCTGCAGATCGGGCGCGAACAGCACGCTTTCCGAAAGCCCCGGTTCGCCGCGGGCGGCGCGCAGGTCGTTGAGCAGTGGCAGCAGGACGATCGGAATGTCCTTGTGGCCGCTCTGCAGGCGCTCAAGGTAATCGGGCAGCAGCACCACGCCGCGCATGAGCATGGCGCAGGCGCTGTCGCGATCGGCCACCGCGCCTTCCTGCAACGCCTGGGCCAGGCGTTCCATTTCCTCGGCCACCATCGCCGGCGCGTACAGCTCCACCATGCGCAGCGTGCCCTGCACCTGGTGCAGGTAACCGGCGCAGAAACGCATGCGGCTGGTGTCGGTGGGGTCGGCGGCGAAGTCCTCGATCTCGATCCGCGCCTGGCGCAGGGTCTCGTCGAGCTCCGGCTTGACCCAGCCGAGCGTGGTGTAGTCGATCGCGTCGCGCAGAGCGGTCATCGGACTGGGTTCAGGCCGGCAGCTTGAAGTCGGCGACCGAGCGGCGCAGGTCCGCCGCCAGCTGCGCGAGGTTTCCGATCGAGGCCGCCGTCTGGTTGGCACCCTGCGAGGTCTGCGCGGTGATCGACTGGATGGTGTTCATCGTCTCGGTGATGTTCGATGCGGCCGCGGACTGCTGCTGCGACGCGCTGGAAATGCCCTCGATGAGCGCCGCGAGGCTGGTCGACACGTTTTCGATCTCGCCCAGCGCGGTACCCGCGTCCTCGGCCAGGCGCGCACCGGCCACCACCTCGGAGGTCGTCTGCTCCATCGAGCTGACGGCCTCGTTGGTGTCGGCCTGGATCGTCTCGACCAGGGTCTCGATGCGCTTGGTCGCGTTCGAGGCGCGTTCGGCCAGTCGCTGCACTTCGTCGGCCACCACCGCGAAGCCGCGACCGGCCTCGCCGGCGGACGCCGCCTGGATGGCCGCGTTCAGCGCCAGGATGTTGGTCTGCTCGGAGATGTCGTTGATCAGTTCAACGATCGAGCCGATCTCCTGCGAGCTTTCGCCGAGGCGCTTGATGCGCTTGGAGGTTTCCTGGATCTGGTCGCGGATCGAGTCCATGCCGGCGATCGTCTCGCGCACCACGCCGGCGCCCTTGGTCGCGATCTCCACCGAGCGCTGCGCCACGTCGGCCGACTCGGCGGAGTTCTTCGACACCTGGTTGATGGACTGCGCCATCTCGTTGATGCGGTCGGACGCGGAGTTGATTTCCTGCGCCTGGTGCTCGGCGGCCTCGGCCAGGTGCATGGCGGTGGCCTGCGTCTCCTGCGCGCTGGATGCCACCTGCACCGAGGTGTCGTTGATCGTCTGCACCAGGCTGCGCAGCTGCTCGACGGCGAAGTTGATCGAGTCGGCGATCGCGCCGGTCATGTCCTCGGTCACCGTCGCCTTCACCGTCAGGTCGCCTTCCGCGAGCGATCCCATCTCGTCCAGCAGGCGCATGATCGCCTCCTGGTTGCGGTTGTTGAGCTCCATGGTGGTCTCGTAGCGCACGCGCTGGTCGCGGCTCAGTTCGCGCAGCAGGCCGACGATGGCCAGCAGCGCCAGGGCGCCGAACACGATCGAGAGCCAGATGTTGCCGAGCACCGAGGTATCGCTGAGCGAGCCGAAGGTGGTCAGCGCCTGGAACAGCGACTCACTGTCGGACAACAGCTTGTTCGAACCGGTGGCCAGCGAAGCCGCGGCCGTCTGGGCGCCGAAGAGGTTCTGCGAGCTGGCCAGGATCGCGTCCAGGTCCTTCTTCATCTCCTCCCACTGCGTGGTCGCCTGGGCGAGCGCGGCCAGCGCGCCGGCGTTGGCCAGAGGCTGCACGTTCATTGCCTCGTCGCCCGAGCGCAGGCCGGTGAGCACCTGTTCGAACACGCCGGCATCGCGCGCCAGCGCATCGCCGGCCACCGACGCCGCGGCGCCGCCGGCCTGGATCTCGGTCACCCGGCGCGCCATGGTCGACGCCAGCACCACCTCGCGCAGCGCGATGTAGATCTGCGAGGACGGCGACCCGCTTGCCGACATCGCGCGCACCACTTCGTCGAGCTGCGCCTGCAACTGCGGCACCGCCTGGGTGAAGCGCTGGGCGTTGCCGGCGAAGGCCACGACCGCGCCTTCGGACGCGATCACCTGTTCGGCGCTGGCGGCCAGCGGCTGCCAGGTTTCGGACACGGTACGGATCTCGCCGGCGACGTCGGGCGTGCCGCCGAAGTTCGCGACGAGTTGCTGGATGTCGCTGTCGATCGCGGCCTTGGTGGCCTTGAACGCGGTGTAGGCCTCGGTGCTGCCGTCGACCGCTTCCCGGCCCTGGTTGGCCAGGCGCTGCGAGTTCACCTGCAGGCTCGAGGCCGCGGTGCTGGCACCACCCAGACGCGAGGCCTTGGTCATCGCGTAGATCGTGTTGCCGGCGAAGATCACCAGCGATGCGACCAGCAGCCAGATCCAGACCCTGGCGCCGATGCTCCGGCCCTTGCCGGTCCCGTTGTCGATGACGTTGCTCATGGGATTACCTCTGGCCTGTCGATCGCGGCGTCAGGCCGCTGCTTGTCTGAATTCGGGAGTGCGCGACAGCCGGTCCAGGCTGAAGACGCCCCATGCGTGGCCACCGACCTTGTAGGCGCGGTCGATGAAGCCGGAATAGCGCCCCTCGGCGAGGGGCTCGGGCGAGGACTGCTGTTCTTCCAGGAAGCTGCGCTGCCCGAACAGCTCGTCGATGGTGACGGCCACGTTGCCGCCTGGCTGCCGCACCACCAGCACGCGCTGGCCCTCGTGCAGCACGGTGCGCTCGCCCTCGAGGAACAGGCGCAGGTCGACCACCGGCAGCAGGGTGCCGCGGATATTGGCCACGCCCAGCATCCACGGCTGCGCGCCGGGCACGGGCGTGAGCTGGGGCAGGGGCAGGATCTCCACCACCTCGTCGAAGCCGGATGCGAGCAGGCGCTGGCCCACGCGGTAACCCACGCCGCGCCACAGCCCGGGCGCATCCAGCTGCTCCGGAAGGCCGACGACGTGCGCAAGGCTGCGCCGTTCGAACGCCGCGAGCGCCTCGAAGGGATCGCCCGCATGCCGGCCGGTGTCGCCCGCTGCCACCTCAACCGCCCAGCAGCGCGTTGATGCGCTCGATCAGGTCGGCTTCGACCGGCGGCTTGACCACGTAGCCGCGCGCACCCTGGCGCATGCCCCAGGCCTTGTCGGTTTCCATGCCCTTGGTGCTGACGATCAGGACCGGAATCGCGCTGGTGGCCGCGTCGCGGGACAGCGCGCGCGTGGCCTGGAAACCGTTCATGCCGGGCAGCACCACGTCCATCAGGACCAGGTCGGGCTGCTCCGTGCGCGCGGTCTCGATGCCGTCCTCGGCATTGGCCCGCGCGAGCACCTGGTGACCATTGCGCTCGAGGAGCTGGGTCAGGACCGCGGTGTCGGTCGGCGAATCCTCGATCAGCAGGATCTTTGCCATGGTGTACCTGTCCCCCCGGTCAGGCGTTGACGTGCGTTCGGATCGCGTCGAGGAGCTCCTCGCGCGTGAATGGCTTGGTGACGTACTGCTCGGAGCCGACGATGCGGCCACGGGCCTTGTCGAACAGGCCGTCCTTGGACGACAGCATGATCACCGGCGTGTGCTTGAACAGCTGGTTGTTCTTGATGAGCGCGCATGTCTGGTAGCCATCCAGGCGCGGCATCATGATGTCGACGAAGATGATCTGCGGCTGCTGGTCGGCGATCTTGGCAAGCGCCTCGAAGCCGTCGGTCGCCGTGACCACCTCCGCGCCCTCGCGACGCAACAGCGTCTCCGCGGTCCTGCGGATGGTCTTCGAGTCGTCGATCACCATCACGCGCAGGCCCTCGAGGCTGCCGGCGCGGCTTTGGTCCTGCGTCATCGTGTCTCCCCGTGCATGGCGCCCGGACTTCGGCCCCACTGCGAGCGTCTATCTTGCAGTCCGGTGCGGCAGTGTCAAGCTGCCGTGACGACCCGCGGGCCACAAGGTGCGCGCGGTCCCACGTGGCGCGCGGTGGCAGCTGATAACATTTGTCGGCAACTGACGTGGAACGCCCAAATGCCGCTTGATGTCGTCGTCGTGATGGACCCGATCGGGTCGATCAGGATCGCCAAGGACTCCACCTTCGCGATGCTGCTCGAGGCACAGCGCCGGGGCCACCGCCTGCATTACGTCGTCCCCGGCGGGCTCTCGATGGCGGGCGGCCGCGCGCGTGCGCTGGCGGCGCCGCTCACGGTCCGTGACGACCCTTCGGACTGGCATGCGCTGGGCGAGGCCTCCCAACGTGATTTCCGCTCGGGCGATGTCGTCCTGGTGCGGACCGACCCGCCGGTCGACGCCAACTACATCCACGACACCCAGATCCTCGATGCGGCGCGCCTGGCCGGTGCCGACGTCATCAACGACCCTCGCGGCCTGCGCGACCTCAACGAGAAGCTCGCGGCGCTCCTGTTCCCGCAATGCTGCCCGCCCACCCTGGTCAGCCGCGATGCGGCAGCGCTCAAGGCATTCGTGGGCGAGCACGGGCAGGCGGTACTGAAGCCACTCGACGGCATGGGCGGGCGTTCGATCTTCCGTGCCGCCGCCGGCGAGCCGAACCTCAACGTGATCCTCGAGACGCTTACCGACGGCGGCCGGCACCTGGCCATGGCCCAGCGCTACCTGCCCGAGATCACCGAGGGCGACAAGCGCATCCTGCTGATCGACGGCGTGCCGGTGGACTACTGCCTGGCACGCATCCCGCAGGGCGACGAGTTCCGCGGCAACCTCGCGGCCGGCGGGCGCGGCGAAGGCCGCCCGCTCAGCGAGCGCGACCGCTGGATCGCGGCGCAGGTGGGGCCGGAAATGGTCCGGCGCGGCATGCGCTTCGTCGGCCTGGACGTCATCGGCGACTGGCTCACCGAGGTCAATGTCACCAGTCCGACCTGCATCCGCGAGCTCGACGCGCAGTTCGGCCTGAACATCGCCGGGCTGCTGTTCGACGCCATCGAGCGCGGCGCGCCGGCGGCCGGGGGCGCGTGATCGCCAGCGTGGCGCCGGGCGGGGCATGAGCGCGACCGTGGCATCCGGCGGCGTGGACGATCGCCAGCGCCTGGGCGCAACCATGGTGCTGTCCCTGCTGCTGCACGCGATGCTGGTGCTCGGGGTCGGCTTCGCACTCGAAGACGCGGCCCCGGTGATGCCGACGCTCGACGTGATCCTGACCCGCACCACCAGCCCGCTCACCCAGGCGCAGGCCGACTTCCTGGCGCAGGCCAGCAACCAGGGCGGCGGCGAGCACGAGGCCAGCCGTCGGCCGCGCGATGCCCAGGCCGGTCTCCTGCCGCAGGACGAAGCCGGCGTCGCCCAGCGCGCGGTACGCGCGCAATCGCCCGAGGTCGCACCCCCGCCCGAGGCGCGGGTGGTCGCCAGCCGCAATGGCCAGGACGCCCTGCCCTCGCCGGAGGCCGCGCCCGTGGTCGAGGAACAACTGCTGCCGCGCGGCCCGGAGAAGATCGAGCGCGACCTCGCCATGGCGCGGCTGGCGGCCGAGATCCACCTGCAGTCGGAGCGCTACGCCAAGCGCCCCAAGCGCAAGTTCGTGTCCGCCTCGACCCAGGAATGGGCCTACGCGACCTATCTGCGCGCCTGGGTGGACCGGGTCGAGCGCGTGGGCAACCTCAACTACCCGGACGAGGCGCGCCGCCGGCAGCTGTCGGGCACCCTGGTGATCAGCGTGGCGATCCGCCGCGATGGCTCGGTGGAGCGTGCCGAGGTGATCCAGTCCAGCGGGACGCGCCTGCTCGACGATGCGGCACTGCGCATCGCGCGGCTGGCCGAGCCCTATCCGCCGCTCCCGCGGACGGAAGAGGAGATCGATGTGCTCCACGTCACCCGCACCTGGAACTTCCTGCCCGGCGGCGAGCTGGTCGACGACTGAGGCTCAGCCGCGCGCGGCCCGGGCGGCCGCCTGTTCGGCAAGCGTCAGCGCCACGTTGTCGCGCAGGTAGGCCGGCTCCACGCGCTCCGGCGCGACCGCGCCACCGGCGGCCATGACGACCGCACCCAGCCGGGCCAGGTCGCCGGCGCGCGGCAATGCGCCGGCATCGACCGTCGCCAGTCGATTGCCCAGGCGTCGGGCCAGGGCGCCTTCCGCGGCGGCGAAGCCGGTTCCGACGCCCGCCCACGGGCCCGCATCCGGTGGCTCGAGCGCGTCCGGCGACAGGACGACTTCGGGCGACAGCGCGCGCAGCCCCGCTCCGTCGCGGGCGAACGCGCCGGCATAGACCTCGCCCATGCGCGCATCGATCGCGGCCAGGACCGGCGGGCCGTCCTCGCGCGCGCCGCCCAGGGCCAGCACCGCCAGCGTCGACACCGGAAGCAGTGGCCGGTCGAGGGCCAGGGCGATGCCCTGCGCGATCGAGATCCCGAGGCGCACGCCGGTGAACGCGCCCGGGCCGCGGCTGACGGCAATCGCATCGAGTCCGCTGCGATGGACCCCGGCTTCGGCCAGCAGCCCTGCTGCCCAGGGCAGGACCAGCTCGGTATGCCGGCGCGGCGCGACCTCGAAGCGCTCGTGCACCGCGCCATCGACCATCACGGCGACGGAGCAGGCTTCGGTGGATGTCTCGATGGCAAGCAGGCGCATGCGCTGGACCGCGATTCCGACGGGCAGGACAGTCTACGCGCCGGCGTCCGGCAACCCGCCCTGCTGGAAGAACGCGACCGCGTCCGCCACGTCGCGCGTACGCGGGAACGGCGGCAGCGAATCGAGGAAGCGCCTGCCATAGCCCTTGCCCACCAGGCGCGGATCGCACAGCACCAGCACGCCACGGTCGGTCTCGGTGCGGATCAGCCGGCCCACGCCCTGCTTGAGCGCGATCACCGCCTGCGGCACCTGCTCGTCGCGGAAGGGATTGCCGCCGGCGCGCCGGATGGCCTCCAGCCTGGCCTCGAACACGGGATCATCCGGCGAAGCGAAGGGCAGCTTGTCGATGACCACCACGCTCAGCGCGCCGCCGGCCACGTCCACGCCCTCGCGGAAGCTGGCCGCCCCCAGCAGCACGCCGTTGCCGGAGTCGCGGAAGCGCTGCAGCAGCACGTGCCGCGGCGCTTCGCCCTGGACGAACAATGGCCAGGGCCCGTCGCGCAGCTCTTCGGCGGCCTCGCGCAAGGCACGGTGCGAGGCGAACAACAGGAAGGCACGGCCAGCGGAGGCCTCGAGCACCGGGCGCACGGTGTGGGTGATGGCCGCGGTGTAGTCGCGCGACGAGGGCTCCGGCATCCGTGGCGGGAGGTAGCACAGCGCCTGGCTGGACCAGTCGAAGGGGCTCGGGACCAGCAGGGTGCGCGGCTGGTACAGGCCGAGTCGCCGCGCGAGGTGGTCGAAGCGGCCCTCCACCGCCAGCGTCGCCGAGGTGAAGACCCAGGCCGCGCGCGAGCGTTCGCGATGCGCGCGCAGGGGGCCGGAGACATCCAGCGGCGTGCGCTGCAGGCGGAAGCCGCGCGGCGAGAGTTCGTACCAGCGGACATCGTCGTCGCGAGTGGCGGGTGCCTCGCTCGTGGACGGCCCGGCAATCGCGTCGGCTTCCGCGACCGGGACGGTGCCGGAGGCGTCCTCGCCGGCATCGCGGCCCGCGTCGTCCAGGTCGCGCCAGCGCCCCAGCCGACCGTGGTGGTCGCGGGCGCGCAGCAGGCAGGCTTCCAGCCCGGGCGCCGCGTCCGCCAGTGGCGCCAGGGCGTCGGCCAGCGCGAGCAGTGCGGCCTCGAGGTTGTCGAGCTCGGCCACCACCCCGGGCACCGACAGCAGTTGCGGGCGCGTGCCACGCGCGGGCAACCCCTCCATGGCGGCGCGCAGGACGCGCGTGGCCTGCTCCAGTGCGTGTGCCGGCGCCTGCAGCGTGGCGAGTGCTCCGGCCACCTCGCGGCTTTCGCTGATGGCATCGCGCGCCAGCTCCACGAGCGGCCGCGCCGACAGGCCTTCGCCGAAGAACTGCGCCGCGAGCTCGGGCAACTGGTGCGCCTCGTCGATCACGAAGGCCTCGGCGCCGGGCAGGATCTCGCCGAAGCCTTCCTGCTTGAGCGCGAGGTCGGCCAGCAACAGGTGGTGGTTGACCACCACCACGTCCGCTTCCTGCGCACGTTGCCGCGCCTGGACCACGAAGCACTCGCCCCAGAACGGACATTCGCTGCCCAGGCAGTTCTCCGCGGTGGAGGTGACCATGGGCAACAACGGCGAATCCTCCGGCAACGACTCCAGCTCGGCCAGGTCGCCCATGCGCGTGCGCCCGCTCCAGGCCACGATGCGCTGGAAGTGCGATGCCTGCGCGGGCGTCTGGAAGCGGTTCTCGCCGCGTGCGCGCTCGAGGCGGTGCCGGCACAGGTAGTTCGCGCGACCTTTCAGGAGCGAGGTCCGCAGGCCGCGGCCGAGCGCGTCGCGCACCCGCGGCAGGTCGCGATGGTAGAGCTGGTCCTGCAGGGCGCGCGTGCCGGTGGACACGATGGTCTTCCGTCCTGACAGCAGCGCCGGCACCAGGTAGGCGAAGGTCTTGCCGGTGCCCGTGCCGGCCTCGGCCAGGAGTGGCTCGCGGTCCTCGAACGCGGTGGCGACGGCCGCCGACAGGTCCTGCTGGGCGCGCCGCGGGCGGAAGCCCGGCAGGACCGAGGCCAGCAGCCCGGCCTCGGACAGGGCCGCGCGGCTGTTGCGGGCAAGCGCACACTCGCGCGGCTCCTCGACGGGACCATCGGCGAGTTCGAACTCGACGGCGGGCGCCGCCGCGGGGAATCCAGGAACACTCATCAGGGCGCCATGATCGCCGCAAACGGCCGCCGGATGGGCCGCCGGGAGGCCCGGGATGCTGTCGGTATTGCCGCCGAGGTGGGCTTGCGCGTCACCAGCGCGGCGGCGGCGCGACCCGGCAGCCCTCGATCGCCACTTTGGCCGCGGCCGCACGCTGGGCATCGCCCTGCACCAGCGCGACCTGTTCCAGCGTGGCCTGGTGGCGGCGACAGAGCGGGCCCACGCCGGAGCCAAGCGCCAGCGCGCGCGCCGCGAGTTCACCGGCGAGCGCATGGTCGTCGAGCAGCAGCGCGACTTCGGCCCGCTCCTGCAGCAGCGCCGGGTCGTCGGCGACCAGGGCCATGGCCTGGTCCAGGGCCGCGGCGGCATCGCCGTGGTGGCCCTGCTGCTCCAGGCGCGCGGCCTGCTGCCGCAGGTCCTCGACCTGGCTGTCGCGCAGCGGCTGCACGTCGAGTTCGCCATCGCCATCGCCGCCGCTCGCGCGGATGTACTCCACCATCTGCGCAGGCGTGGCCGCGGTCAGCGCCTGGACCCGCGGCGGCTCCGGTGCGGTGGCGCAGGCCGCGAGGGCCAGCAGCAGTGCGGCCGGCGTCGCGCGCAGCAGGCCTGCGGCACGGGGAAGACCAGGGTACGGCGTCATGGTTCGATGTCCTGCGGCGGGGGTGGCGGTGCCGGTTGCGCCGGCGGTGCCGGGGGCGGAGGCGGCGCTTCCGTGTCGGGGTCGCGGCCGCGGCCGAATCCGAACCACTCCCGCCAGCCGCCGCCCGAAGCGTCCTCTTCCGCCGGCGGCGCGACGATGCAGGGCTGCCATGGCGGCGCGAAGCCCTGGGCGAAGGCGAAGCGCCGGGCGCCCGCGCAGTCGGCATCGGTGCTGTTGCCGCCAACGACCCAGGCCCACTCGAGCCCCTTGGGATCGACCTTCAGCGGCGCAGTCGGCAGCCGCGCGAACGTCGCCGACCACACCCGCATCGCACCCGTCGCCCCGTAGAGCCCCGTCTGCTCGTTCCGGTCGTTGCCGACCCAGACGACGGCCAGGTGATCGCCCGTCCAGCCGGCGTACCAGCTGTCGCGGCCGTCGTTGCTGGTGCCGGTCTTGCCTGCCGATTCCAGCCGCCCGAGCCCGTCGTTCACCAGCTGCCGCCCGGTGCCGGAGCTCACCGCATGCTGCAGCGCCACTGTCACCAGGCGCGCCGCGGTGCGGTCGCCATCATCGGGCTGTCGTGGTGCCTTGTCATAGCGGTTCAGGATGCGGCCTTCCGAATCCAGCACGCCGCGCACGGTGTACAGCGGCTGGATCTCGCCGTCCGAGGCCAGGAACTGGTACAGCTGCGCCATCGCGTAGGGGGTCTGGTCCACCGAGCCGAGGATCAGTGCGGGATTCGCCACCGCCTCGATCCCGGCCAGCTGCCGGATCAGCTGGGCCAGCCGCTCCGGGCGCATCGCCATGCCCACGCGCACCGTGGCCTGGTTGTAGGAGCGCGCCAGCGCGTCGATCAGGCGGATGCTGCCGTGGCTCTTGCCGTCGGAGTTTCCGGGCGTCCAGCGCTTTCCGTTCTCGAGCGTCACCGTGACCGGCGAGTCATCCACCCAGGTGGCCAGGGAGTAGCGGTCGGGCAGCGCCAGCGCCAGCAGGTACACGAAGGGCTTCAGCAGCGAACCAACCGGGCGGTGCGCCTCGATGGCGCGGTTGAAGCCGGGCATCCCGGGGTCGCGGCTACCGACCACCGCCACCACCTCGCCGCTGTGCACGTCGGTGACCACCACGCCGGCCTCGAGCTCGGGCCGCTTGCTGTTTCCGAGCGACTCCAGCGTCCTGGTCACCGCACCTTCGGCATAGGCCTGCGCGGAGGGTGCCATGGCGGTCATCACCACCAGGCCCGCGCCCTGCAGCTCGTCGGACGGGTAGTCGCTGGCCAGGTGCCGGCGCACCACGTCGATATACGCGGGGAAGCGGTTGGCGGCGATGCTGCCCGGCGCGTTGGTCACGCCCAGCGGCGCGGCCACGGCACGGTCATGCGTGGCCTGGTCGATCAGCCCGGTCTCGAGCATCTCGCCCAGCACGAAGTCGCGCCGCGTCTTCGCGCGCTCCGGATGCCGCCGCGGGTCGTAGTGCGAGGGCCCGCGAATGATGCCGACCATGAGCGCCACCTGCTCGGTGGACAGGTCGTCGAGCTGGCGCCCGAACCAGTACTCGGCGCCGGCGGCCACGCCACGGATGGCCTGGTTGCCACGCTGGCCGAGATAGACCTGGTTGAGATAGGCCTCGAGGATCACGCCCTTGCCGTAGCGTGCCTCGATGATCAGCGCGTACAGGATCTCGTTGATCTTGCGCGTCCAGGTCTGCTCGCGACCGATGCCGAGCAGGCCGCTGCGCGCCAGCTGCTGGGTCAGCGTGCTCGCGCCCTGGCGCGCCTCGCCCGCCTTCAGGTTCACCCAGGCGGCGCGCGCGATGCCCTGCACGTCGATGCCATGGTGGTGGGCGAAGTCACGGTCCTCCACCGCCTGCAGTGCGTCGGTGAGCTGCTGCGGCACCTCCTCCACCCGCACCAGGCGCCGTTCCTCCTGCTGGCGGCCGTAGAGCGTGGCGATGCGCGCCGGGTCCAGGCGCACGCGCTCGGCATCGCGTCCGGCCACGAGGTCGCGCACCTTCGCCACCGTGCCACGCGCCAGCTGCACCTCGACGCGGCTGGGCTGGACCTCGCCACCGACATCGGTGAAGCCACGACTGGCGATCGTCCAGCGGCCGTCCTGCGTGTTCCAGGTGCCCGGCCGCTGGCCATTGCCTTCGCGATAGCCCGCCGCTTCCAGCTCCAGCTTCAGCGTGCGCGCGTCCATCGCCATGCCCGGCGCAAGCTCGAGTGGCCGCGCGTAGACGCGGGTCGGCACCTGCCACTGCAGCTGGCCGAAACGCTCGCCGACCTGGTGGTTCAGGTAAAGCACGTAGGGCACGAGGAAGCCGAGTCCCAGGCCCGCCGCGGCGAGCACCCAGGTCAGCAGCGTACGTCGCCAGTCGCGGCGCGGACTGCCGGAATCGTCGTGGTCGTCTTCGTCGTAATCGATGCGTGCCACCGCGCCACCATGTGCTCGAACCGGGCGAGTCTACCAATCCGGCGCGTGGCGTCCCGGCATGGCCCCGCGCCCGGACAGCCGGGCGACAGCTGGCTGGCGCTGGCGTGCCTGCGGTCGCGGCCGCAGCGGCGGCACCACGCCCGGGCCGCCGTCTATTCCGGACGTGGGCCGCTGCGCCCGAGCAGCCCGTCGCGCAACCCGGCTGTCATCGCGCGCAGGTTGCGCCCGCGCGGCCGCACCAGCAGCGACATGCGCACGAGCTTGCCGCACAGGCGCAGCATGTCCTGCGCCACCCAGGTGCGCGGCACGTGCGGGCGCCGATACAGCAGCAGGCGGTTGCGCATCATGTAGTACAGACGCGCCGGGCCATGCACCAGCACGCCGGTGGGCACCCAGCGCGAGCGCATCAGGCTGTCGCCGATGCAGTGCTGCATGCGTGCATCGCAGACGCCGAACAGTCGATAGCCGGCCTGCCGCGCCCGGAAGCTCCAGTCCAGGTCGACGTTGTCGATGAACAGCGTGGCGTCCATGTCGCCGACCGCGTCGAGGACCGCCAGCGGAACCAGGCAGCCGGAACTGATGAGGAAGTCGCAGTCCACGCATTCGCCGGGCGCGCCGACGATCTTGCGGTTGAACGGAAAGCCGATCCGCACGAAGGGCCCCGGCAGCCCGCTGCGCGCATCGACGAACTGGGCACCGACCGCCGCGACGCGCGCTTCCACGGGGTGCGCGCCCGCGAGCCGGTGATAGGCCGCAAGCAGGGCGGCCACCATCCCCGGCGCGGCCACGCTGTCCTGGTCGAGCAGCAGGACGAAGCGATGGCCCGCGACCCGCGCATGCGCGATGCCGCGGTTGAAACCTTCCGCAAGCCCGACGTTGCCGGCGCCATGCAGGAGGATTCCGCCGCGGGCCGCGACGAGGGGTCGCAGCGCTTCGAGCGCCGCGTCGCCGCTGCCATTGTCGAACACCACCAGCGCATCGACCTGCGGCGCGACCGCTCCCAGGGCACGGGCCAGGAGCACGGCATCAGGACGATGCGTGACCACCACCGCGCAGACGCCGCCAGCCATCAGTTGAGGTCCACCAGGTCGCTGGCGATCGAGCGCAATCCGGAGGAGAAGCGCCGGTAGCGCCCACTGCGCGCTTCGCGCAGTACCGCCGGCACGCGGCGTGCCGCCGACCGTGGCAGCCCGGCGCGGAAACGCGCATGCGCGGCCTTGCCGGCCAGCTCTTCCAGCTGCGCGGGCTGCAGGCCCAGTCCCGGCTGTGTCGCCAGCACGTGTTCCAGCCGCGAGGCGACGCGATCCATGAAATCGCGCTTGTCCACGCGTGGATCGAACAGCTTCTCCGACGCGCTGCGGCGGCGGATGCCGATCTGGTTGCCACCGTGCTGGCGGTAATCGATCGAGGCCCACTCGAGGCAATCGACCTGCGCGCGCGTGGACAAGGCCAGCGCCAGCCACTCGTCGTGGACCCAGCCCTCCGGGACCGGCAGGACGCCAGGCAGCAGCGCGCGGCGCAACGCGGCAGCCGCACCGGTCACGGTGTTGCGTCGCAACTGCACCTCGAAGGCGCGACCGGCGTGCTCGGCCTCGATTTCCTCCGGCGTCATCTCCAGGGCTTCGAACAACCCGCAACCGAGGTCCCCGCCGTCGGCATCCACCAGCCGGGCGTCGGTGTGCAGCAGGCCGAGCCCGGGGCGCCGCACGAACTCGGCTTCCATGCGCGCAAGCTTTTCCGGATGCCAGACGTCATCCTGGTCGCACAGGAACAGCAGGTCGCCGGTGGCGCGCCCCAGGCCGTCGGCGAAGTTCCGCACATAGCCCAGGTTGACGGGATTGCGCTGCAGGTCGACCTCGATGCCCAGCGCACGCGCACGCGTGGCAAAGGCCTGCAGCAGCGCCCAGGTGCCGTCGGCGGAGACATCGTCGTTGACCACGATCTCGTCCGGCCGGCGATCCTGGTCGAGCAGGCTTTCGAGCTGCGGCGGCAGGTAGCGCTCGCCATTCCAGGTGCACAGGACGATCGAGATCCTCACCGTGGGGCCCCCGAAGGATCCTCGCGCCACATCCGCGCATCCAGCGCAAAGCCGCGCGGCGACAGGCCCAGCACCTCGTACACCTGGGTGTTGTCCGCCACCAGGTCGCTGTCAAGTCGCGAGACCGGCCCGCGGGCGGCGGGCACCAGGCGCGCCAGCAGGCCGAGCATCGGCCGTCCCAGCGGAATGCCGAGGGTGCTGCACGGCAGGCTGTCGCGCAGCCGCGCGAACATCTCGCCGGCCCGCAGGCGCTCGCCGCCGCCAAGTTCGAACACCCGGCCATCGGCACCGGGCGTGCGCAGCGCGCGCCATGCCGCCTCGGCGACGTCGGCGGCATGCACCGGCTG
>DATBUS010000152.1:0-4742 GCA_036515815.1 Luteimonas sp.
CGGCCACCCGCCTGCGTGGCCCGTGCCAGCGGCCGCGACTGGCCGCTCGCGCCCGCGCCGGGCGGCTGGACCGTCGGCGGCGCTTCCATTCCCGCACCCGACTATCACGAGGACATCCCGATGAACCAGGAACACGACGGCGCCGAGTCGCCCGAGGCCGCCGCCGCACCCGACCCTGCCCGCAACCTGCCGGTGCAGGTCGAGTTCGAGCTCGGCCGCACCGAGATGAGCATTGGCGAACTCGCCGACATGCAGCCCGGCTACGTCTTCCCGCTGGCCACGCCGCTGGAAGGCGCGAGCGTCACCATCCGCGCCAATGGCCGCGTCGCCGGCCGCGGCGAACTGGTGGCCGTCGGCGAGACCCTGGGCGTGCGCCTGCTGTCCTGGAGCTGATGGATGGACTTCACCACCTTCTCGCCGGCGGTCGTCCTCGTCACCGTCGTCACCATCGCGCTGGCGCCGTTCGTGGCGGTGATGGTGACCTCGTTCACCAAGATCGTGGTGGTGCTGAGCCTGCTCCGCAACGCACTTGGCCTGCAGCAGGTGCCGCCGAACGTGGTCATCAATGGCCTGGCGATCGTGCTGTCGGCCTACGTGATGTCGCCGGTCATCATGGACACCCATGCCGCGGTCAGCGCATACATGGCCGGGGAGCCGCCGCCGGCCCAGATCCAGGCCCAGATCGAGCAGCGCGCGATCGCCCGCGCCGAGCGCATGGCCGCGCGTCGCGCGCAGGCGCCCCAGGCCGCGCAGCGTGCCGATGCCGCCACCGCACCTGCCGTCCAGGGTGGAGGCGCAGAGCCACCGCCGGCCAGCCCGGCCGCCGCCGACGCCTTGCGTGCGGAAGCCGAAGCGGTTGCGCGCGACGCGGGACCGGCCAGCGGACCCGCCGCACCCGAAGGCAGCGAAGGCTTTGTCCGCGCGCCCCAGTTCGCGAACGTGGACAACGGGATCGACCCACCGGTGACTGACGCCGCGCCGGCCGCGGAGGCCGCCGACGGCCCAGTGGTCATCACCGCCACCGGTGCGCCGCGCGCGCCGACTCCCGCGGGCGGCAGCCAGATGGACGCGGCCCGGATGCTGGGCATCTTCGAGGCGAGCAAGGAACCGCTGCGCTCCTTCCTGATCCGCCATTCCAACGACGCCGAACGCGCGTTCTTCCTGAAGAGCGCGCAGCGCCTGCTGCCGGCCGACCGCCGCGACGACCTCGACGTCGACGACTTCATCGTCGTCATCCCGGCGTTCACGGTCAGCGAGCTCACGACCGCATTCCAGATCGGCTTCCTGATCTTCCTGCCGTTCCTGATCATCGACCTGGTGGTGGCCAACATCCTGCTGGCGCTGGGCATGATGATGCTCTCGCCCACCACCATCTCGCTGCCGTTCAAGCTGCTGCTGTTCGTGCTGGTGGATGGCTGGGCCAAGCTGGTGCATGGCCTGGTCCTGACCTACGCGGGCGGCTGACGTGAACGAAGTCCTCGAGCTCACCAAGGAAGCGCTGTTCCTGGTCATGTTGCTGTCGGGGCCCCCGATCGGAGCCGCGGCACTGGTGGGCCTGGTCATCGCCTTCCTGCAGGCCGCCACCCAGCTGCAGGAACAGACATTCGCCTACGCCTGCAAGTTCGTCGCCATCGTGGTGATGCTGTTCCTGACCGCGGCGCTGATCGGCGGGTCGCTGTACGGTTACACCGAGCGCATCTTCCGCGACTTCCCGGGCCTCGTGGTCAGGCGCTGACCGTGTTCGAACTCCTCGGCAACCCGCTGCTGGCGCTGGCGCTGGTGCTGCCGCGCGTCATCGGCGCCTTCCTGATGCTGCCGCTGATGACGCAGCAGACCGTGCCGCCGATGGTGCGCAACAGCTTCATGGTGAGCCTGGGGATCATGGTGCTGCCGGCGGCACTGGCCGGCACCCCGATGGACAACCTGGGCACCATCGAGTGGCCGATGATCATCCTCAAGGAGATCTTCATCGGCGTGGCCATCGGCTTCACCTTCGGCATCGTGTTCTGGGCGGTGTCGGCCGTGGGCGGCGTGATCGATACCCAGGTCGGCATGTCGATGGCGCAGATCTTCGACCCCATCCAGGGCCACCAGGTCACGCTGCACGGCGAGTTCCTGTCGCAACTGGCCACGTGGCTGTTCATGGCCAGCGGCGCCTTCCTCGTGTTCATGGACATCCTGATGTCCAGCTACGCGCTGTGGCCCGTCACCTCGTACTTCCCGGACCTGCCCGCGGTGGGCATGAACCTCTTCGTCGGCCAGTTCCACTACATGATGACCACGGTGCTGGTGCTTGCCGCGCCGGTCATGGTGGTGCTGCTGATCATCGACCTGTCGTTCGGCCTGGTGAACCGCTATGCGCCGCAGCTCAACGTGTTCGCACTGACGCTTCCGCTGAAGGCGTGGCTCGCGACGGCGATGATCCTGCTGCTGCTCGGCGTGTACGTCGAGATCCTGCTGGAGCGCCTGGGCAGCAACCGCTACCTGATCGGCCTGTTGCGCCAGGCGCTGGGCTGATCACTCGCCGCGACGGATGCCTTCGGCCCAGAACAGCACCTCGGCCACGGCGTCGAAGAACTCGCTGCCGATGTAGTCGTCCACCTCGACCTTTTCGTTCAGGCCACGCGCCAGCGGAATGTTCTGCAGTACCGGTACGCCGGCTTCCTCGGCCACGCGCTTGATCTCCTCGGCCTCGGCGCCCTCGCCCTTGGCCACGACCACGGGCAGGTCGGTGACGCCGTCCTCGAACTGCAGCGCGACGGCGATGTGGGTTGGATTGGTCACGACGACGTTCGACCCCCGGACGGCATTGAGCATGTTCTGTTGCGACCACTCCTGGTGCAGCTGCTTCCGGCGCTGCTTCACGTAGGGGTCGCCCTCGTTTTCCTTGACCTCCTGCTTGATGTCGCGGCGGCTCATGCGCAGCTGCTTCAGGTAGGAGAACTTCTGGTACCACGCATCCAGCGCCGAGACGAAGAAGAACACCACGATCGTCCAGATGCCGATCCTCAACAGGCCGTGCCAGATCGCCGTGCCCATGGCCGCCGGCGGCGCGTGCGGCAGCGCCATCAGGCTGTGGCGCATGCCGTACAGCACCACGCCGCCGATGAAAATGAGCGCAACGCTCTTGAAGAAGGCCTTCACCAGCTCGACCAGGTTGTCCATCGAGAACATCTTCTTGATGCCCTCGACCGGATTCAGCTTGGACGCGTCCGGGGTCAGCTTCTTCATGCTGGCCACCGGCCCGACCTGCAGGAACTCGACGATGACGCCCAGGAACAGGGCGAGCAGGAGCAGCGGGACGGTGAGCGCAACCAGGGTGTCGAAGGCCATCCGGCCAAGCTGCGGCGCGGCCTCCACGAACGGGGTGCCGATGCTGTCGAAGCTCGCGTCGAACAGGGCGCGCATCCGGCCCCACATGAAGCCGAGCAGCATCCAGCCGCCGACCAGCCAGCCCAGCACCAGGACGGTGCTGGTGAGTTCCTTGCTCTTGCTGACGTTGGCGTCCTTGCGCGCGTCGCGGAGCTTCTTGGCTGTCGGTTGCTCGGTCTTGTCGGCGCCCTGGTCCTTCGCCATCCGGTCCTCCCGCTGTTCGCCCGGGACGCTAGCATGCGCATGCCCGCGGGCCATGGCTACCGCCAACTGAACGGCGGAGGCGTTCTAGGGTCGCCCCGAGGTGGCATGCCACGCGCGCGGCGCTACAGTCGCCCCATCGCCCGCAATCCCCCCGACAGCAGCAGCACATGAGCACCATCGGCCCCGATTCCCACCTCAGCCTCGCATCCGGCCTCCACCGGATCGACGGGCCGCTGGACGACCTGCGTCGCCAGCAGGGTGGGGATGTACAGGAGGTCCAGGATGCCAGGCGGCTGGCCGAGGCGGAGGCCGCGCCGGTTGCGCCGGCCGACGCCGGCGAACGTGTGCTGGCCGCTCCGGCGTGGGAAGCCGCCGGGCTCCGCATGCTCGCCGGTGACCCCGGCCTGGAAACGCGCCTTGGCGCACTGCCGCTGGCCCAGGCGGCCGAGAACGCGGTCGACGCCGTCCTCGACGCCTTCGGCTGACCGGCAGCCTGCCGCCCGAGCCGCGATAATGCCGCGGCCATGACCGATACGCTCCCCACTCCGGATGCCCTCCGTACCGCCGCCGACCGGCTGGTGTCGGCGCTGTCCGCCCATGCCGATCCCGAGTACCGGCTCGCGGTCCTCAAGCGGCTCGCGCGCCGCCTGGGCGAGGACCAGTACCCCTTGTTCCTGCGCATCGTCGGGGTGGTGGCGGAAAGCGATGACGAGCGCGCCCAGCGCCTGCTGGCGGACACCTTCGGCACGGCGCTCCGGCGCATGGACCTCCCCGGCGGTGCGCTCAGTTCCTGGGGCGCCACGGGGCTTCCGGACCAGTCCGCGCCCCTGGCCGCCAGCGCACTGTCGGGCCACTTCTTCGGCGCGACCCCCAGGCGCATGCTCGGCCCGGTGGAATACCTCGTGGTCTGGCACCTGCAGCGCACCCAGCGCACCGCGCTGTCGGCCGAAGGTCTCCAGGCCAGCCTGGCGCGCATGATCACCATGCTCAACCGCAGCGAGGACGCGCGCCTGCTGTATCCGCAGAAGCTGGCTGCCGACGCCCAGAACGAACTCGAAGGCGCCTACACCCGCGCGACGCGCGAACGGCTGGCGGCGATCGCGGCGGCCTGGGCGGCCGGCGAGGCCCCGGAACGGGTGGCCGCCGCGGCCGCCGACCTGCCCGCC
>DATBUS010000153.1:0-5069 GCA_036515815.1 Luteimonas sp.
TGCGCGCGGTGCCCGCGACCGGCCTCGGCCTGCTGCGCGGCGAGGAGCGCGGCAAGCCGCGCGCGCTCAGCACGCTCGGTACCCACAACGTCGAGCGCTCGGCGCCGCTGGATACGCTGATCCTGACCAAGACCAACGCGCGCGCCACGGTGCACCGCCGCGGCTACATGGACTACATCGGCGTGCTGAGCTTCGACAAGTCGGGCAAGCCGGTGCGCGAGGAGCGCTTCCTCGGCCTGTTCACCTCGAGCGCGTACAACCGCCGGCCGTGGGACATCCCGGTCGTGCGCCGCCGCTACGAGAACGTGATGCGCAAGTCGGGCCTGCCGGCCGACGGCCACAGCGGCAAGGCGCTCAAGCACATCCTCGAGTCGCTGCCGCGCGACGAGCTCTTCCAGTCGGGCGAGGACGAGCTGTTCCGCACGTCGATGGGCGTTCTCGGCCTGCAGGAGCGCGTGCGCAGCCGCATCTTCCTGCGCCGCGACAAGTACGGCCGCTTCTATTCCGCGCTGGTCTACATCCCGCGCGACCGTTTCAACACCGAAGTGCGGCTGCGCATCGAGTCGATGCTCAAGGACGCGCTCAACGCCGACCACGTCGACTCGTCGGTGCAGCTCGGCGAATCGCCGCTCGCGCAGCTGCACATCATGGTGCGGCCGAAGCCGGCCGACGGCCATTCCGGCACCGTGCCGGACGTGGACGTGGCCGCCATCGAGGCGCGGCTGGCCCGCATCGTGCGCAACTGGGCCGACGACCTGCGCGACGCGCTGGTCGCGCGCCACGGCGAGGAAGCCGGGCTGCCGCTGGCGAACGCCTACGGCCGCGCGCTGCCCGCGGGGTACATCGAGAACGTGTCGGCCGAAATCGCCGCGAACGACGTCGAGAACCTCGCCGCGCTCACCGGCGCCGACGACCTGCGGCTGAGCCTGTACCGCAGCCAGCAGGGCGAGGGCGGGCTGCGCTTCAAGTTCTACCGGGAGGGCGACGACATCCCGCTGTCGGACGCGCTGCCGATGATGGAGAACATGGGCCTGAGGGTGATTTCCGAACACCCGTACCGCATCGAGGCGGCCGGGCGCGTGTTCTTCATCCAGGACTTCGAGGTCGAGTATCCGCGCGCGCTTGAAGTCAGCGAGATCGACGTGGACTTCGAGGAAGCCTTCGCCGCGATCTGGCGCGGTCAGGCGGAGAACGACGGCTTCAACCGCCTGATCCTCGCCGCGGGCCTGTCCTGGCGCCAGGTCGGGATGCTCCGCGCGTACTGCAAGTACCTGCTGCAGATCGGCGTGACTTTCTCGCAGGCCTACATGGAGCAGACGCTGGCGCGCTATCCGCTGCTGGCGCGACTGCTGGTCGAACTGTTCGAGGCGCGCTTCGACCCGACCACCGGCAAGGAGAGCAAGGCCGAGATCCGCGCCGGCATGCAGAAGCTGCAGGCGCAGCTCGAGCGGCTCGCCGCCGGCGACGCCACGCTCGCGGCGGCCGTCGCGCCGGTGATCGAAGCGCGTACTGCCAGGCGCGACGCGCAGGTGCAGGCCGCGCGCGACGCCGTGCGCGGCCTGATGGACCGCGTGTCCAGCCTCGACGAGGACCGCATCCTGCGCAGCTTCATGGGCGCGATCGAGGCCACGCTGCGCACGAGCTACTACCAGGCCGGGCGCGGCGGCGCGACCACCGGCTACGTCAGCTACAAGTTCGATTCGGCCAAGGTGCCCGACGCGCCGAAGCCCAAGCCGTACCGCGAGATCTTCGTCTGCGGCCCGCGCGTGGAAGGCGTGCACCTGCGCTTCGGCCCGGTGGCGCGCGGCGGCCTGCGCTGGTCCGATCGCCGCGAGGACTTCCGCACCGAGGTGCTGGGCCTGGTGAAGGCGCAGATGGTGAAGAACACCGTGATCGTGCCGGTCGGCTCGAAGGGCGGCTTCATCGTCAAGCGTCCGCCGGCCGGCGGCGACCGCGACGCGATGCAGGCCGAGGGCGTGGCCTGCTACAGGATGTTCATCAACGGCCTGCTCGACATCACCGACAACATCGTCGGTGGCCGCATCGTCGCGCCGGACGACGTGGTGCGCTACGACGACGACGACCCGTACCTGGTCGTCGCCGCCGACAAGGGCACCGCGACCTTCTCCGACATCGCCAACGGCATCGCGCGCGAGCACGGCTTCTGGATGGACGACGCGTTCGCGTCCGGCGGCTCGGTGGGCTACGACCACAAGGGCATGGGCATCACCGCCCGCGGTGCCTGGGAATCGGTCAAGCGCCACTTCTTCGAAATCGGCGTGGACTCGCAAAGCGAACAGTTCACCGCCGTGGGCATCGGAGACATGTCCGGTGACGTGTTCGGCAACGGCATGCTGCGCACCAAGACCATCAAGCTGGTGGCCGCCTTCGACCACCGCGACATCTTCCTGGATCCGAACCCGGAGCCCGAGGCGGCCTTCACCGAACGCCAGCGGCTCTACGACCTGCCGCGCTCCAGCTGGGCCGACTACAACAAGGACCTGATCTCCGCCGGCGGCGGGGTGTTCTCCCGGTCGCTGAAGTCGGTGCCGGTCAGCGCCGAAGTGCGCGAGCTGCTCGGCCTGCCCGATGACACCACCGCGATGGCGCCCAACGACCTGCTCAAGGCGATCCTCTCGGCCAAGGTCGACCTGCTGTACAACGGCGGCATCGGCACCTACATCAAGGCCAGCACCGAAAGCCACGGCCAGGTCGGGGACCGCGCCAACGACGCCATCCGCGTGGACGGACGCCAGGTGCAGGCCCGCATCATCGGTGAGGGCGGCAACCTGGGCATGACCCAGCGTGGCCGCATCGAGGCCGCGGCCAATGGGGTCATCCTGAATACCGACGCCATTGACAACTCGGCCGGCGTGGACACCTCCGACCGCGAGGTGAACATCAAGATCTTCGTGGACCGCCAGGTCAAGGCCGGGGCCATCGATCCTGCCGAGCGTGCGGACTTCCTGATCTCGATGACCGACAACGTCGCCGACCTGGTGCTGGAGACCAACTTCAACCAGAACGTGCTGCTGCTGAACGAAAAGCACGCGGCCAAGACCTGGACCCCGGCCTACGAACGGCTGATGGACTGGCTGGAGGAGCACGCGGATCTGAACCGTGAGCTGGAGTTCCTGCCCTCCAACAGCGAACTGGAGGCCCGGCGCGCTTCGGGCGGATCAATGACCACCCCGGAACTGGCAGTGATCACCGCATACGCGAAGATCCAGTTGGCCCAGGCGCTGGCCGAATCGGACCTGACCGAGGACGACTACTTCTTCGCCACCCTCAAGCGCTACTTCCCGAGCCAGCTCTCCGAGCGGTTCGGGGAAGAACTGGACAGCCATCCGCTGCGCAACGAGATCGTGGCGACCGTGGTGGCCAACGAAATCGTGAACATCGGCGGCATCACCTACATCTTCCGCGCCATGGAGGAAACCGGGGCCACCGAGGCGCAGATCGCCAAGGTCTTCTGCGCGCTGCGGGAGATCTACGAGTACGAACGCTGGTTCCAGGAAATCAACCTGCAGCCGGCCGGGCAGGACATCGGTTATTGGTCGCGTCAGCACCACGACCTGCGCCGTCTGCTGGACCGCACCACCCGCTGGTTCCTGAACCATGTGGACCTGGAACTGAGCGTCGGGGAAATGGTGGAACGCTACGCCGCCAAGGTGCAGAAGCTGCGCGCCCAGCTGCCGCAGCTGCTGCGCGGGGTGGATGCCGCCCGCTTCGCCACCTGGCGTGAAGATGCCATCCAGCATGGGCTGACCGAGGAGCAGGCGATCCACTGGGCCGGACAGTTCGAGTCCTATGCCCTGTTGGACATCGCCGACTACATCTTCCGCAACGACGCCGACACCGAGCAGGTGGCCACCACCTACTTCGCGCTGTACGCCAAGTTCGAGGTCGACGCCCTGCTGAACCGGATCACCGCGCTGCCGCGCACCGACCGCTGGAAGGCACTGGCCCGTGCCGCGCTGCGCGATGACCTGTACTCCACGATCATTGACATGACCGGGGACGTGCTGGACGCGGCCGGAGACCTGCAGGACGCCGACGCGCGTGTTGCGGCCTGGGAGGAAGCCAACGCGGCTAACCTTGATCGTGCGAAGAACATGTTCCAGGAGGTCAACAACCTGGAGCGCGACGACATGGCCTCGCTGTCCGTCGCACTTCGCCTGCTGCGTTCCATCGTCCGGAGGAAGTAACACACCATGGCCCTCATCACCGAGCAACTGCGCGAAAATTCTCAGCTCGGGCCCGGTGATGAGGACTGGTTGCATCTGCTGGTGGGGGACTGGCAGCTGGTCGCCGATCTTGCGTTCGCCGACCTGGTGCTCTGGTTCCCCACCGGGGACGGGTCCTACGTGGCCCTGGCGCACGTGCGGCCCTCCACCTCGCACACCGCGTTCCACACCGACTTCGTCGGGGAGCGGATCCGCAAGGACCTGCGGATCATGGTGGACGAGGCCTGGGCCACCGGGCAGTTGCAGCGTTCAGTGCAGCACCCGGCCGACCTGGCCGGGCAGAGCACCGTCCAGGCCGTCCCCCTGGTCCGCCAGGGACGGAAGGTCGCGGTCATCACCTCCCACTTCGACCTGGCCTCCAGCCGCACCCCCTCCAACCTGGAACTGGTCTACCGGCAAAGCGCCGATGACCTGCTGACCATGGGCACCCTCGGGCTCTGGCCCGACTTCGCCAGCCCGACCGGGTCACGGCGCGGCGCCCCGCGGGTAGGCGACGGCTTCATCCGGATGGACGCCGCCGGGGTGGTGGAATACGCCAGCCCCAACGCGGTGTCGGCGTTTCGCCGGCTCGGAGCCGCCGAGGTACTGCAGGGCCAGTCGCTCTCGGACCTGACCATGGCACTGGTCAGCGACCGGCGGGTTATTGACGAAACCCTGCCGCTGGTGGTCCAGGGCAAAATGCCGTGGCGCACCGAGATGGAGTACCGCGGGGTGAACATTTCGCTGCGTGCCATCCCGCTGCGCGACGAACGCCGCCGCTGGGGATCCCTGGTTCTGTGCCGGGATGTGACCGAGCTGCGCCGGCGGGAAAAGGAACTGGTC
>DATBUS010000154.1:0-5991 GCA_036515815.1 Luteimonas sp.
GAGGGCAGCGACGGCGCCGCGCGCATCCGCGAGGTGCTGCGCTGGATGGACGAGAAGGAAGGCGCGCTGGCGCTGCCGCGCGCGCAGTTCCCGCGCGTGCCGCACTACTGCTCGGGCTGCCCGCACAACACCTCCACGAAGGTGCCCGAGGGCTCGCGTGCGATGGCCGGCATCGGCTGCCACTACATGGTCACCTGGATGGACCGCAGCACCGAGACCTTCACCCACATGGGTGGCGAAGGCGTCACCTGGAGCGGGCAGGCGCCGTTCACCGGAACGCCGCATGTATTCCAGAACCTCGGCGACGGCACCTACTTCCACTCCGGCACCCTGGCCATCCGCCAGTCGGTCGCGACCGGGGTCAACATCACCTACAAGGTCCTCTACAACGACGCGGTGGCGATGACCGGCGGCCAGCCGGTGGACGGCACGCTGTCGGTGCCGCAGATCGCGCACCAGGTGCGGAGCGAGGGCGTGGAGGTGATCGCGCTTCTGTCCGACGACATCGAGAAGTGGAGCGACCATTCGATCTTCCCGTCGGGCGTCACCTTCCACGACCGCCGCGAGCTCGACGACGTGCAGAAGCGCCTGCGCGAGGTGAAGGGCACCAGCGTCCTGATCTACGACCAGACCTGCGCCACCGAGAAGCGCCGCCGCCGCAAGCGCGGGAAGATGGTCGACCCCGACAAGCGCGTCGCGATCAATTCGCTGGTGTGCGAAGGCTGCGGCGACTGCGGCGTGAAGTCGTTCTGCGTCTCGGTCCTGCCGAAGGAAACCGAATTCGGCCGCAAGCGCGAGATCGACCAGTCGGCCTGCAACAAGGACTTCAGCTGCGTCGAAGGCTTCTGCCCGAGCTTCGTGACCGTGCACGGTGGCAAGCCGCGCAAGGGCAAGCCGGCCACCGGCCTGTCGAAGCTCGCCGACCTGCCGGAGCCGGTGTTCGCAAGCGACGGTTCGCGCCCCTGGAACATCCTGGTCACCGGCGTCGGCGGCACGGGCGTGGTGACCATCGGTGCGCTGCTGGGCATGGCCGGGCACTTGGAAGGCCGCGGTGCGACCGTGCTCGACCAGACCGGGCTTGCGCAGAAGGGCGGCGCGGTGACGACGCACATCCGCCTCGCGCCGGAGCCGTCGGACATCCACGCCGTGCGCATCGCCGCCGGCGAGGCCGACCTGGTGCTCGGTTGCGACATGGTCGTGGTCAACGACTACTGGACGCTGTCGAAGCTGCGTGCCGGCCGTTCGCAGGTGGTCATCAACAGCTACGAGGCGATGCCGGGCACCTTCACCACGCGCCCCGACATGCAGTTCCCGGCCACCGACATCATCAGCGCGGTGCGCAAGGCGCTGGGCGAAGCGACGATGGGCGGGGACGCGGCCGCCGCCGCGGGTGACGGACGCGACGCGGGCCGCGGCGCCGCGGAAGTGGCGGCGGGTGACGGCCGCAGCGCCCTGAACGTGGTCGACGCCACCCAGCTGGCCACCGCGCTCCTGGGCGATGCCATCGCCGCCAACCTCTTCATGCTCGGCTATGCCTGGCAGCGCGGCCTGGTGCCGCTGTCGCTGGACGCGCTGATGCGCGCGGTGGAGCTCAATGGTGCCGCGATCGAGATGAACAAGACCGCCTTCGCCTGGGGCCGGCTGGCCGCGGTCGACATCGAGTCCGTGTACGAGGCCGCGGGCATCGTGCGCAACCCGCGGACGGCCGCCGAATCCACGCCCTCGCTGCTCGACCCGCTGCCGCCTGGCGACTGGGAGGGCAACGAATGGGGCGCGACCAGCGCGCCCAAGCCGCAGCGCCGCGAGGACGAACTGCGCCACCTGCCCGCGGGCGGCGACAACGTCGCCTTCCTGCCGCTCGACGATGCGCGCCTGTCGCGCAGCCTCGACGAGCTCATCGCGCGCCGCAGCGCCTTCCTCGCCGACTACCAGGACGCGAAGTACGCCAAGCGCTACACCGACTTCGTCGCCCGCGTGCGCGCCGCCGAGGAGGCGCGCGCGCCCGGCAGCACCGACCTCACCGAAGCCGTCTCGCGCTACTTCTTCAAGCTCATGGCCTACAAGGACGAGTACGAGGTGGCGCGGCTCTACACCAGCGGCGAGTTCGAGCGCCGGCTGAAGCAGCAGTTCGATGGCGACTTCCGGTTGGAGTTCCATCTCGCGCCGCCGCTGCTGGCGAAGCGCGACGCCGAGGGCAGGCTGCAGAAGAAGGCCTTCGGACCGTGGGTGTTCAGCGCGTTCAAGGTGCTGGCGAAGCTGCGGCGCCTGCGTGGCACGCCGCTGGACGTGTTCGGTTACACGGAGGAGCGGCGCATGGAACGCCAGCTGGTCGCCGACTACGAACGCACCGTCGGCGGCCTGCTCGACACACTGGACGGCGGCAACGTGGCGCTGGCCGCCGAGATCGCCTCGGTACCCGAACACATCCGCGGCTTCGGCCACGTCAAGCACGCACACCTGGAGAAGGCGAAGCTGCGCGAGGCCGACCTGCTGCGCGAATGGTCCAACCCGCTGCGGATCGTGCAGGCCGCCTGAGAGCGCGGCAACCGGATCGCCGCTGGCAGCTGCCCGCGCAGGAGAGAAACCTGTAGGAGCCGCTACAGAGGCGATCCCGTCACCGCACCGCTCACTTCCTAGCCACCGCACCCACCGCAGCACACCGAAGGCTGCTGCACCACCTCGTCCGGCGCGACCTCGCCGCCGGCCTGGTTGATCAGTGCCGCCAGGCGCGCCGCATCGATGGCCGCGCTGACGCGCAAGCCGTGGACGGGGTCGCTATCGACCACCGCCGCGGGATCGAAGTCGAGCAGTGCGTCCTCGATGGCCGCAAGCGGCGGCAGCGGGCGCGACGTGCGCACGTGGAATTCCATGGACCTCTCCGGCAGGCGACGCCCGTGGCGCCGACGGCCCATGGTCGCGGCTGGCCCGGCACTGCGCACTGATCGGGATCAACATCGGGCGCGGCCACGGTGGCGGCTGTGGCGGCGCTGTCGCGGCGCCGCTCGCAGCAAGCGGCCCGACGACGGCCGCGCGATCAGGCACTCAGGCCAGGCGCTCCATATGCGCCACCATGCGCTTGCGCGCGGCGGCGTCGGGCAGCCGGCCCATGGCCGCGCCCATGTTGTCGATCATGTTGCGCGGCTGGCTGGTGGCCGGCGTGGCCGCGGTCACCGCGGGGTGCGAGACCACGAACTTGAGGAAGAACTGGCCCCAGGTGGCGATGTCGTATTCCGCCGCCCATTCGGGCAGCGCGTGCCCTTCCACCCGCTGCCACAGCCGCGTGCGGCCGAAGGGCTGGTAGACCAGCACGCCGATGCCGCGCTCCTGCGCCAGCGGGAAGATGCGCTCTTCCATCCGCCGGTTGTCGACCGCGTAATCGACCCCGATGAAGTCGAGGCGATCGGTCTTCATCAGCGCCTCGAGCGCGTCGTAGGTCGCCTCCGAGGTCGTCGTGGCGCCGACGTAGCGGATGCGGCCCGCGGCCTTCGCTTCCTCCAGGATCGCCAGCTGGGTCGATACGTCGGCCATGTTGTGCACCTGCACCAGGTCGATCGGCAACTTGCCCACGCGCGCGAACGACGCCTCCAGCTGTGCGCGTGCCGCGTCCGGATCGGCACTGTCGCCGCCGCGGCCGGCGACATTGAGCTTGGTGGCCCAGAACAGTCGCTCGCCGAGGCCGGATTCACGCACGATGCCTCCGGCGACCTCCTCCGCCGTGCCATAGGAGGGCGCGGTGTCGAACACGCGCCCCCCATGCGCGACCAGCGCCTCCAGTACCTCGCGCACGCGACCGAGCTCACCTTCGCCCGCGATGCGCGCGAACGAGGCCGAACTGCCCAGCCCGACCACCGGCAACTGCTCGGACGTGCCCGGGATGGTGCGCATGACCAGCGCCTGCGGCGTGTCCTGCGCCAGCAGCAGCCTGGGATTGATCGCCAGTGCCACGCCCGCCAGGGCGGACAGCTTCAGGTATTCGCGACGGGTGAGCATGCGCCTTTCCTCGCTTCCGGGGGACAGGCCGCCGTTCTACCACAGCCGCCGGCCCGGGCCGGCCCGCCGGTCGGTCTTCCCCGCTCAGCCCGGAGCGCGCCACACCAGGCAGCGGTTGTTCGCCGGCATCGCGATGTCATCGACCAGCGCCAGGCCGGCACCGCGGGCCAGCGCATCGACCTCCCCGAAATCACGGATGCCGGAGCGCGGATCGCGCGCCTTCAGCCACCCATCGAAATCGCGGTTGCTGTCGCTGGTGAACGCCCCGCCGTAATTGAACGGACCGTAGGCCACCAGCGTGCCCCCCGGGACCCCGCGCAGCACATCACCAACGCCCCGGAAGAAGTCCTCCACCGCCGGCCAGCCCATGATGTGCAGCGTGTTGGCGGTGAACACCGCATCCGCCGGCACCGTCGGCCAGGGCAGGTCCGCCACGTCGAGCGCCAGCGGGGCCGGCGTATTGGCCAGGCCCGCATCGTCCAGCCAGGCACGGATCCCCGGCAGATGCCCTGCCACATCCGACGCCTGCCACCGGAGCCACGGCATCGCCTCCGCGAAATGCACCGCGTGCTGCCCCGTCCCGCTCCCGATCTCCAGCACGTGCCGGCGATCCGCGAAATGCCGGAGCAGCACCTCGAGGATGGGATCCCGATTGCGCTCGCATGCCGGCGCATGCGGCTTCATGGCGGCCTGTTCTTGTTCCATCCTGCTACCCTGCCGCAAGGCGGCCCGCGACGCTAGCGCGCGGCACGCGTCGCCGCGGCCGCACCCACCAGCGCCGCGATCCCGGACGCCACCCCCGCAGCCGCCAGCGCGATGCCGAGCGATACCCCCTGCGCCGCGAAGCCGATCAGCGCCGGCCCAAGCAGCACGCCCGCATAGCCCATGGTGGTGACCGCCGGAATGGCGAGTCCGACCGGCATGCGCTGTTGCTCACCCGCCAGGCTGAACATCACCGGGACCACGTTGGCACAGCCCAGGCCGAGCACCGCGCACCCTGCCACCGCCAGCCACGCCGCAGGCGAAAACACCACCACCAGCATGCCCGCGCACCCGACGGCACCACTTGCCAGGAGCGTGCGCCGACGTCCCAGCCACCCGATCGTCCGGTCGCCTGCCAGCCTCGCACCCGTCATCGCCAGGTTGAACGCCACGAAGCCCCAGCCCGCGCGCGTCACATCGACCCCACGCACCTCGTGCAGGAACACCGCGCTCCAGTCCAGCATCGCCCCTTCGGCGAGGAAGGTCACGAAGCACACCACCCCGAGCACGACCACCACGCCACGCGGCAGCGCGAACGCGGCCTGTCCCCCCGGCGCACCGTCGCTGCGCCACCACCGCACCGACGCCACGAAGACGACCAGCCCGATTCCCGCGACCGCGAACGCCATCCCCGGTACGGCAAGGCCGAGCGTGAGGAGACCCGCCGCCCCCACGGCACCCGCCAGACTGCCCACGCTGTAGAACGCGTGGAAGCCCGACATCAACGGCCGCCCCGCCGCGCGCTCCACGAGCACCGCCTGGATGTTCATCGCGCAATCCATCGCCCCCATGCCTGCGCCGAAGACCAGCAAACCCGCCCCCAGCGCCAGCGCAGAAGGCGCCAACGCCAGTCCCGGCAATGCCACCAGCATCACCAGGCAGGACACCGCCATCACCACCCGGCACCCGAACCGGGACGCCAACGCCCCCGCCACCGGCATCGCTCCCATCGACCCGAGCCCCAGGCACACCAACACCAGTCCCAGCGCCGCCTCGTCCAGACCCGCCCGCGCCTTCGCCAGCGGCACGATCGGCGCCCACGCCGCCAACACCAGCCCCGGCACCAGGAACGCCGCCCGCGTGGCCCAGGCCTGCGCCCCCACCGGAGCCCCCATCACCGCATGCGCCATGTGCACCCTTCACCACCACAGAACCCGCAATTCTGACGCCCCCAGCAAGCCCGCGCGCGACTGCAGCAGCCGCGCGCCAAACCCATCCCGCCTCCCCCATACACCCGAA
>DATBUS010000155.1:0-18795 GCA_036515815.1 Luteimonas sp.
GCGGCACATCGGGCGCCTGACGGGCACCCCGGCGCGCCGCGCGAGCGGCTGCCGGACCTGGAAACAGCGAGGGGCGGGCCCACTGCCCGCCCCTCTTTCCTGCGTGGTCGCAGTACTCGTCCGGTCTTTACCAGATGCGGACGCGGTCCTCCGGCGCGATCCACAGCCGGTCGCCCTCGCTCACGCCGAAGGCGTCGTACCAGGCATCGATATTGCGCAGCGGCGCGAAGGCACGGATATGGCCCGGGGAATGCGTGCCGTTCACCAGCTGCTGGCGCAGGGCATCGTCGCGCCACAGCGTGCGCCACACCTGCGCCCAGCCCATGAAGAAGCGCTGTTCGCCCGTGAAGCCGTCGATGACCGGGGCCTCCCTGCCGTCGAGCGACCGGCGATAGGCCTCGAGCGCGATGGTCAGGCCACCCAGGTCGCCGATGTTCTCGCCCATCGCCACCTTGCCGTTGATGTGCATGCCCGGCAGCTGCGGGAACTCGTAGGCTTCGTACTGCGCTCCGAGCTTGGCGGCCTGCGCCTCGAACTTCGCCGCATCCTCGGCCGTCCACCAGTCGCGCAGCAGGCCGGCACCGTCCGACTTGCGGCCCTGGTCGTCGAAGCCGTGGATGATCTCGTGGCCGATCACGCCGCCGATGCCACCGTAGTTCACCGCCGGATCGGCATCGGGATCGAAGAACGGCGGCTGCAGGATCGCGGCCGGGAACACGATCTCGTTCTTCACCGACGAGTAGTAGGCGTTGACGGTCTGCGGGGTCATGCCCCACTCGCCCTTGTCCACCTGCTGGCCGATGCGTGCACGGTCGTAATCCCACTCGAACTCCGCCGAGCGCAGCGCATTGCCGAGCACGTCGCCATCCCTGACCTCGAGCGCGGCATAGTCGCGCCAGGTGTCGGGGTGGCCGATCTTGAGGCCGAAGCCCTGCAGCTTGGCGCGGGCCTCGGCCTTGGTGTCCTCGCCCATCCATTCCAGCTGGTCGAGGCGCGCCCCCATGGCCACCTTCACGTTCGCCACCAGCGCGTCCATCTTGGCCTTGGCATCCGGCGGGAAGTAAAGCGCCACGTAGTCGCGTCCGATGGCCTCACCCATCACTTCCTCGGCATGCGCCACGGCACGCTTCCAGCGCTCCTTCTGCTCGGGCTGGCCGGAGAGGAACTTCGAGCGGAAATCGAAGTGCGCGTCCACGAAGGCCTTCGACAGCAGCGGCGCGGCCTGGTCGGTGGCATGGAAGGCCTGCCAGGCCTTCAGGGTCCCGAGCTCGGCGTCTGCGAAGATCGCGGCGAGCATCGGCATGGCGCTGTCCTGGCGCACGACCGCGCGCTGCGCCTGCTCGACGCCTGCGGCGGCGAAATAGCGGTCCCAGTTGAAGCCGGGCGCGGTGCTGGCGAACGCTGCGCGCTCGACCGGGTTGTAGGTGCGGCTGCGGTCGCGGCTCTCGGCGCGCGTCCAGTGCGCTTCGGCCACGGACTTCTCGAAGTCGAACACGCGCTGCGCATTGCCCTTGGGGTCGTCCCACCCCGCGAGCTCAAGCAGCTGCCCGATGTAGGCCACGTAGCGCTCGCGCTGCGGCGCGAACTTCTCGTCCAGGTACATCTGGCGGTCGCCCAGGCCGAGGCCGGACTGGCTCATGTACAGGGTGTAGCGGTCGGGGTCCCGCTGGTCGTCGGAGACGCCCATGCGGAACAGGGTGGCGCCCAGGCCCGCCGCCGACCGGCCCATCAGTTCGGCCAGTGCGTCCTTGTCGGCGACGGCGCGGATCGCGTCCAGGTGCGGCTTGAGCGGCTTCGCGCCCTGGGCCTCGATGGCCGCCTCGTCCATGAAGCTGCGGTACAGGGTGCCGACCTTGCCTGCGTCGCCCGTGGCGGCAGCGCCCTGCTGCACATAGCCCTCGACCAGGCCGCGCACGCGCGCCTCGGACAGGTCGCGCAACACCAGGAACGAGCCGTACATCGACTTGTCGGACGGGATTTCCGTCTCCGCCGCCCACTTGCCGCTGACATAGGCGAAGAAGTCGTCGCCCGGCGACACCGAGGTGTCCATGCCGGCGGTATCGATGCCCCAGCCGCCATAGCGCGTGGCGGCGACGGCACCGCCACCGGCCTTGGCCGGATCGACATCGACGAGCGCCACCAGATGGCAGGCCTCATCCAGGCAGCGGTCGTGCGCGATGGCCGGCGCGGCGGCGCCGCAGGTGAGCACGAGGGTTGTGGCAAGGCTGAGCAGCGACGTCTTCAAGGCGGAACCTCCGGAACGGATGGGTCTGGATACGGGCCCGCGGCGCGGGCAGCACTCGAGTCTACCCGCGCCCTTCAAGCGCCCACGCGTGTCCGTGGTCATGGGTCCACCAGGCCCGGCGGTCCTTGCGATCTGCGAGAATCGCAGGCTTCACCGCCATGCCCGGGAGCAGCATGAGGGAGTCATTGCCGGTCTGGATGCAGGAATGGCTGGGCGTGATCGTCCCGCTGGGCGAGGTGGCGCTCATCGTGCTCGTGGCCTGGGTGCTGCAAAGGGTGGCACGGCGCGCCGCCGAACGGCTGTGGGCGCGTTACGACGCACCGTCGGAACTCGTGATCGGTTCGCGTCGCGTCGTGGCCTTCCTCATCTCCGCCGCCGCGCTGCTCCTGGTCCTGCAACGCCTTGGCGTGTCCGGCACCGTGCTCTGGACGGCGTTCACCGGATTCGCCACGGTCGCCGCAGTCGCGTTCTTCGCCGCCTGGAGCGTGCTGTCGAACATCTTCTGCACCATGCTGATCCTCGCCACGCGGCCCTTCCGGCTGCACGATCACGTCGAGATCCTTGAAAGCGGCGACAAGCCCGGCCTGGGCGGTCGCGTGACCGACATCAACCTGGTCTACACCACGCTGCAGGAAGTCGACGGATCCGGTGACGCGCGCGGCAGCGTGTTGCGCGTGCCCAACAGCCTGTTCTTCCAGCGCAGCGTGCGCCGCTGGCGCAGCGCGGAGGATCGTCGCCGCGCCATGGACGCGGGCAAGCGCGGCGGAAGCGCCGGCCAGGACTCCAGCCTCGACGTCTGAGTGCGCAAGCGGACGCGTCGCGGACGCGCCGCAACGGACCGTTGCAGCAAGGCGTCCGGTGCAGCCGCGGGGCGGGCCCATATCCTGTGGACGGCAGACCCTTCCACTTCCACAGGAACCCATCCATGACCAGGTACCGCGTCGCGATCATCGTCGGCAGCAACCGCCGCGACTCCATCAACCGCAAGCTCGCCGAAGCCATGGCGCGCCTGTTGCCCGACGACTTCGAGGTCAGCTGGCCGCGCATCGACGACCTGCCGATGTACAACCTCGACCTCGAGGGCGAGCGTCCGGCCGAGGTGCAGCGCTTCACCTCCGAAGTCGCCGCGGCGGACGCGGTGGCCGTGGCGATGCCCGAGCACAACCGCTCGCTTCCAGCGGTGCTCAAGAACGCGATCGACTGGGGCTCCAAGCCCATGGACGCGAATGTATGGCGTGGCAAGCCGACCTCGATCACCGGGACCACGCCCGGTGCGATCGGCACCGCCGTGGGCCAGCAGCACCTCCGCCAGATCCTCGGCGTCCTCGGGGCGATCGTGCAGGGTGGCGAGGCCTACATCCAGTTCAAGCCCGACCTGATCGGTGCCGACGGCGAGTTCACCGATCCGGGCACCCGGGCCTTCATCCAGACCCACGTGGACGGCTTCGTCGACCTGGTCCGGCGCATCGTCCCGCGCTGAGCGGGCTCCCTGACCGGACGACTACCGCGGCATCGCGCGATGCGCGATGCTGCAGGTCCGCAGCAGTCGCCGCTGCAACCGACAGACCCCGGGATCCGCAATGCACGCCCTCAAGCGCAGCCTCGTACTCGCCGCCCTGGCACTCGCATCCGCATGCTCGCCGCAGGCGCGCGCCACCCTGGCGGTCGGCGATGCCGCGCCGGACTTCACGGCTCCCGCATGGCTTGCCGGCGAACCGTTCGAGTATTCGCTCGCCGCTGCCCTGCGCGATGGCCCCGTGGTGCTGTACTTCTTCCCGGCCGCGAACACGCCGGGCTGCAATATCGAGGCCGCGCTGTTCTCGCAGGCCGTCGATGACTTCCGGGCGCGGGGCGCGTCCGTCATCGGCGTGACCGCCGGCAATACCGGGCAGCTGCAGGCGTTTTCGGCCGACAAGGCCACCTGTGCCGGAAAGTTCCCCGTGGCCGCCGACGCCGGTGCCCGGATCGCCGCGGATTATTCCGCGGTGCTGGAACGTAATCCGGAAATGGCCAGCCGCACGTCCTATCTCATCGGCCGGGACGGCCGCATCCTCGCGGTCCACTCGGACATGAACCCGGCGCAGCACGTCAAGCGGATGCTGGAAAGTCTGCCGGCGCGAGGCCAGGCTGCGCCCTGACGGCAACTGGCCGCCTGCCACGACGTAATCGCGCCGTCAATAGCCGGCGAACATTTTGTTAATGCGCGATTGGTACAATGGCGCCAGGACGCAGGCCTGACATCACCCGCCCGCGCCCTGGTCCGGCAGTTCACCTGGCGCGCGACGCGCCGCATCCAGAGGGATTCCCACTGCCCAAGGCCGCCCTCCGCTGGCCTGCGGGGCGCGCGCGCGCGCCGCAGGCACCCACGACAGGAGTCGAGATGTCCCGCAGCACCACCAAGAAATCCGCAACCGCCCCTGCAGCCGCCACCACCGCATCCGGCCGCGGCTCCGCGCCCCTGCGGCGCAGCAGCAGCACGGCCGCCGCCGATGCGGCCCACCTGACCAGCCAGCGTATCGCCGCCGACGTCGCCGCGTTCAAGAAATCCGGCGGCCGCATCGAGGTGCTGGGCAATACGCCGCTGCGCCCATACACCGCCCGCAGCACCACGCGCAAGGCGACCAAGGTCGCTCCGAAGGCCGCCGCCAGGAGCGCCAAGGGCTGACCGCCCGCCACGGTGGCGCGCAGCCTGCGCGCCGCCGCTCCGCCTCAGCCAGGGCCCGCGTCCGGCCCTGGCGGCAGGCCAGCGGGAGGCACCGGGCCCGCGACAGCCGAAACCTCGCCGCCTGCGCCCGCGCCGACCACATCCCGCCCCGACGTCACGCCGCACGCGGCCGCGATGAACACCACGTCGGTCGAGGAATTCAGCGCCGTCTCCGCCGAGTCCTGCACCACGCCGACAATGAAGCCGATCGCCACCACCTGCATGGCGATATCGTCGCCGATCCCGAACAGCCCGCAGGCCAGCGGAATCAGCAGCAGCGATCCGCCCGGCACCCCGGACGCACCACACGCACCGATCGCCGCAACGAGGCTCAACAGCAAGGCCGTGGGCAGGTCGACGGGGATGCCCAGCGTATGCACGGCGGCCAGCGACAGCACCGAGATGGTGATCGCGGCACCGGCCATGTTGACCGTGGCGCCCAGCGGCACTGCGACCGAAGCGGTTTCCGCGGGAAGCCCAAGCTTCCGGCTCAACTCCAGGTTCACCGGGATGTTGGCGGCCGAAGAGCGGGTGAAGAACGCGGTGATGCCGCTCTCGCGCAGGCACCGCAGCACCAGGGGATAGGGATTGCGCCGGGTCACCGCGAACACGATGAGCGGATTGCCCACCAGGGCGACGAACAGCATCGCGCCCAGCAGCACCGCGAGCAGATGGGCGTAGTCCAGGAGTGCCGACAGTCCGGTCTCCGCCAGGATGGAAGCGACGATTCCGAACACGCCCAGCGGCGCCAGCCGGATCACCAGCCGCACGACGCGCGTGATCGCCTCCGCGAGATCACCCAGCCCCTGGCGCGTGCCGTCGCCGGCGTGCCTCAGGGCAAGGCCGAGCGCCACGCCCCATGCCAGCAGGCCAATGTAATTGGCATTGACGAGCGCGTTGATGGGGTTGTCGAAAACCTGCAGGACCAGGGTGCGCAGGACCTCCCCGATACCGCCGGGCGCGCTCATGGCCACATCGGCCGGCACGCTCAGCGCAAGCGTGGTCGGGAACAGGAAACTCGCGGCCACGCCGACCAGCGATGCCGCGACCGTGCCCACGAGGTAGAGGCCGAATACCCGCCGCACGCGGCCGCCCTGCCCGCGCCGGTGCCCCGCGATGGATGCTGCCACCAGGACCAGCACGAGCACCGGTGCGACCGCCTTGAGTGCGGACACGAACATGGTGCCCAGGAGGCCAACGGTCGCGCCTGCGCGCGGCGAGACGAGTGCAAGCACGATGCCCGCAAAGAGGCCGATGACGATCTGCACGACCAGGCTGGGCCGGCGCAGGGGGGACAGTGACATGGTGGTTCCGGGCGGACTTTCAGCCCGACATCATAGGGTCTGCCGCCGCGCCGCTGCCCGCCTGACCCAGGTCAAGGCACCCGGCGTCCGCCGGCGCGACCCTGCATGTCCTGATTGAGCCGGAGGAACGATGGGCGATCGGATCCCGCTCGAGCTGGGCGGCCAGCCCAAGATCGAACTCCAGGGCGAGCTGGTCGCGCACGCCCTGGGGCTCGCGCCTGCGCGATTCCGGGAACTGATGGAGCAGCGGAAGATCAGCGTGCTGTGCGAACGTGGCACCGGGGTGGACGCAGGCCTGTATCGCGCAAGCTTCTACCACGCCGGCCGGCGCGCGCGATTCGTCGTGGACGCGCGCGGGCAAGTCCTGGACCCGTCGGCACATGATCCCCGATAAACACGCGGCAACGGCCTTCACGCCCGTCTAAGCCAGCGGGAGGCCATCATCGCCCCGATTTCCAACGCGACGAGGATTCCATGAAACTGCATGCTTCCCTGATTGCCGCTGCCTGCGCCCTGGCCCTGTCCGCCTGCGGCGGCGGGTCCGACGAGCAGCAGCCGGCCGCTACGTCCGGCACGGCCCCGGTGACCGACCCGGCCGCGCCTGCCGGTACCACGCCCGGCAACGAGGCGGGGAGCCAGGCGCCCGCAGGCCAGCCTGCGATGGGCGGCGATCCGTCCGCCACCGGCACTGCCGGAAGCACCGCTGACACGGGTGGCAACTCCGCCGCTGGCGGCATTGCCGGAACCGCAGGCACCGCCGGTGGCGACAACGCCAGCGGGGAGGCCGCGGTCACCGGCTGCAGCGTGGACATATCGGGCAACGACATGATGCGCTACGACGTGTCGTCGATCACCATTCCGTCGAGCTGCAGCCAGTTCACCATCAACCTGACCCACGTCGGCCGGCTGCCGGAAGCCGCCATGGGCCACAACGTGGTGATCACGTCGGATGCAGACATGGCCGCCGTGGCCGCGGACGGCATCAGCGCCGGCGCCGACGCGGGCTACGTCAAGCCGGACGATGATCGCGTCATCGCGGCCACCGAGATGATCGGCGGTGGCGAAAGCACCTCGGTGACCTTCGATGTATCGAAGATGCAGGCTGGCGGGAGCTATCGCTTCTTCTGCAGCTTCCCGGGCCATGCCGCCCTGATGAACGGCACGATCCGGGTCGGCTGATCCTCGCAGTCGCTGGGGCCCTGACGCCCGCTCCGATGTCGATCGGCGCGGGCGCTCCCGTTCCGGGAACCGTCGGGCGGGCCCTTCGGACCGGTCAGTTCCCGGCACCCGGCGCGGCGGGCGGGGTAGCCGTGGAAAGGGGAACGCCACCGGCAGCGCTGCCGCCGTCCGTCGCGTCGACCGCATCGGCCGGGGCCGAGAACAGGTCCCAGGCCGAGATGAACAGTGCGGCGATCAGCGGACCGATCACGAATCCATTGAGGCCGAACAGCGCCATGCCGCCAAGCGTGGACACCAGCACCACGTAATCCGGCATGCGCGTGTCCTTGCCGACCAGGATCGGGCGCAGCACGTTGTCGACCAGTCCGATCACGAAGACCCCGTAACCGGTCAGCACCAGGCCCTTGACCACATCACCGGTGGCCAGGAAGTAGATCGCCACCGGGCCCCAGACCAGGGCGGTCCCCAGCGCCGGCAGCAGCGACAGGAAGGCCATCACCACCGACCAGAGCACCACGCCCTGCACGCCGAGGATCCAGAAGATCAGGCCGCCCAGCGCGCCCTGCACCATCGCCACGACGATATTGCCCTTCACCGTGGCGCGGATTACGGTGGTGAACTTGCCCAACAGCGCGCGCTTGTGCGACTCGTTGAGCGGGATCGCGCGATGGATGCGCGAGGCCAGCTGCCTGCCGTCACGGAAGAAGAAGAACAGCAGGTACAGCATGATCGCGAAGCTGATGAAGAACTGCACCGTGCCCTGGCCGAGGTTCACTGCCTGGGTGGCCACGAACTGGCTCAGCGTTGCCGCGCCGTCGGTGAGCTTGTCCTGGAGTTCCGGGATGGTGCCAAGGCCCAGGCGTCCCAGCAGGTCGCTGGCCCAGTCCGGCAGCACCTGCATGATCTGCTGGAAGTAGTGCGCGAAGCTGATGTCGCCCTCGCGAAGCCGCTGGTAGATCATCGTGGCTTCGCGTACCAGCGAGACGGCGATCAGGCTTACCGGAAGGATCGCGATCACCAGGCACACGCCAAGCGCCGACAGTGCGGCGGCGTTGCGCCGGCCCCGCAGCCGCACCAGTAGCCATCGGTGCAGCGGCGCGAACAGCAGGGCAAGGATCACCGCCCAGAACACCGCGGCGTAGAAGGGAAGCAGGATCCAGCCGAATGCCAGCGTCACCGCCAGCAACAGGAGGAGAAAGACCTTGCGCTGCGTCTCGATGGTGTGCATTGCAGTGGCGGTAGCGGACGGAAGCCGGAGTTTGACAGGCTTCCGCCACGGCCACAGCGCCCCCGCCTCAGAGCATGCGACGCAGCACGCCGTCGCGCTTGACGAAGTGGTGCACCAGGGCCATGGCCGCGTGTCCGAGCACCATGAGGATCAGCAACCACGCCAGCGGCGAGTGGACGGTCCCGCCGAAGGCGGCGAGCCACGGCACTTCGCGGCCGCCCGCGACCAGCTCCACGCCGAAGACCGTCAGCCCGTAGCCGTTGCCGACCATGATCGCGATCCCGGACAGCGGCATCAGCAACAGCGCGGCATAGAGCGCGACATGGCCGGCCTTGGCCAGCAGGCCCAGTGCCGGCGGCGGTGGCGCGGGTGGCCGCCTGCCCTGGTTGCGCAGCGCCCATGCGATGCGGGGCACCACGAGCAGCAAAACCAGCACGCCGATCGAGATATGCCAGGGCACGAGGGTCTGCCCCACCCAGTGCTCGCCATCGTCGATGCGGTCGAAGATCTTCAGCGCCTGCCAGGCCACGAGCAGGGCGACCGCCCAGTGGAAGAACCGCGATACGGTCCCGTAACGTTCCCTGGTGTCGTGCTTCATGGTCGGGCTCCCGGTGGCTGTGGCGAGTGCGTCATCGTGGCGCGCGAGCCCGATGATGCCGCCGCGCGGCGGTCCGGTCGAGCGCGCACCGGACGCGAACCGCCTGGAGGCTCAGAGCGTCCCGGTGACGTCGGCGCCGCGGGCCGAGAGCAGCTCGCGCGCGCGTTGTTGCTCGTCCTTCGACAGCGCATGCACCACCACCGTGGTGCGTCCGGCCGCGATCGCATCATGGGTCGCGTGCACGTAGCGGTCGTGGTCCGGCCGGATCGACACCAGGCCGCCGAGCAGCAGGCCGCCCACGCCGCCAAAGGCCATCGTCACCGCGGCGGCGGCAAGCGGATTGCGGGTCACGAACGGAAGGCCGGCCCACATCATGATCCCGTACGCCACGGCACCCAGGACGACGCCAAGGATGCCAAGTTTCAGGTGGGACACCAGGATGGTGTGCCAGATGCCCTTGCCCTCCGGCTCCAGCTTGATGTTCGCGTCCGGTTCGTCCGGCGCGATCACCTTGACCTGCTGCGGCTGCAGCCCGGCCTCGGCCAGCAGCGCCGCAGCCGCATCGCGCGCCGCGGCGCCGGTGTCGAAGACGGCGGCGATCTTGCTGTTCGAGACCTCTCCGGTAAGCGGGTTGTCGGACATGGTGGGCTCCCTGCTGGCTTGCACGGCGATGCTCGCAAGCCGGCCGTACCGCCCGCGTGAGCGGCCGTCGTCAGCTGCAACCTCCGCAGCACGTACTGCCGCCGCTGACATGCAACTCCTGCACGGCGGGCTCGACCTGCAGGCCGGCACGTCGCAGTGCGTCGAGCACCTGCGGTCCGGACGCGCTGGAAATCACGTCGAGCCGGCCGCTGCCGTCGAGCGCGAGCTTCGCTTCCGGGTCGAGCGGCCGCAGCGCAGCGGCCAGCGTCGCCGCGTCCGGGCGGCCGATGATTTCAAACTGCATGGGGATCTCCTGGTCACGCCGGACGACCCGGCGGGAGCATGTTCGGCGTCGCAGTGCCATGGCGTCCTTGACCCGGGTCAAGCACCTCGGCCCTGCCCTGTCGCGGCGAAGCCCGCCACGGAGCGCACCACCGTCCGGCCAGACCGTGCAAATCGGGCTTTCCCGCCCTGGCCGGACATCCGACGGTGCCTGCACCCCGGGACTTCAACCACCTCATCGGACTCGCTGGGTTGCGACATCGGGTTCGCCATTTGCGTGGACGCCGCATCCTGGCCTCCGTGATCGCACTGCCGCCAACCGCTGACGCGTTCTGGTGGCGTTTACCTTGCCGTCCCCGCGGCCTATGCTGGGCCCGCATGCGCGCGCGAGCCCGCAGCCAGCAAGGCGGTCCGGCATCCATCCCCGGACCCTCCAGCCACCCACTCGAGGATCGCTTCATGGTCAGCATGAATCGACGGCAGTTCCTCAAGGTCTCGGGCACCGGCCTCGCCGGCTCCAGCCTGGCGCTGCTTGGCGCCAGTCCGGCGCCAGCGATGGCCGAAGTCCGCCAGTTCAAGCTGGCGCGGATGACCGAGACCCGGAACACCTGTCCCTATTGTTCGGTCGCCTGCGGCCTGTTGATGTACGGGCTTGGCGACGGCGCCAAGAACTCCGCCGCCGCGATCGTCCACATCGAGGGCGATCCCGACCATCCGGTCAACCGCGGCACGCTGTGCCCGAAGGGCGCGGGCCTGGTGGACTTCATCCACAGCCCGAACCGGCTCAAGCAGCCGGAATACCGGGCGCCGGGCTCCGACCACTGGGAGCCGATCAGCTGGGATGCCGCGCTCGACCGCATCTCCCGGCTGCTGAAGGACGACCGCGACGCCAACTTCGTGGCGCAGACGCCCGAGGGCCGCACGGTCAACCGCTGGCTCACCACCGGCATGCTGGCGGCATCGGCCACCAGCAACGAAACCGCCTATATCACCCACAAGGTCGCACGCACGTTCGGCCTGCTCGCATTCGACAACCAGGCCCGCGTTTGACACGGCCCGACGGTGGCAGGTCTTGCCCCGACGTTTGGCCGTGGAGCGATGACGAACCATTGGGTCGACATCAAGAACGCGGACGTGATCCTGATCATGGGCGGCAATGCAGCCGAGGCCCATCCCTGCGGGTTCAAATGGGTCACTGAAGCCAAGGCGCACAATGCCGCCAAGCTGATCGTGGTCGACCCGCGGTTCAACCGCTCGGCCTCGGTGGCGGACTATTACGCGCCGATCCGCACGGGCACCGACATCGTCTTCCTGGGCGCGGCGATCAACAACCTGATCGCGACCGACCGCATCCAGCACGAGTATGTCCGCAACTACACGGACATGAGCTTCATCGTGCGCGAGGACTTCGCGTTCGACGGCGGCATCTATTCCGGCTATGACCCCGCGCGCCGCCGCTACGACAAGGCGACCTGGGACTACGAGTACGGCGACGACGGCAACGTGGTCACCGACCCGACCCTGCAGCATCCGCGCTGCGTGTACCAGTTGCTGAAGAAGCACTACGCGCGCTACACGCCCGAGATGGTGGAGCGCGTCTGCGGCACCACGCAGCAGCAGTTCCACGCCGTGGTCGACATGCTGGCGTCCACTGCACGTCCGGACCGCGCCGGCACCATCCTCTATGCACTGGGATGGACGCAGCACTCGATCGGGTCGCAGATCATCCGCACCGGCGCGATGCTGCAACTGCTGCTGGGCAATATCGGCATCGCCGGTGGCGGCATGAACGCGCTGCGCGGCCATTCCAACATCCAGGGCCTGACCGACCTGGGGCTGATGTCGAACCTGCTTCCCGGCTACCTGACCCTGCCCAACGAGCACGAGCAGGACTACGGCACCTACATCGCCTCGCGCACCCTGGAGCCGGTGCGGCCGAACCAGCTGAGCTACTGGCAGCACTATCCGAAGTTCCACGTCAGCCTGATGAAGGCCTGGTACGGCGATGCCGCCACGGCCGAGAACGACTGGGCCTTCGACTACCTGCCCAAGCTCGACCGCCCCTACGACATGCTCCAGACCTACGAGCTGATGGACCAGGGCAAGGTCAACGGCTATATCTGCCAGGGCTTCAACCCGCTGGCAGCCGCGCCGAACAAGGCCAAGATGGTCTCGGCGCTGTCGAAGCTGAAGTTCATGGTGGTCATGGATCCGCTGGCCACCGATACGTCCGAGTTCTGGAAGAACTTCGGCGACTCGCACGACGTCGACCCGGCGGCCATCCAGACCGAGGTCTTCCGCCTGCCGACCAGCTGCTTCGCCGAAGAGGAAGGTGCCCTGGTGAACTCGGGCCGCTGGCTGCAGTGGCACTGGAAGGGTGCCGAGCCGCCGGGCCAGGCGAAGACCGATATCGAGATCATGGCGAAGATCTACCTGCGGATCCGCGACCTGTATCGCACCGAGGGTGGCGCCTTCCCCGATCCGATCCTCAACCTCACCTGGCCCTATGCGCAGCCGGGGCACCCCAGCGCGACGGAACTCGCGATGGAGTACAACGGCCGCGCCCTCGAGGACCTGGCCGATCCGCGCGACCCGACCCGCATCACCCGCCGCCGCGGCGAGCAGGTCTCGGGCTTCGGCGAGCTGCGCGATGACGGCAGCACGGCCAGCGGCTGCTGGATCTATGCCGGCAGCTGGACCCAGGACGGCAACATGATGGCCCGGCGCGACAACAGCGACCCGAGCGGCATGGGCCAGACCCTGAAGTGGGCCTGGGCCTGGCCGGCGAACCGCCGCATCCTCTACAACCGGGCGTCGTCGGACCCGTCGGGTCGTCCCTTCGATCCCGCCCGCCCGCTGGTGCACTGGAACGGCTCCGCCTGGACCGGGACCGACGTGCCCGACTTCAAGGCCGACGAGGATCCGGCCGGCGGCATGGGGCCCTTCATCATGAATCCCGAAGGCGTGGCGCGCTTCTTCGCCCGCGACGGCATGGCCGAAGGTCCGTTCCCCGAGCACTACGAGCCCTTCGAGACGCCGCTGGGCTACAACCCGCTGAACCCCGACACGCCGGGGGCGACCAGCAATCCGGCCGCGCGCGTGTTCGAGGCCGACCTCGCGACCATGGGCACGGTCGAGGATTTCCCCTACGTCGGCACGACCTACCGCCTGACCGAGCACTTCCACTACTGGACCAAGCACGTCCGCCTCAATGCGATCCTCCAGCCGGAGCAGTTCGTCGAGATCGGCGAGGCGCTGGCCGGGGAGATCGGCATCGTCCATGGCGATCGCGTCCGGGTGTCGTCGAAGCGAGGCCACATCGTGGCGGTGGCGGTGGTGACCAAGCGCATCCGCGCACTCAAGGTCGATGGCAGGACCGTGCACCAGGTCGGCATCCCGATCCACTGGGGGCTGACCGGCATCGCCAAGCCGGGCTACCTGGCCAACACGCTCACGCCATCGGTGGGCGACGGCAACTCGCAGACACCCGAGTTCAAGTCGTTCCTGGTGAACGTGGAAAAGGCATAGGAGCCGCGCCATGGCATTGCAATCACTCGACATCAAGCGGCGCTCCGCCACCACCTACGAACCGCCCGGCATGCGTGAACCGCACGCCGGCGGCTCGGTGGCCAAGCTGATCGACACCACCAAGTGCATCGGCTGCAAGGCCTGCCAGGTGGCGTGCATGGAGTGGAACGACGTGCGCGACGAGGTCGGCGACAACGTCGGCGTCTACGACAATCCGGCCGACCTCACGCCGCAGTCGTGGACGCTGATGCGCTTCGCCGAGTACGAACGCGAGGACGGCAACCTGGAGTGGCTGATCCGCAAGGACGGCTGCATGCATTGCGAGGACCCGGGCTGCCTCAAGGCCTGCCCCGCCCCCGGCGCGATCATCCAGTACGCCAACGGCATCGTCGATTTCCACCAGGAGAACTGCATCGGCTGCGGCTACTGCATCAGCGGCTGCCCGTTCGACATCCCGCGCCTGTCGAAGAAGGACAACAAGGTCTACAAGTGCACCCTGTGCTCGGACCGGGTGGCCGTGGGCCAGTCCCCGGCCTGCGCCAAGGTCTGCCCCACCGGCGCGATCGTGTTCGGCACCAAGGAAGCGATGACCGACCACGCGGCCGGGCGCATCGTCGACCTCAAGTCACGCGGCTTCGAGAACGCCGGCCTCTACGATCCGCAGGGCGTCGGCGGCACGCACGTGATGTACGTGCTGCACCATGCCGATCGTCCGGCGCTGTACAGCGACCTGCCCGAAAACCCGACCATCGGCCCGATGGTTGCGCTGTGGAAGGGTGCGGCCAAGCCGCTCGGCCTGGCCGCGATGGCGCTGACCGCCCTGGTCGGCTTCTTCCACTTCATCCGTACCGGTCGCCAGACCGTGAGCGAAGTGGACGAACACGAGGCCGCCGCCTCGCTGGGCGACGGGCCGCCGGCAGGCGAGTACCCGCCCGGCACCCTGCAGCGTGAGCGCGAGGAGGCGCACCGCCATGAATGAGCGCAGTCCTGTCGACCGCGACCATCCGCGGGAAATCGTCCGCTACAGCGCCAACGAACGCACCAACCACTGGCTGATCGCGATCGGCTTCGTGCTGGCGGCCCTGTCCGGACTGGCCCTGTACCACCCGGCGATGAGCTGGCTGTACGCGCTGTTCGGCGGCGGCCCCTGGACGCGGGCGCTGCATCCCTTCTTCGGCGTCTTCATGTTCGTGGTGTTCGTGCTGTTCGCCTGGCACATGGGCGGCAGCAACCGCATCGACGCGCGCGACCGGCGCTGGCTCCGGCAGATCGACGACGTCGTCGCGGGGCGCGAGGAACGGCTGCCGGAGGTGGGGCGGTACAACGCCGGCCAGAAGCTGCTGTTCTGGGGCCTGGTGCTGTGCATGCTGGGGCTGCTCGCGAGCGGCATCGTGATGTGGCAGCCCTGGTTCGCGCCGGCCTTCCCGATCCCGCTGGTCCGCTTCGCGTCCGTGCTCCATGCCTTCCTGGCCACGGTGATCATCTGCATGATCATCTTCCACGCCTACTCGGCGTTCTGGGTCAAGGGGTCGATGGGGGCGATGGTCCGCGGCCGGGTCAGCCGTGGCTGGGCCTGGAAGCACCACCGCGAGTGGCTGCGCGACATCGACCGCGACGCCAGCCGCAAGTAGCACCGGGTGGCTGCCGGCCTTTGCCCGGGCCGGCGGCCATGCCCTACCCTGCCCCGACCGGGCAAACCGGCGCGCCCCGTGGCGCGCCGTCACTTTTCAGGCCCACGATGGAGGCACCGTGCCGCGCATCCTGCCGCGAGGCGAGATCGAGAACCTCGACCACACCCGCATCCCGCGTCTTCGCATTCCCGAGCGCGCCGGGGTGTTCTCCGACCGCGCGACGCGCCTTCGCAACCTGGCCGCGGACAGCGCGATCGGCGGCTACCTGCAGCTGATGGCCCGCCTGGCCGATGCGCAGCAGCGTGCGCTGAAGACCTTCGTCGCGCCGGTGGTCGATGACGAGGCACTGGCGCAGGCGCGCAGACACGAGATGCCGCCCTTGCCCGCCACCAGCCACGCGCGCGACCCGGCGTGGCGGGACGTGCTGGCGCAGCTGCTGCATGCCGTGGCCGCCGATCCAGGGACGCCGGCACAGGCGCTCGAAGCCTGCACCGCGCTCTCGCGCACCCTGGCCGGCACCCCCGAACGCGTGGAACAGATCGCCGACGGCCTGCTGGCCGGGCGCGTGGAAGGCGCGGACGTGGCCCCGGCCCCCTTCGTCATGGCCGCGCTGCAGGTCTACTGGACGGCGATGGCGTCCGGGCTGCGCGAATCCCAGCTGCCGGTGGGCGCGTTCGGCCTGTGCCCGACCTGCGGCACGCCACCGGTGGCGAGCGTGGTGCGCATCGGAGGTGCCCACGACGGCTACCGCTACCTGTGCTGCCCCCTGTGCAGCTGCGAATGGCATCTCGAAAGGGTGAAGTGCTCGCATTGCGCGACCACCAAGGGCATCGCCTACCACTACATCGACGGCGGCCGCGAAGGGGTCAAGGCCGAGACCTGCGACGGCTGCCGGAGCTACCGCAAGATCTTCTACCAGGACAAGGATCCGTTCATGGAGCCGGTGGCCGACGACCTCGGAAGCCTGGCGCTCGACATGCTGATGGGCGACGAGGACTATGCGCGGCGCAGCGGCAACCCGCTGCTGTGGCAGGACAATGGCGACTGAGCCCGATGTCGCGGCCGGTGGTGGACTGGCGGCGGCAAGCGAGATTCCCGCGCTCGATCGCCTGCTGAGGGACCCCGCGTTCGCTGCCCTGGCCGCGCAGCATGGCCAGTCACGGGTCACGGCCACGCTGCGCACGCAGCTGGACGCGCTTCGCGGCGAAGCGCTCGCGGGCGGTCTCCGGCGCGAAGCGCTCGCCGCGCCCGTGCTGGCCACGCACGTGGCCGCCACGCTGGAACGCGACTCGCGACCGCGCCTGCGAGCGGTGTTCAACCTCACCGGGACCGTGCTGCACACCAACCTGGGCCGTGCGGTCCTGCCCGAGGCTGCGGTGCAGGCCGTCGTCCAGGCGCTGACCGCGCCGATGGCGCTGGAGTACGACCTCGAACGCGGCGCGCGCGGCGACCGCGACGACCTGGTCGAAGACCTGCTGTGCGAACTCACCGGTGCCGAAGCCGCGACGGTGGTCAACAACAACGCAGCCGCCGTGCTGCTGATGCTCAATACCCTCGGGAACCGGCGCGAAGTGGTGGTCTCCCGCGGCGAACTGGTCGAGATCGGCGGCGCCTTCCGCATCCCGGACATCATGCAGCGCGCCGGCGCGAAGCTGGTCGAGGTCGGCACCACCAATCGCACGCATGCGCCGGACTACGCCGATGCCATCGGCCCGCGCACCGCCATGCTGATGAAGGTGCACTGCAGCAACTACGCCATCAGCGGCTTCACCAGCAGTGTGCAGACAGCGGAGCTTGCGACCATCGCGCGTCCGCATGGGCTTCCGGTCGGCGTGGACCTTGGCAGCGGATCGCTGGTGGATCCGGCGCGCTGGGGCCTCCCGCACGAGCCGACCGTGCGCGCGACGCTTGAAGCCGGCGCCGACCTCGTGACCTTCAGCGGCGACAAGCTGCTTGGCGGACCGCAGGCCGGTCTTGTCGTGGGCCGCGCCGAACTCATCCGCAAGTTGCGCCGCAATCCGCTCAAGCGCGCGTTGCGCGTGGGCAAGCTCACCCTCGCCGCGCTGGAACCGGTGCTTGCGCTCTACCGCGCACCCGAGCACCTGCCCGAGCGTCTCGCCACGCTGCGCCTGCTGCTGCGGCCACAGCAGGAGATCCAAGCCCAGGCGCAGCGTCTGGTCGCGCCACTGCAGGTCGCGCTCGGCGCGGACTGGACGATCCACACCGCACCGATGTGGAGCCAGATCGGCAGCGGTGCGATGCCGGTCGAAAACCTGCCGAGCGCCGGGATCGTGTTGCGGCATGCGCGGCAGGGCAGCCACGGCCGCGCGCTTGCGCGGTTGTCGAAATCGCTGCGCGACCTTCCGCGGCCGGTCATCGGCCGCATCGCCGACGACGCGCTGTGGCTCGACCTGCGCTGCCTCGAGGCCGCCGACGAGCCGGGATTCATCGCACAGCTGGAGGCACTGCGCGCGTGATCGTCGGCACCGCCGGGCATATCGACCACGGCAAGACCAGTCTCGTGCGCGCGCTGACCGGGGTCGAGACCGATCGGCTAAAGGAGGAACGCGCGCGCGGCATTTCGATCGAACTCGGCTATGCCTACGCACCGCTGCCCGGCGGCGGCGTGCTCGGCTACGTCGACGTGCCCGGCCACGAGAGGCTGGTGCACACCATGGCGGCCGGCGCCTGCGGCATCGATTTCGGACTGCTGGTGGTGGCCGCCGACGACGGCGTGATGCCACAGACGCGCGAACACCTCGCCATCCTCGGCCTGCTCGGGGTCACGCGCGGCGCAGTGGCGATCACAAAGGCGGACCGGGTCGATCCGCAGCGGCTGGACGCGGTGCGCCGCGACGTGGCGATCCTGCTGCAGGACGGCCCGCTCGCCGATGCACCGGTGTTCCCGACCGTGGCCACGGCCGCCGCCGATCCCGGCGTGGAGGCCCTTCGGGCGCACCTGGAAGCCATCGCCACGTCCACCTCCGCACGCGGCGCCGAGGGCCTGTTCCGCCTCGCCGTCGACCGTGTGTTCACCCTGCCCGGCCACGGCACGATGGTGACGGGAACGGTGTTTTCCGGCCGCGCATTGGCTGGCGACGAGGGCGCACGCCTGGTGGTGGCGCCTGCGGGAACCCCGGTCCGCGTGCGCTCGATCCATGCCCAGAACCGGCCCAGCGACGAGGCGCGCGCGGGCCAGCGCTGCGCGCTCAACCTGGCCGGCACCGGCCGCGAAGCGATCGCCCGCGGCGACTGGATCGCCGACGCGCGTGCCCTGCGTCCGACGCGCAACATCGACGTCGAGCTGCAGCTCCTGCCGGACGCCGGCGAGCCGGTCGGCACCTGGACCCCGCTGCACCTGCACCTGGGGACGGCGCGCCGCCTGGCGCATGCCGTGCCGCTCAACGACACGGGCGTCCTGCCGGGGGGCCGCGGCCGCGTGCAGCTGGTGGTG
>DATBUS010000156.1:0-45645 GCA_036515815.1 Luteimonas sp.
GTCGCGTGCTCGACCCGGACGCGCCCGCACGGCGGCGCCGGTCGCCGGAGCGGATGGCGTGGCTGGACGGCATCGCATCGATGCTCGACGGCGGCGGCCTCGGCCGCCTGCTGCGGAACGCCGTCCTGGGCATCGATGAAACCGCCCTCGTGCGCCTGGCGGGCCTGCCGTCGGAACGCCTGCGGCTGCCCGACGGCGCGCGCTGGCTGGCGCCACGCGCGGGCACCCGGATCGCGATCGACGACGCGGCGCTCGCCGCGCTGCATGCCCGCATCGAGGAGGCATTGGCCGGGTACCACCGCGACGCGCCGGACGAGCCCGGCCCCGAAGCGTCCCGCCTGCGGCGCATCGCCCTGCCCGCGGCCCCCGCCCCGCTCTGGCAGGCGTTGATCGAAGGCCTGGCCGCCGACGGGCGCATCCAGCGCAAGGGGCCGTGGTTGCACCTGCCCGGGCACACGGTCGCCATGGACGCCGACGAGGAGGCGCTGGCGGGACGCCTGCTCGCGCACCTGCACGCGGGGGCCTTCGACCCGCCCTGGGTGCGCGACCTCGCGCGCATGGAGGCCGAACCCGAGGAGCGCGTGCGCCGGCTGCTGCGGATGCTTGCGCTCCAGGGGGACGTGCACCAGGTGGTGCGCGACCTGTTCTTCCACAGCGACCGGATGCAGGCGCTCGCGGGCCTCGCGGTCGCCATCTGCGACGGGGCGGCCGGCGGCGTGGAAGCCGCGGCCTTCCGCGATGCCACCGGCCTTGGCCGAAAGCGCGCCATCCAGATCCTCGAGCACTTCGACCGCGCCGGCCTCACCCGCCGCATCCGCGACAGCCACGTGCTGCGCGAGGAGAGCGCGTGGCTGCAGGCCCTTCGCGCCCGCGCGCCCGTCGACGCGCAAGGACGGGACTGACACGCTCCCTCCGCCGCGCGTGCCCGCACTTCGCGGGGCGCTGTGGTAGCGTGGCCCGGCGCCCGCGGGGCTTCCGCGCGGCGCACTCTGGAAGGCAAGCGCGCCCGGTGGCGCGGCCGGGCTTCAAACCCGGTTGGGGGCGTCAGCCGCTCCCAGGCAGGTTCGACTCCTGTTGCCTTCCGCCACCCCCGCGCACGATGCGGGCGAATCACCGGAGCCTGCATGTCCGCCACCCCCGACGCGCCTGCCGGCGCCACCGCACCTCCCCGCCTCACCTCGCTGTCGCATGGCGGCGGCTGCGGCTGCAAGATCGCCCCCGGCGTCCTCGCCGAGCTGCTGAAGCGCGCCGCACCCGCGCCGGTATGGCCGCAACTGATGGTCGGCAACGACACCTCCGACGACGCCGCCGTCTACCGCCTCAACGACCAGCAGGCGCTGATCGCCACCACCGATTTCTTCATGCCGATCGTGGACGACCCCTACGACTTCGGCAGGATCGCCGCCACCAATGCGCTGTCCGACGTCTACGCGATGGGCGGGACGCCGGTCGTGGCGCTGGCGATCGTCGGCATGCCGGTCAATGTGCTGCCGCATGCCGTGATCGCCGAGATCCTCCGCGGCGGCGAGGACGCCTGCGCCGCCGCCGGCATCCCGGTGGCCGGGGGCCACAGCATCGACTCGGTGGAGCCCATCTACGGGCTCGCCGCGATGGGCCTGGCCCACCCCGACCGCATCCGCCGCAACGCCGACGCCCGCGCCGGCGACCTGCTGGTGCTGGGCAAGCCGCTGGGTGTGGGCGTGCTGTCGGCGGCGCTCAAGCGCGGCGTGCTGGACGATGCCGGCTACCGCGCGATGGTCGATGCGACGACCCGCCTCAACACGCCGGGGGTCGCGCTGGCCGCTCTGCCCGACGTGCACGCCATGACCGACGTCACCGGCTTCGGACTGCTCGGGCACGCGCTGGAACTGGCGCGCGGTGCCGACCTGACCGTGCGCCTGCGCTTCGACGACCTGCCCTGGCTGCCGGGGGTGCGGGCGCTGGCCGCGGAGGGTGTGGTGACCGGTGCGTCCGGCCGCAACTGGGCCGCGTATGGCGACAGCGTCCAGCTGGCCCCCGTGATCGACAAGCCCGCGCGCGACCTCCTCACCGACCCGCAGACCTCGGGCGGCCTGCTGGTGTCGTGTGCACCGGCGGCGCTCGGCGAGGTGCTGGACGCCTTCCAGCGCGAAGGGTTCGCCGAGGCCGTAGTCGTCGGCGAGCTTCGCGCCGGTGCGGCGCGGGTCGAGGTCGGCTGACCGCGGCGCCGCCGCCTACATGAAGTTGCGCGTGTGCAGGCTGGAGAGATGGTGCGCACGCGCGGGTTCGAAGCCCAGCCGCACCAGCTTGGCGTAGCGGCTGTCGGCCATGTCCTTCATCAGCACCTGGACCTTGCGCGAACCCTCCGCGATCGCGTCGGGCGTCAGCGCGCCGGCCGCCATCACCACCAGCGCATCGAAGACCTCCTCGTTGAGCCCGCCGGTGTGGCGCAGCGCCTCATGGCGATCCTCCACCGCGCGCGCCAGGCGGTTGCGGAGGTCCGGCTCGCGCTCCAGCCGGTACAGCAGGTGCGACATGCCCAGGGCGACGTGGCGCGCCTCGTCGATGGCGGCGTAGCGCGCGATCTGCCGGGTCAGCGGATCGGGGGCCTCGGCCTGGATGAACTTCAGCAGCGACACGAAGGTGCCCTCGCCGAGCACGGACAGCAGGAAGCTCGCCACCGAGTAGTCGGTCTCGTCAAGCAGGCTCTTCAGCGACGCCTGCCCGCCCGCCGTCGACAGCGCCGGCTCGCGCCCGTGCCGGCGGATGCGGCGGGTGAACACCTCGATGTGCCGGGCCTCGTCAGCGATCTGGATGGCCAGTGCCGCCTGCAGCTCCCGGTAGTGCGGATGCAGCTGCCCGAGGAAGCGCGCCGGGATCACCAGCGCGGCGTTCTCGTTCTCGACCATGAAGGTCATCACCTGCACCACCGCATCCTCGATCGCATCGGGCAGCACCGGGGCGTCGTCCCAGTCGATGTCGGCCGGATCCCACTGCGCGGCGACGGCCTGGCGGTAGAGGCTGCCGGCCGACTCGTTCCACAGCGCGTCGCGCTCGGACAGGCGGAAGTGGATCTCCGGCGCGCCGGGCTCCACCACAGCGCCGCGCGCGGCCAGGCCCCAGCGCGGGTGCGCATGCGGCGCGATTGCGTCGTCGGCCGCGGGATCGCTGCGGCCGGTGGGCATGGCGTCGCGCCAGCGGCCGGCCTGCGCCGAGCCCTTCCGCACCCGCACGGCGCCGGGATCGCCCGCATCGACCTCCATGGCGTGGCCCTGGTTGCGGCACCAGGCCGCAAGCTGCACCTGCCAGCCCGGAGCCTCGCCACACACGACGACCGCCGCGCCCACGTCCACGCCCGCCAGCGCATGCTTCACCAGCAGGTGCGCGCCGCTGTCGAAGCCCAGGCCGTGGAGATCCACCGCCTGCGCCGCGCCGGTGATGGTGGAGCCCGATTCCCGCATGCCCATACTCCCGCTCAGTCCATCAGCGGCATGCCGCACATGATCCGCGCCACCAGGTCGTTGATGACGTCGGTGGTGGGGGCCATGACCGCGGCCGCGCGCGCATCGCGGAACAGGCGCTCGATGCCGACGTCCTTGCGGAACGCCGCGCCGCCGCAGACTCGCATCGCGGTATCGGTCACCGACAGCGCGGCCTCGGCGGCCACGGCCTTGGACTGCAGCACGCGCATGAACATGTCGTCGCCGCCGTCGGCGATAGACCGGAGTGCCAGCGCACGCACGCCGCGGGCGCCATCGAGCGCGTTGCGCGCCTGCGCCAGCTGCGCGCGCAGGGTCGGCAGGTCGGCCAGCCGGCCCCCGGCGGCGAAGCCGGTGCCGGTCACGTGGGCCACCGCACGCGCCAGCGCGCCTTCCATCAGTCCGATCGAAACGGACGCGATCAGGCAGGCGAAGGTCGGGAGCTCGTCGCGGAACATCAGCGCCTGGCCCTCTCCGTCCGCGCCGAGGCGATGCGACAGCGGCACGCGCACGCCCTTCGCCATCACCGGTGCCGAGGCGTTGGCGCGCAGGCCGAGCCCGTCGAAGGGCCGCGGCGAGGACAGCCCCTCGCCCGTGGTCTCCACCAGCCAGATGGTGCTGGCGCCTTCGGCGGCGAGCGGCCGCGACGACCAGACGTAGGAATCGGCCTCGCCGGCCGAGGTCACCATGCTCTTGCTGGCGTCGAGGCGGACGTGGGCATCGCCGTCCGCGGTGGCGGTGCCCACCGGCGCCCAGAAGTGGCTGCGCGAGCCGGACTCCGACCACGCCAGCGTTGTAAGGTGGTGGCCGGCCGCGATCGCGCGGCGCAGGTCCTCGGGGCCGTGCATCTCGACCAGCGTGGTGCCGGCGTAATGCATGGTCACCACCATCGCGGTGGCCGGGCAGTCGCGGGCGATGCGCTCGACCACCGCGGTGGCCTCGGCCAGGCCCAGGCCCATGCCGCCGACCTCGCCGGCGCTGATGAGCCCGAGCAGTCCGGCGTCGCCAAGCGAGGTGACGGCTTCGCGCGGGAAGCGCGCCTCGCGGTCGAGCTCCGTGGCGCGCGGGAGGATGATCGACTCGACGATCGGTTCAAGCGTGTCCAGGTGGGTCATCGCGACGGCCTCCTCAGTAGTCGTACTTCGATTCGGTGATGCGGCCTTCGGCGTCGTAGAAGCCCTCGTCGTCGACGGCACGCTCGAGCAGGGCGTAGCCGCTGGTGCGGCCCGGGTGCCAGACCTTGAGACCTTCCAGCTCGAGCAGCGGCCGCACCTCCGGATCGTCCCAGGACATGCCCAGCAGCAGGTCCGCGAACCGGTCCGCGAGCGCCGGATCCAGGCCGGGCGCCGTGGTCATGTTGCAGTGGTCGAAGTGGCCGGTCGTCGCCACCACGCGGGTCGTGCCCGCGGCCAGCGTGCCCTCCTGCGCGAAGGCCTGGTAGTTGCCGGCGATCATCCAGGCGGCGTCGATGGCGCCATCGACCATGGCCTGGGCGGCGTCGCGCTCGCCACCGATGTGGTCGCCATGCTTGCCTCCAAGCACGTCGAACAGCTGCGCGGTGTAGTCGCGGCCCTGCACCAGCCCGTGCTGGCGCATGTGGTCGAGCGGGATCAGCGTCGCCTGCGGCGAATCGATCGCGCCGAAGCCCACGCGCCGGCCGCGCAGGTCCTCGACGCCCTGTACCTCGCTGCCGGCCGGGACCACCAGCACCGACTGCAGGTCAATGTCGGTGTCGCGCATCACGATCGCCCGCACGTCCTGGCCGCGCGCGCGCGCCATGCGCTGCGCGCGCACGAACGCCAGCGGTGAGTTCCAGGCGAAGTGCAACTGGCCCGCCATGAGCGCGTCCACCAGCGCCTCGTAGTTCGAATACAGCACGTAGTCGAAGGCGAACCCACGCGCCTTGAGCCAGGGCTTGAAGCCCTCCCAGATGGTGACGACCTTCGGGGCGTAGGACACGGCCCCCATGCGGATGACGGATTCGGACATAAGCTCCTGCCAGGTGGGTGCACCGAGCGCACGGCCGGACACGGCCGGACGGCATGCGGGCAAAGGGATTCGGGAGGCGATCACGCCGGGCGCGGGAGGCGCGGCGGCCGGGTTTCCCGGGCCATGGCGTGCTGGCTCGGCGGGACCGACGGCGGGATGCGATGCGCAACGCCCGCGCCGGGAAACGGACAGGACCTGTCACGTCGGCACCCCCGAGTCTATCGGAACCGGTCGCGGCGGGATGGCGCTCTGAGCCGAGCGCGGGGCCTCCCTCGCCGCCGGGGTTACACTGGGGGCTCGTTACTTTCGAAGGTGATCCATGGCGAAGCCGAACTATTCGTTTGAAAAGCGTCAGCGCGAGCTGGCGAAGAAGAAGAAGCAGGACGAGAAGGACGCGAAGAAGCGCGCCGAGCGCGAGGCCAAGTCCGCGGCGACGCAGGACCGGCCGGGCACCGCGGAGTAAGCGCCGCCGGGCCGTTCAGCCCTGGAGGCGCTCGAGCGCCTCGTCTTTCTCCAGCCACATCCCGTTGAGCCACTGCTGGAACCGTGCGCGTGCGGCGCGGTCGTCCTTGTAGCGTCCGCCCATCGATTCGCTGTCGGCGATGGGACGCTGGCGCACCAGCACGTGCACTTCGGGGATCCGCCCGCCCATGAGGTCGATCATCGTCGGCCTCCCCGCGGGATAGGCGATGGTCACGTCCAGTATCGCGTGCAGGGCGTCGCCCATCGCATCCATCACGAAGGCCACGCCGCCGGCCTTGGGCTTGAGCAGGTGGCGATACGGCGAGGCCTGGCGCGCATGCTTTTCCGGCGTGAACCGGGTGCCCTCGACGAAGTTCATCACCGCCACCGGCATCTCCCGGAACTTCTCGCAGGCGCGGCGCGTGGCCTCCATGTCGCGTTGGCCGAGCGCGGGATCCTTCGCGATCTGCGCACGGCTGTAGCGGCCCATGAAGGGAAAGTCCAAGGCCCACCAGGCCAGCCCCAGCACCGGCACCCAGAACAGCTGCTGCTTCAGGAAGAAGCGCATCAGCGGGATGCGGCGGTTGAACACCTTCTGCAGCACGATGATGTCGACCCAGCTCTGGTGGTTGGCCAGCACCAGGTAGTGCCCGTCCGCAAGCAGCCCGTCGTCGCCCGACACATGGAACCGCGTGGGCGTCAGCGTGTCGACCATCCAGGTGTTGGTGGCGATCCAGCTCTCGGCGATCTTCGCCAGCATGCGGCCCAGCACCCGCCTCGCGCCCGCGAACGGCAGCACCGCCTTGCACAGCGCCAGCAGCAACAGCGGTGTTGCATGCACGAGGGTGTGGACGACGATGAGGAACAGGACCAGCGCGGCGCGCAACAACGACATCGGGGGGCTCGGCGTGGCGGATCCGTGGGCGAGGCGCGAAGCGTAGCAAACCGCTCCGTGCACGTGCGTCCGACGTGACTAAAGGCCGGTGATCGCCCGCGCGCCGGCCGCTAGAGTCCGCTGTTCGCAGTCGCCCGCCGGGCGCACAAGGATCCGATGATGTTGAAGCGTTGCGTGATGGGCCTGCTCGTGGCCGCCAGCGGCCTGGCGGTGGCCAACGAACCGGTGGACCTGGACATGGTGAGCAGGATCCGCCAGGAGGCCTTCCACAACTCGCAGGTGATGGCGACCTTCAGCCACCTCACCGAGTCCATCGGGCCGCGCCTGACCAACTCGCCGCAGATGGCGGCCGCCAATGCCTGGACGCGCTCGAAGTTCGAGGAGTGGGGACTTTCCAACGTCCACGACGAAGCCTTCGACGATTTCGGACGCGGCTGGGAATTCAGCAGCGCCAGCGTGGAGATGCTGGGCGAGCGCGTGCAGCCGCTGCACGCACTGCCCAAGGCCTGGACGCCGGGCACCGACGGTCCGGTGGAAGGCCCGCTGGTGAAGGTCGCGATCTCGAAGCTCGCCGATATCGAGGAGTACCGCGGCAAGCTCGGCGGAAAGATCCTGCTGCTGGGCGATGCGCGCGAGTACAAGCGCGGCACCGAGCCCGACTCGCACCGCCACGATGCCACCTCGCTCGAGGGCCTGCAGGCCTTCACCGTGCCCAAGGCCAGCGAGAGCGACCGCGCGAAGCGCGTCCGCGAGTACAACGAGCGCCAGGAGCTGACGCGTGCGCTGAACGCCTTCTTCGCCGAGGAAGGCGCACTGGCCGCGATCAGCATCAGCAGCTGGGACAACGGGATCATCCGCGTGGCCGGCGGCGGGTCGCGCAAGGCCGGCGAGCCGGTGGGCATCCCGGAGCTGGCGATGATCGCCGAGCACTTCAACCCGCTGGTGCGCGCACTCGACGCCGGCCAGGACGTGCGCCTGCGCGTGAACGTGGCGGCGCGCTTCACCGATGACGCCGACCAGCCCGGCTACAACACCCTGGCCGAAATCCCCGGCCGCGGCCGCAAGGCCGACGAGATCGTGATGCTGGGCGCGCACCTCGACTCCTGGCACACCGGCACCGGCGCGGCCGACAACGCCGCCGGCGTCGCGGTGATGATGGAAGCCATGCGCATCCTCAAGGCGGTCGGGGCGCGCCCGGAGCGCACGATCCGCGTGGCGCTCTGGAGCGGCGAGGAACAGGGCCTGATCGGTTCGCAGGCCTACGTGGCGCGCCATTTCGCCGCCTGGCCCGAGCCCACCGACCCGGCGCAGAAGGCGCTTCCGGCCTCGCTGCGCGAGCCGACCGGCGCGCTGCGCAGGACCCGCGACTACGACCGCTTCTCGGTCTACTTCAACATGGACAACGGGTCCGGCCGGTTCCGGGGCATCTATGCCCAGGAGAACCTGGCGGCGATGCCGATCTTCAAGGCGTGGCTCGAACCCTTCCACGACGTCGGCGCCACCACGGTGGCCACGCGCAATACCGGCAGCACCGATCACATCGCGTTCGACCGCGTGGGCCTGCCCGGCTTCCAGTTCATCCAGGACCGGCTGGACTACTTCACCAACGTGCACCACACCCACCTGGACACCTGGGACCACGCCGAGCCGGAAGACCTCAAGCAGGCCGCCGCCATCGTCGCCTCGTTCGCCTATCACGCGACGATGCGCGAAGAGCGCATGCCGCGCAAGCCGGTGATCGAGCCGAAGTGAGTGCATGCCCGGTGGGCGCGTCGCGCCCACCGGGCTGGTACCGGCCCCTGCTTCAGGGGGCCGCGGGCAGGACCCTGCGCGGCACCCGCAGCGGCGGAATCACCAGCGTGGTGTATTCCTCGTAGTGCGCGGTCGGCAGGTCGGACAAGGCCAGCCGTTCCATCCTCGGTGCCGCGATCGGCAGCTGCGCCGCCTCGTACAGCACCACCTCGTGCCCGGCCGGATACCAGCGGCGCAGCTTGGCCACCAGCGCCTCCAGGCCCGCGCGTTCGGCATGCAGGCGCGTGCATGCGAGGTCGCCTGCAAGCGTCACCTGCCACAACAGGACCAGGGACGCGGTATCGGGTTCGCGGTCGTGCACGAGGAAATGCGTGGCCTCGAGCGACTGCACCCCGCGCAGGCCCGGGTCGAGCCCGAGGTCGGCGTAGAGACAGGCTTCGGCCGAAATGCCCGGTTCCATGCGCGCCACCAGACCGAGTTCGCGCGTGCGCCGGACCACCGCGTGCGGCACGTCGGCGAACACGCCCGGATGGCCGTAGAAGACCGCGCAGACCTGCCGGCCGGCTTCGACCTCGGCCATGATCGCGTCGCCGATCGCGCGGTAGGTCTCGCGCCGGTCCTTCCCCGGTGCGTAGTGCAGGCCCAGGTTGATCGCGTCGGGCCGGAAGCCCCGGATCATCCCGAGCGCGAAGGGGTCGACCAGGCAGAACACGGTCCCGGCCTCGCGGATCTCCGACAGCGTGCGCTCGCTCGCGTGGCGCCCGAACTGGATGCCGCTGCCCACCACCACCAGCGAGCCGCGCCGTTCGCCGGCGGGCTCCGGAGCCTCGGCCCGCGCCCGCACCACCTGGTCTCGGCCGCCATGCTTGGCACGGTAGAGCGCCTGGTCGGCGTTGTGGATCAGTTGCTCGAGCGTGGGCGTGCTGCCGTCGTACTGGCACACACCGGCGCTGAGGTTGAAGGTGAAGGTCTGGCCGAACACGGTGACCGGTTCGATCCGGTCGCGCAGGCGCTGCAGCAGCGCCTCGGCATCGGCGGCGCTGCCGTGCAGCAGGATCGTGAACTCGTCACCACCGCTGCGTCCGGCGATGCCCCGGTTGCCCACGATATCGCCGATCCATCCGCCCAGGCAGCGCAAGGCCTCGTCGCCCGCCGCATGGCCATGGCGGTCGTTGACCTGTTTGAACAGGTCGATGTCGGCGATGACGGCGGTGAACGGTTCGCTGTTGCGCCGGGCCCGCCGCAGCGCCTCGGTGCCCAGCTTGCGGACCTGCTGGTAGTTGTACAGACCCGTGAGGCCGTCACGCTCCGACTGCCAGCGGTAACGACCGCGTTCGCGCGAGCTGTGGCGCAACAGCATCAGCAGCAGCACCGCCGTCACCAGCAGGCCGAACATGCCCAGGCCCAGCAGCCACTGCCGGCGCTGGGTCGCGGTGACCTGCAATGCGGCCAGCTCCTTCTCGGCCTCAAGCAATGCGATCTGCTGCTCCTTCAGGCGGGTGTCGAACTCCACCTGCAGATACGCCAGGCGCCGCTCGCGCGAGTCGCTTTCAGCCACCTCCTGCGCCGACATCGCCTGCTTGAGGTAGGCCAGCGCGCCCGCGTGGTCGCCGCGCTGCTCTGCCAGCCGCGCGAGCAGGCGCGCGGTCTCGGCCATGGCGATCTCGCTGTCCTGGCTGCGGTAGTAGGCCAGCGTGTCGGTGAGCAGTTGCTGCGCGCGGCCCAGGTCGCGCTCGAGCGCGATCAGGTTGCTGGCCAACTCCAGGCGTGCGCTCCAGCTGCCGGCGGTGAAGCCCGCGGCCTCGAATTCGGCCAGCGCCTGCCGCGACCAGTCCAGCGCCTCCTCGTGGCGGCCCTGCGCGGCGGCCATCTTGCCCACGCCGTACTTGGCGTTGGCCACGAACACCAGGTCGCCGGCGGCCCCGCAGGCATCGATCTGCCTGCGCCGCCATGCCTCGGCCTCGGCATGGTTGCCGGCGTGGTCCTCCGCCATCGCCAGGTCGGCGACGGCGAGGCAGGTGGCGCGCGCGTCACCGGTGGCTTCCACCGCCTCCAGGCCCTGCTTCGCCAGGTCCCGCGCCTTTCCGATCTCGCCTACCAGGGTATGCAGGTAGCTGGCAACGCCCAGCAGGGCCGGGGCCATCTCGGGCGCCTGGGGCAGGTATTCCAGCCCCTCGCCCAGCCATGCAAAGGCCTGCGGCCAGTCCTCGACATTGGCCGCGATGCTGATGGCGGTGGTGTAGGCGCGCACGCGCTGGGCGGCGCTCATGTCCTGCTGCAGCAGCTTCGTGAACCCCTGCAGCGCCGCGGGTTCGCGGCCGGCAAGCCCGAGGTTGCGCAGGCGCACGAACTCGAGGCGGACGCGCTGCTCCGGGGTCAGCTCGTCCTGGCGCGCGGCCAGGGCATCGACCCTGCGGTCGGACTCACGCCAGTGCGCCGAGATCGCCAGCCGCTCGATCTCGGCGATCTCGGCCTCGAGCGCACCATCGGCAAGCGCCGGCCACGCCGCCAACGCGAGGAGCATGGCGACGGCGAGGCGCTGGAGCCGGCACATGGACAGCGATCGTCGGCGGACCGGGGCGCGCGACCGCTACTCGTAGACCTTGACGATGTGGTTGGTCGCGAACTGGCCATCGGCCAGCCCGGTGAGCTTGCGGATGGACGCGTAGTCCCTGTCCAGCATGGCCCTCTGCTCTTCCGCCGACAGGCCTGAGCGGCCCACCACGGCGGCCGGGTCCTTCTCGTATTCCGCCGCGAGCGCGGCATCGCTCGCGAGCCTCCTCATCAGGTCGAGCAGCGTCAGCATCTTTCTTGTCCCCCTCGATGTGCGAGCGTCCGTGGCCTGCGCCGGGACCTTCCCCGTCCGGCACCGCATGGGCAAACGACATTAGCACAGCAACCCGGCCTTCCAGCGGCCCCGGGCCCCTCAGGCCCGGCAGCGCAGCGCGCGGATGATGTCACCGGCGAGCCCGTGCAGGGCGTCCCGGTGGCCGGTGCGTGCGGAGGCCCGGCTGTCATCCGAGGTCATCGCGACCACCAGGTCCAGCGAGGGCACGACGTAGAGCATCTGGCCGCCATAGCCCCAGGCATAGCGGACCGGCTCGCCGGCGATGTCGCGCAGGAACCAGCCATAGCCGTAGTCGTCCCCGGTGAAGCGCGACTGCGTCCGGGGCTGCCACGAGGCTTCGATCCAGGCCTCCGGCAGCAGCCGGCGGCCATCGCGCGACACTCCGCCGGTGCGGTACAACTCGCCGAACGCGAGCAGCGAGCGCGTGTCCATCGCCATGTTGTTGCCGCCGAAGTGGATGCCCTGCGGATCACGGTCCCAGGCGCTGATGACAAAGCCGGCCTGCGGCCCCAGCCACTCGCGGGCGAGTTCGAGCGTCGGGCGGCCGCTCACGCGCACCAGGATGGCCGAGAGCAGATGGGTCGACCCGATCGAGTACAGCATCGCGCCGCCCGGCGCGTCGACGAACGGCCGTGCCAGCGCATCGCGCACCCAGTCCGGGCTCGTGACCCACCGTCCGTAATAGGGCCCGGACGTTCGCTCCAGGCCGGCCTGCATCGACAACAGGTGGCCGATGGTCACCCGCGCCAGGCGCGGATCCGGGTTGTCCGGCAGCCTGTCGTGCAGCAGCGGCGCGATCGGCTGGTCGACGCCCTCCAGCAGGCCCTTGTCGATCGCGATGCCGACCAGGGCCGATACCACGCTCTTGGAGGCCGACTTGATGTTGGCGGGGGTGTCCGGGCGAGCGCCGCGGTAGCCGCGCTCGGCCAGCAGGCGGCCGTCATGCGCCACGACGACGGCCCGTAGCGGCGTGATCGCCGCGGCGGCGTCGAGCAGGGTGTCGACGCTGGCAGCAGGCTGCCCCGCTGTCCACGCACAGGACTCCGGGTGCGAGGCGGGGGCCCTGCCCTCTCCCGTCGGAGGGACCTGCAGCGCACGCGGCTTCGCCGGATCGTCCGCGGTCCCACCCCCGCCCCCCTGCCCGCACGCCAACGGCGCCAGCGCGGCCAGCAGGATCGCGGGGGTGATGCGGAACACGGACATGTCGGCATTCTCGCGATCCGCCCGTGTCCAGGGCGTGCCCTCCATGGTCACGGAGCGATCATTGCCGCGCTGCGAGGATTGCGGACCATGGCTTCGAGAGACCCCGCGGCCGAGCGCGGCCGCTACTTCACAGGCAATGACGTCCCGATCCCCACTGCCGCCACGCGCGAGTGGAACATCGCGGTGGGCCGCGGCCCCGTCATCGCGACCGCCATCCATGACGGGCATGCCATCCGCCCCGGCCTGCGCCCCCTGCTCGCGCTGCCCGACGCGGACCGTTTCCGCGAGGAGGATCCGCTCACCGGGTTCCTCGCCGCCGTGGGTGACGTGCGCATCCAGGTCCCGACATCGCGCTTCGAGCTCGACCACAACCGGCCGCGCAAGGGTGCGGTATACGCGCGGCCGGAGGACTGCTGGGGACTCGAGGTCTGGAACAGGCCGCTGCCGGAGGCCGAGATCGCGCAATCGCTCGCGGGCTGGGACCGCTTCCGCTCGATGGTGGCCGAACTGATCGACCGCCTGCTCGACCGGTGGGATGCACTGCTCCTGGTCGATATCCACAGCTACAACCATCGGCGCGAGGGACCGGATGGCGCGCCGGCGCCCCAGGAGGGCAATCCGGACATCGAGCTGGGCCTGACCACGGCCGCCGCGCGCTGGGACGACGTCACCGCGCGGTTTGCCGACGCGCTGCGCGCCACCCCCGTCGCCGGCCGGACCCCCGACGTGCGTGCGAACGTCCGCTTCCCCACCGGGGGTGACTTCCCGGAGTGGGTGTATTCGCGCTGGGGCGATCGCGTCTGCACCATCTCGCCCGAGTACAAGAAGATCTTCATGGACGAGCACACCGGCCAGGCGGACATCGCGGCCCTGTACGCATTGCGCGACGGCCTGCAGTCGGCGGTCGATGCCGTGCGCGCCGACTTCCGGGAGCGGACGTGAGCGCGCGCGTGGAGGCCTCCACGCCGCGCCACCTGCCGCCGGTGGCCGCGGAGGTGGATGCCGCCCTGATCGAGCTCGACGCCGGTCTCGACTGGCTGATCGCCCTGACCCCGCTCGGCACCGATGCGCTCTGGGAGGATTTCGAAGCGTCCGGGCGACGCCGGGTGGCGCCCCTGCGCTATTCCGAGCCGCCGGCGGGTCTCGACGCCATGCGCGAGCGGTTGCTGTCGCTGCCGGTCGACCGCATCGAGTCGCCGCTCCTGGCCGGCGTCCTGGGCGAGAAGCAGCGCGAACTCGAGCGCATGATCGAACTCGTCCGCCTGCGCGGCACCGATGGCTTCGTGGTCGCGAGCATCGACCTCTTCGGCGGCGTCGAGGCCGGCCTGCTGGCGCTCGCCCGCGGGATCCTCCAGGGCGTTGCCGACAGCGAACCGCTGGAGGCCGACACCGGCGTCGATGCCGTGGTCGCCGCCGTCGAGGACGAAGTGGCCTGGTATCGCGAGCGCGCCCCGGACTTCAGCCTGGACGTCGTGGTCGATGCCGACATCGGCTCGCTGATGATGGTCTCGCACGGCCGCCTCTACCTGGACGCCCGGCTGCGCCTGCCGCGCGCGCGCCTGCAGCCCCTGGTCCAGCACGAGGTCGGGACCCACGTGGTCACGCGCCATAACGGCCTGCAACAGCCACTGCGGCAGCTGTCGGTGGGACTCGCGCATTACGATCCGCTGCAGGAGGGCCTTGGCGTGCTGGCCGAATACCTCACCGGGTACCTGCCGGGCGAGCGCCTGCGGGTGCTTGCCGCCCGCGTGGTCGCCGCCGACATGGCGGTGCGTGGGGACGACATCCCGGCCATCTTCGCCTGCCTCCACGACGAGCACGGCTTCTCCACTTCCGACGCCTTCGATATCGCCGTACGCGCCCGCCGCGGCGGCGGCCTGACCAAGGACGCCGTGTACCTGCGCGGCCTTCGCGACCTGCTCGAGCACCTGCGCGGCGCCGGCCGCTTCGACCTGCTGTTCGCGGGCAAGTTCGCGCTCGACCATCTGGTGGTGCTGGAGCAGCTGGCCGACGCCGGCTGGGTGCGGCCGCCGGCGCTGCTGCCCCGCTATGCCACGGCCGACGGGTTTGAAGAGACCCTCGCCCGTTGCCGCGAGACCGGCCTCGCCGACCTGTACCACGTGCACCCCGCCTCCACCGCTGCCCAGGACACCAAGCAATGACCGACCGGCCCATGCGCCTCGGCTTCGTCGTCAACGACGTCGCCACCGAGCAGGACAACTACACCACCATCCGCCTGGCGCGCACCGCGGCCAACCAGGGGCACAGCGTTGCGCTGATCGGCCTGGCCGACTTCATCTACGACGCCAACGGCACCGTCTGCGCGATGGCACACGTGCCCGGGGGAAGCGGCTACGCCGACGACCAGGCGCTTCTCGACGAGATCCAGGGCGATGACGCGGCGCGCGAGCGCATCAACGTCGAGTCGCTGGACGTGCTGATGCTGCGCAGCGATCCGGCCAATGAGCTGGTCGACCGCCCCTGGGCCAGCAACAGCGCGCTGCTGTTCGCGCAGCTGGTGACGCGTCGCGGCGTCATCGTGCTCAACGATCCCTTCCACCTGACCAACGCGTCGAACAAGACCTACTTCCAGCATTTTCCCGAGGAGGTACGTCCGGTCACCTGCATCAGCCGCGACGTGGACGAACTGCGCGCCTTCATCACCACCCATGGCGGGCGCGGCGTGATCAAGCCGCTGCAGGGCTCCGGCGGCCAGGGCGTGTTCGTGGTCAAGGATGGCGACGCGTCGAACCTCAACCAGATGATCGAAGCGGTGATCCGCGACGGTTATGCCATCGCGCAGGAATACCTGCCGGGTGCCGCCGAGGGCGACCTGCGCCTGCTCACGCTCAATGGCCGGCCGCTCCAGGTGGACGGGCAGTACGCCTGCTTCCGCCGCTACAACGACAGTGGCGACGCGCGCAGCAACATCAGCGCCGGCGGCAAGATCGAGCTGGCGCAGCCGGATGCCGACGCCCTGCGCATGGCCGAGGCCGTCGCACCGAAGCTGATCCGTGACGGCATGTACTTCGCCGGCCTCGACATCGTGGGCGACAAGCTGATGGAAGTGAACGTGGACACGCCCGGCGGCATCAACATGGCCGAGGAGCTGACCGGCGTCGATTTCAGCAGCCACATCATCGCGGACATGGCGCGCAAGGTGCGGCTGCGCGAGCAGTACGGGCGCATCCTGTCGAACGCGGAACTCGCGGTGCTCTAGGCCCGGCGGGAGGCGCCGGACGCGGTCACACCGCCTTGCGCAGCATGCGCCCGGCCCGGTCGACGGCCGTGCCGCCCTCGAACGCGGGGCGGCCGTTCACCAGCACGAGGTCGAAGCCCTCGGCCAGCGCGGTGGGGTCGATGTAATCGGCGCGCGCACGCACGCGTGCGGGATCGAACAGCACCAGGTCGGCCTTGGCGCCCTCGCGCACCACGCCGCGGTCGCCCAGGCCGAGGATCGACGCGGGTAGCGATGTCGCCTTGCGCACGGCCTCCTCGATGCCGATCGGGTGGCCGCGCACGGCAAACTCCCCGATCCAGCGCGCGAAGGTGCCTGCCCCACGTGGATGGCTGCCGCCGGGCGCGCCATCGCTGGCGATGGCCACGAAGGGCGCCAACAGCAGCCGGTCCTGCAGCGCGCGATCCATGACGAAGTGCGCGGCCTGGCCACCGTCGGGACCCGACTCCACCAGGACCTCCACCCACGGCCTGCCCTGCGCCTGCGCCACCTGTTCCAGGGTGTGCCCGGCATGCTCGCCGGTACCGAACAGCAGCGCGGCCGGGCCGTTGCGCTTCTCCATCCGCGCCTCGAGCCAGGCGCGCAGCTCGTCGCCGCGCGTGGCCACCACGGCCGCATAGTCGTTGGGCGGCAGCGCCCATTCGGGAAAGAGGATGGCGATGCCGGTGTAGCTGGCTTCGTAGGGATAGGCATCGGCCGTGGGCGCATTGCCCGTGCCGCGCAGCCCGCGCAGGAAGCCGAGCAGGCGGTCGGCCTCGTCCCCGCCCTTGCCGTAGACCATTTTCAGGTGCGAGACATGGGCGCGCGCCGGGCCTGCAGCCTCCACCAGCTCGAGGATGGACGCACGCACGTCGTCGGCGTCCTCGGAGCGCATATGGCTCATCGCCACGCCATCGAAGCCTGCGACCACCGGACCCAGCGCCGCGAGCTCGCGCATCTCCGCATAACGCCCGGGCACGTATTCGAGGCCGGTCGACAGGCCAAAGGCACCCGCGCGCAGGTCGCCCTCGAGCACTGCACGGAGGCGCTCGAGCTGGCCATCGTCCGGCCTGCGCGTCCCGTCGTCGATGCCGGCGCGCCGGCGCAGCGCGCCGTGGCCCGACAGCGTCGCCACGTTGATGTCGGGCGTGGCCGCATCGACGGCGTCCATCCACGCCGCGAGCGAGCCCGGCGCGCGCGCGGCGCCTTCCAGCGCCGGGCTGCCGCCGTCCTGGCCCAGCACCACCGTGGTCACGCCCATCGCGACGAAGGGCGTGTAGGCCGTCTTCAGTGGATCGCCGTGCGTATGCAGGTCGATGAAGCCCGGCGCCAGCACCCGGCCGCCACCTTCGACGACGCGCAGCCCCCGCGCCGCGTCCGCGGGGACGCGCCCGATGACGGCGATGGTGTCCCCGCGCACCAGGACGTCGGTGGCGCGGGCCGGGGCTCCGGTTCCATCCACCAGTCGAACGTCGCGCAGCACGAAGCCGGGCGCGGACGCCACCCCACGCGGTCGCGCGGCAAGCGCTCCGGGCACGCCAGCGCAGGCCGCCAGCGCCGCCATCGATCCCAGGACCTGCCGCCTGGACCATGTCGTTCCCCGCATCGCCCGCTCCCCGGAATGACCAGCGGACACAGTAGCCGAGCCGCAGGACACGCTCACATGGGCGCGCGCTTCACGGCGGCGGACGCATCCTCGGGGCGAAGTGGCGCCCATTGCCGCCACCCGCCGACGGAGATCCGCATGAAGTACCGCACCCCCCTGTCCCTGCTCGCGGCCGCCTGCCTGGTGTCCGCCCTGGCCGCCTGCGATCGGCGCGACAGCCATCCGCCGGACGAGTCGCGCACCACGCATACCGACATCGAGCCGGCAGGGACGGCCGGCGACGCCTCGCTGCCGGCGGACAGCGGCACCCCGGATGATCGCTGCCCCGGCATGGCGGACCAGCAGTTGCGCGACTGCATGCAGGCCGAGGAAAACGCCCGCGAGGGGCGCGACATCCGCCAGTAGGCGGCGGGCGACTCAGCCGCGCCAGTTCGCGTTGGCATCCCAGAAGGCGACCGCGCGCGCATAGGCCTCGCGGTCGATCGGCACGCCGGAGCCGCCCTCCTCCACGCCGAGCGCATTGCGCATCATCGTGATCGGGGCCATCGGGGTTTCCTCGGGTTCCGCCGTGTACATGCAGCCGACCACGCCCCAGTCGGCGTCGATCGGGGTGCCTTCCCTCGCCAGCTGGTCGCGGCTGTAGAGGATTGGGATCAGGTAGGCGGCCACCGGCGGCTCCACGCCGTCGAACCAGCGCACCAGCACCGGCAGTTCGTCGCGCGTGCGCGCCTCGTAGGCCGAACGCAACAGGTGGCGGTTGGCGTCGGTCACCGGCACGGCGAGGCACCGGGTCGAGGTCCAGTTGCGGTGGACATGCAGCCGGCAGAACGGGGCGTAGCCCGGCAGGTCGCGCAGCGGCGGCTCCTGGTTGAGGCGGTGCTCGAACTCGGCCGGGCTGCAGTCCTGGATGGTGTTGCGCCGGGGTTCGCGCGGAAACAGGCGGGCCCGGGCGAAGGGGGTGAGGACGATCGACATGGCGCAGATCGTAAGGCCTGCGACTGAGCCGCGCAGCGGGAAATGTCCGGAATGAAGCAAACTGTTGACTTGAGTCCCGATCGGGACTATGCTCGGCACATGAAGGCTGCCACCGTGATTCCCTCGCCCGCCCCGCGGCGCGATCTCGCCGGCCCCGCACTGCGCGCCTTTTTCAACATCACCCGGCTCTGGGGGCTCACGACCGAACAGGAGCGCGTGCTGCTCGGCAACCCGGGCCGCTCGACCTTCTTCCGCTGGAAGCGCGACCTCGATGGCGCGCTGTCGCAGGACACGCTCGAGCGCATCAGCTACCTCCTCGGCATCTGGAAAGCGCTGCAGATCCTGTTCCCCGAGCCGGCCCAGGCCGATGCCTGGGTGAAACGGCCGAATGCAGCCCCGCTGTTCGGCGGCCAGAGTGCGCTGGAGCGCATGCTGGCCGGCCAGGTCGCCGACCTCTATACGGTGCGCCAGTACCTGGATGCGCAGCGCGGATGAGCGCCGTGCGCGATGTCCGGCGCACGCGCGTGGCGTGGCGGCCCAGCTATCGCATCGTCCCCAGCCGCTTCCCGCCGGTGGGCCTGTTCGACCGCATTGCCTCTCCGGACGACCTCGACGCACTGTTCGACATCGAAGGCATGACCAATCCGCGGCTCCGCCAGGAACTCGGCGACCTGTCGATGGTGCCGCGCGAGCGCCGCATCAGCGGGCCGGGCACCACGCCGGTCATGGCCGCCTTCCTCCACGCGAACCCGCAGGGATCGCGTTTCTCCGACGGCAGCTGGGGCGTCTACTACGCCGCGCGCGAGCGCGACACCGCGATCGCCGAAACCATCCACCACCGCCAGGCCTTCCTCCGGCATACCGGTGAGCCCGCGTGCGTGCTGCAGATGCGCTGCTACCTGGCCGATGTCTCGGGGCGGCTCCACGACATCCGCGGCGGCTGGCCCGAGCTGCACGATCCCGACTCCTACGTTGCCAGCCAGGCCGCCGCACGCGCCCTGCGCGCCGGCGGCAGCGATGGCATCGCGTACGACAGCGTGCGCCGTCCCGGCGGCCAGTGCGTCGGGGTGTTCTATCCGGACCTGGTGTCGCCGGCGCGGCAGGGGCCGCACCTGCACTACCACTGGGATGGAAACCGCATCTCCCACTACACCGTGGTCGAGGAAGTGGGCACCGTCGAGGCGCTGGGGCGCGGGACACCCGGCGCGCGGGCCTAGTCCTCCGGCGCGGCGTAGGTCCCCACGAGGCGTGCCTTGCCCAGCACGTGGCCCTCCATCGCCGCCAGCACCGCGTCGCGGTCGGCACCCGGCGCGACCTCGAGCAGGGTGTCGAGTGCGAACAGCTGGAAATGGTAGTGGTGAACGCCGGTTCCCGGCGGAGGCTTGGGTCCGAAATAGCCGGTCGAGCCGCGGCTGTTGGCGCCCTGGTGCATGCCTTCGGGGTCGGTCAGCCGCGGCAGGGTGTGCAGGCCCTCCGGCAGGGCGTGCCGGCCCGCGGGGATGTTCCAGGCCACCCAGTGCACGAAGGGCTTCGGCCTGGCCGCATCCGGATCTTCCATCACCAGGGCATAGGACTTCGCGCCCTCGACGGGCTGCCAGGACAGCGGCGGCGATACCCCCTCGCCATAGTCGCTGTAGCGCTTCGGGATCGGCTTGCCGTCGGCGAATGCCGTGGAGCGCAGGCCGATGGCGGGGCCGGATGCGGCAGCCTGCATCCGGTCGAAGGCCAGCGGCACGCCATGGCCGCGATCGGCCTGGCGCTGCATCTCGCCGGCAGGGGCCGCGGCAGGCGACACCGTTTGCGTCGTTGCGGCGGCCCGGGCATCCGCCGTTCCGTCGTGGGCGATGCGATAGACCACGCCGTTGCCGTCCTCTGCCACCAGCAGCGCGCCGTCGGGCATCACCGCGAGCCCCACTGGGCGCGCGAACTGTGCCTCGCCGCGCTCCACCAGGAAGCCCGTGGCGAAGGGCTCGATGCTGCGCGGCCTGCCCTGTTCGAAGCGCACGCGCACCACCTCGTGGCCCACCGCGGGCTTCGCGTTCCAGGACCCGCGCATGGCCACGAATGCATCGCCGCCGTACTCCGCCGGCAGGCCGGTGCCGCCGTGGAAGGCCATCTGCATCGGCGCGGCGTGCGCGGTATAGCCCATCACCATGGGCTCGCTCATATCGCGCCACTGCTCGTGGGTGATGCCGCCGGGCGGCGTGGTCTGCGGATGCAGTCCGCCATCGGCGAACACGTGCGGCCAGCCGTAGCGCTTGCCCATCGCGATGCGGTTCAGCTCTTCGGGATGCGCCTTGTCGCCGAGACTGTCGATGTTGTGGTCCATGCCCCAGAGTTCACCTGTTTCCGGGTGCCAGCCGAAGCCGATGGTGTTGCGCAGGCCGCTGGCGAAGATGGCGCGCGACGAGCCGTCGGGCTCCATGCGCAACAGCGTCGCATGCTCGGGATTGGTCTCGTTGCAGGCATTGCAGGTCGAACCGATGCTCACGTACAGCTTGCCGTCGGGACCGAAGGCAAGCGTGCGGTTGGGGTGCTGGCCGCCATCGGGCAGGTCGTCCACCAGCAGTTCCGGCTCGCCCAGGCGGCCATCGGCCTGGATCGGCGCGCGCAGGATCTCCTTCACCGTGGCCACGTACAGATGCCCGTCGTGCACCGCCAGTCCATGCGCGTGGGGGCGGTGCAACACCGCCACGGGCTCGCCGTCGGCGCGACCGTCGTGGTCGACGTCGCGCAACAGCAGCACGTCGCCCTGCTCGCGCCGCGACACGTAGACGTGTCCGTCCGGATGGACGGCCAGGATGCGGGGGTTCTTCAGTCCCGTCGCAAAGGGCGTGATGTGGAAGCCGTCGGGGAGCCTGACCGCTGCGGTCCGCTCGGCAGTGGGCTCCACCGGGCGCGGCTGGAACACCGTGTGCCGTACCGAGGTGTCGGTGCCATCGGCCTGCTGCGCCATGGCAGGAGCGAGGGCCAGCAGGCAGCTGGCGGCGAGCAGCGAACGGACGCAGTGCGGTCGATGTGCCATGGCGCGATCCTCCGGGTGGGGCCGCGAAGGCTAGACGGGGCGGCGTCGCGTCGATGCGAACATGGGCCGGGCCTCAGTCCGCGATGGTTTCCCCGGGCGCTGCGTGCGTGCCGGTGAGGCGGGCCCTGGCCAGCACATGTCCGCGCATGGCCCTGACCAGCGCTGCACGATCGGCGTCGTCCGGGAGCTCAAGCATGGTGTCCAGCGCGAACAGCTGCAGCTGGTAATGGTGCACGCCGCTGCCTTCGGGCGGACGCGGTCCGAAATAGCCCACGCTGCCGCGGTCGTTGACGCCCTGCCGCATCCCCGCGGGCTGGTCCACGCGTGCCACGTCGGCCAGTCCCTCGGGCAGCGAGGCGACCTCGGCGGGGATGTTCCAGGCCACCCAGTGGACATAGGGCTCGGGGCGGTCGGCGTCCGGATCCTCCATCAGGAGCGCATAGCCCGCCGCGCCCGCCACCGGCGTCCACGACAGGGCCGGGGACACGCCATCGCCATAGTCGCTGTAGCGCCGCGGGATCGGCTCACCGTCCCCGAATGCCGTGGACTGCAGCGCCATCGATGCATTGCCGCTGGCACGGGTCGCGGGACTGTCGAAGGCCGTGGTCGGCTCGCCGCCGCAGGCGGTCAGTGCCAGCACGAGGCCCCCGAGCACGCTTGACCACATCCGGTTGCGCAGCGCGGTCGCCATGGCCTGCCTCCATCGGGGTCCGGACGTCAGGCTAGCGCCGCGCCGGGGGCTCCGCCAGCGGCTCCGGATCACGCCCCATCCAGTGCCGGACGCAAGGATGGAGGCTTCCACTTCGCCCCCGGGAGCCGCATGACCCGTCCGACCCTGGCCGACATCAACCGCGAGGCCTATATCTATTTCGGTGCCGGCACCACCGTGGCCTGGCAGATGGCGCTGCCGGGCGTGGGCCGCGGCGTGGCCGAGCACAGCCGCACGCTGGAACGCCCGCTCGAGCGCCTGCGCGCCACCATGGGCTATATCTACGCGGTGACCCTGGGCACGGACGCGCAGCGCGAAGCAATCGCGCGGCACGTCAACCGGGCCCACCGCCCGGTGCGCGGAGACGGCTACAGCGCCTTCGACCGCGACCTGCAACTCTGGGTCGCGGCCACGCTCTATCGCGGCGCGCTCGACGTGCACGTCCTGCTCGAAGGACCGCTGCCCGACGATGCACGCGAAGCGATCTACCGCGAGGCCTGGGCCTTCGGACGCACGCTGCAGGTCCGTGACGCGCAATGGCCCGCGGATGTCGACGCCTTCGATGCCTGGTGGGAGCAGCAGCGCGCGATGCTCTCGGTCGACGCCCGCGTGCGTGCCTACATGCAGGCGGTGCTCGATGGTGGCCATGCCCCCTGGTACCTGCGGCCGGCGATGCCGCTGCAGCGCTTCGTCACCCGCGGGCTGCTGCCGCCCGACCTGCGCCGCATGTTCGGGCTGGCGTGGACCGCGCGCGACGAGCATCGCTGGCGCTGGTTCCAGCGCTGGGCTCCGCGGCTCTACTGGCGCATGCCGCGCTGGCTGCGCCACTGGCCGGCGAAGTACTACCTGGCGCGGATCGGCTGAGCCGAGCGCGCGTGCGTCGCCTCAGCCCTGGAACACCGGCGCCGTCAGCCGGAAGCTGCCATCGTCCGCATCCATCGCGACCCGCCCGCCTACGGGCACGATGAACTGCTGGCGGATGTGCCCGATCATCGCGCCGCGGTAGGCGGGGATGCCCAGCGGCCGGATGTAGTCGTCCAGGATCTCGTCGAGCGTGAGCGAGCCATGGCCGTCGCCCGGATCGCAATCGGTGCATTCGCCGAAGATGAAACCGGCCAGCCCGTCGAGCGCGCCCATCAGCCGCAACGTACTGAACATGCGGTCGACCCGGTACGGCGCTTCCGCCACATCCTCCAGGAACAGGACCTTGCCCCTGAAATCCGGCAGGTAAGGCGAGCCGGCCAGCGCCGTGAGCACCGTCAGGTTGCCGCCCACCAGCTCGCCCTGCGCGCGGCCACCGGTGATGGTGAGCGTCCGGTTGCGGCGAGGCACCAGTTCATCGCCCGCCTCGACCGGATTGCGGTAATGCATCGCTTCGCGTTCGAAGAACAGCCGGCGGAACTGGTCGGTATTGAAGGTGTTCCAGCTGCCGGTGCCATTGGGACCGTGGAAGGTCACGAGCCCGGTACGGGCATGGATCGCGCTGTGCAGGGCGGTGATGTCCGAGTAGCCCAGCAGCACCTTGGGGTTCGCGCGGATCGCGTCGTAGTCGAGCAGCGGCAGCAGGCGCGCCGCACCCGAGCCGCCACGCACGGCTACGACCGCACGCACGTCGGGGTCGGCGAACGCGGCGTTGATGTCGCCGGCACGCGCGGCATCGCTGCCGGCGAGGTGGCCACGACGCGCGGCGTAGTGCGCCCCGGTCCTGACCTTGAATCCGAGTGCTTCCATCACTTCCCGCGACAGTTGCAGGTTGAGGCGCTCGTCGGTGGCCGATGACGGGCTGACCAGCGCGATCGTGTCGCCCGGCCGCAGCGCCGGGGGCAACAGGCGCGGGGGCGCGGCCCGATGCGCGAGGGCACGCCCTGCAAACGGCAGTGCCAGACCCGCCAGTGCCAGGCACCCGATGAAATCCCGCCTGTCCATCCACAGCTCCTCGACTCCAGAGAGCCGGAGTCTACTTGCATGCCGCTGCATCCTGTGGGCAGGACGGCGCGTTCACGCATCCCCGCCTAGCCTGCCGGTCCCGCTTCATCGCACGCGCAACAATGACCGACCATCCCGAACTCGCCACCGTCACCAGTGTCGACCTCGACCGGTACATGGGCACCTGGTACGAGATCGCCCGACTTCCGATGCGCCACGAGCCGGAAGACGCCACCGACATCACCGCCACCTACGCACTCAAGGACAACGGCAAGGTCGAGGTGTGCAACCGCATGCGCCGTCAGGGCGAGGTGGAGGAAGCCCTCGGCGAAGCCGGCCCCATCGACGACAGCGGCAGCCGCCTCGAAGTGAGCTTCCTGCCCGAAGGCCTGCGCTGGATCCCCTTCACCCGTGGTGACTACTGGATCATCGGACTCGAGCCCGATTACAGCGTCGCCCTGGTGGGCAGCCCCGACCGTAAATACCTCTGGCTGCTGGCCCGCACGCCCCGCATCCCGCCGGCCACGCGCGAGCACTACCTGGGGATCGCGCGTGCCCAGGGCTTCGACCTGTCCCGCCTGATCGACACGCCGCAGAGCGCCTGAGGCAGGCCGGCCGGTGCGGCCGGCAACCCCGCGCTGGCGTGGGCATGCACCCCTCGCTATCGTTATATCCCTGCCGGACGGCGGCATCGGGGATGCATCAGGGTGAGCAAGCAGGCAGCCGTTCCGGACGAGGCACACGCGGCGCCGGCCCATTGCGAGAACTGCGCCGCGCCACTGCATGGCGCGTTCTGCCATGCCTGCGGGCAATCGATCCACAACCCGATCCGCCACTTCGGCCATGCGATCGAGGAGTTCTTCGAGGCGTTCTGGCACCTGGACGGCCGCCTGTTCCGCACCCTGCGCGACCTGCTGTCACCCGGCCGGGTCGCGATCAACTATCTCGCCGGCCATCGCGCGCGGTATATCGCGCCCCTGCGGCTGTTCGTGGTGCTGAGCGTGCTGACCTTCTTCATCGGCGCGGCGGCCATCCATGTCGACGACAGCAGTGGCGACGTGACCGGGATCGAGGGCATCGCCAATGCCACGAGCGTGGCCGAGGTGGAGCAGGCCCGTGACGGGCTGCTGGCCGGGATCGCGGCCGCGCGCGAAGACTCGGGTGACACCCCTGGCGTCGCGCCGGCGCTGGTCGTGGCCGAAACGCGCATCCATACCGCTGCCGCCGATCGCATCGCCCAGCTCCGCGGATCAGCAGGCGCCGACGCCGCGGACCCCGGGACCGACGCACCGCCTCCCCGCCCCGCACGCCTGCAGCTCAACATCTTCGGCCACCGCGGCGAATGGCATCCGCAGGACAACCCCTTCATCGTCGGCTGGTGGCCGCGCTTCGCCAATGACTGGCTCAACCGCAGGCTGGGCAATCTCGAAAGGAACATGCAGTCGGCGGCTTCCGGTACCGCCGAAGACTGGCTGCAGGGAATGATGGCGTCCGCCCCCACGGCCCTGTTCCTGCTGGTGCCGGTGTTCGCGTTGCTGCTGCGGGTGGCCTACCTGTTCAGCGGCCGCCTCTACCTCGAGCACCTGGTGGTCGCGCTCTACAGCCACGTCTACCTGTTGCTGGTGCTGATGCTGACCTTCCTGCTGTCGACGATCGAACGCTGGGCGGCGCATCCCGCGGTGGACACAGTGCTGGGCCTCTGCTCGGGCGCCCTGCTGGCCTCGATGCCGGTCTACCTGCTGCTGATGCAGAGGCGCGTCTATCGCCAGGCCTGGCCGCTCACCCTCCTCAAATACCTGGTGATCGGCACGGTCTACTTCGTCATGCTGCTGGTGGCGACGTTGGTGCTGTTCCTGGGGCGGATCAGCGCGGCCTGAGGCAGTGCTTGCTGCTGGCGCTGGCTGCCGCGTCGACGCTGGCGCTTCCTGTCGTGGCACCCGGACCATCGCGGGGCGACTGCCTGGCAGCGGACAGGGCCCCCCGACCGCGGCTCGAAACGCCGCGGGAGGTCAGCCGGACGGCGCTGTCGCCGACCGACCTCCCGCACGGAGTGGGTCACATGACCGCGCGCGGGGCACCATAGGAGTCGTCGTCGCCGCCGGTATCGCCGCCACTCCCGGATCCGCCAGTGGCGCCGCCGCCCACCGGGTTGTCGGAGCTGTCGGATCCGCTGCTACCCGCGCTGCCGGTACCGCTGCTGCCCGCGCTCATATCGCTTGAGCCGCTGCCGCCCGTGCCGCCAGTGCTGCCACTGCCACCCGAACCGCCTGGACTGCCGGCCCCTCCACCTTCGCCCCCCTGCTTCGCAGCGGAGCCTGCCTGCTGCAACTGCGAGATGCGCTCGGCATGCGAGCGCAGGCGCGGCAGCACCTCTTCGGCCAGCGGACCGCCTGCGCCGTCCTGGCCAAGCTCGCGCTCGTACAGCCTGATCGCATTGCGGTGGCACTTGGCCATGTGCTTCAGCCAGGCCTGGTCGTAGGCCTCGCCCTGCAGGCGGTCGATGGCCTGAAGCTCGGCCTGCTGCCGCTCGTCGGGTTCGGGCAGGTCCAGTCCGCCCGCCTGTGCGAGCTCCAGGTTGTGCTCGCTGTGTTCGTGTTCCATCTGCTGCGCGAAAGCGCGCACCTCGGCCGAGGCGGCGCGCAGCTGCGCCGAGCGCGCGGCCGCGACGTCGGCCACGCCCGACTGCAGGGCCTGCTGGAAGAAGGGCTGCTTCGCCTGCTGCTTCGACAGCGCCTTCCAGGCCGCATAACCGGCGCCGGCGACCATGCCGAGCTTGATGAGTCGTCCGAGCATGAAGGATCTCCTGGGACTTGTTGCGTTGGGGGATTGCAAGCACACCAGCAGGCGGATTCGCGAAGCGTGAAGCCGCGGCCCCGGAGCCGCCCGCACGATGAACGGCGCGCGTCGGTCGGACCGCAAGGGACCGCGCGGGCCCTGTTGACGCCTGCCTCATGCCGCATGCCGATACTCGCCGCATGCCAGAAGGTCCTTCCATCGTCATCCTCCGCGAGGCCTCCGCGAAGTTCGCCGGCCGCAAGGTGCTCCGGGTCTCGGGCAACAGCACGCAGGACATCACGCGCATGCAGGGCCGGAAGGTCCTGGCGGTGCGCAGCTGGGGGAAGCATTTCCTGCTGCAGTTCGACGGCTTCGCATTGCGCATCCACTTCCTGCTGTTCGGCAGCTGGCGCATCGACGAGGAACGCGACCGCCCGCCCCGGCTGTCGCTGGGCTTCAGCAAGGGCGAGGTCCTGAACTTCTACGCATGTTCGGTGCGCTTCCTGGAAGGCGACCTGGACGAGCATTACGACTGGAGCGCGGACGTCATGAACGACGACTGGGACGCGGCTGCCGCGCGGCGCAAGCTGCGCGCGCAGCCGGCGACCATCGCCGCCGACGCACTGCTCGACCAGGACCTGTTCGCGGGCGTCGGCAACATCATCAAGAACGAAGTGCTGCACCGGATCCGCGTGCACCCCGAAAGCCCGGTGGGTGCGCTGCCCCCGCGCAAGCTCGGCGAGCTGGTGACGCAGGCGCGCGAGTACAGCTTCGACTTCTATCGCTGGAAAAAGGACTACGTACTGAAGAAGAACTACCAGGTGCACACGAAGTCGACCTGCCCGCGCGACGGCACGCGCCTGAGCTACAGGAAGCACCTGGGCCAGGCGGGGCGCCGCGCGTTCTGGTGCGACACCTGCCAGCGCCTGTACCCCCGCAGCTGAGCCCTGCGCGCCGAGGGCGGCCGTGGGCGCGTGCGCCGGCCGCCCGGAACCCATCGCAATCGAACGTCTGGTGGCCGCGCGGCCGGGGAGCCGCCGTCAGCCCCGGGTCAGGCCGCCCCTGCCCGCTCCACGCGGAAGTCGATCGGCTTGTAGCTGAAATTGTTCGACTGCCCTGCCGAGCACGCCGTCATCGCCACCACCAGCGGCATTTCCGCGCGCAGCCGGATATGGTCGCCCGCGCGACTCAGCGGAGGCAGCACGGCCACCGCGCCGGTCGTGGCATCGAAGGCGACGTTCATGAAGATATTGAAGGCGACCGGCACACGGTCGCGGCCGATGCCGTAGGGCGCCAGCGCCGCGGCGAGGTTTCCCTCGCAGCCGGGCCGCCCGACCTCCTCGCCGTACAGCTTTTCGAACATCTCCTTCGAGCACGGCGTCAGGGTGAAATCGTGCCGGCCGCAGGTGTCCTCGAGGATGGTGAACATCGGCCGGCTGCGGTTGGAGTACAGCAGGTCGCCGGTGCTGAGCCACAGCTTCGAGGCGTAGTCGATCGACCGGCCGGACGAGAGGTATTCGCCGGGATCGTCGCGACAGAACGCGGTGAGGTCGCTCACCTGCTGCCCCATCGGATCGATCACGACCAGCTCGTCGCCAGCCTCGAGTTCGACCGCGCGGCCGGAGCATGGCGGGATGCGCTGCACCGCTGCTTCGGGTGCCGCACTCATCGCGGCGCCCTCGGCCGGAACGGACAGGTCCAGTCGGCATCCACGGCACGCCCGCTGTACTGCCGCGCTTCCGACGCGGCGCCATAATCCGCCAGGTTCGGGTTGATCGACCCCTGCAGCGCGATGTCGCGCTCGCGGGTGGCGGCCTGCATCTTGGCGTAGCGGCCATCCTCGCGCAGGCGGTCGAACTGGCGATGCGAGTTGAAGACCAGGACCGGCGTGGGGAACCGGCGGGCGATGCGCGATGCGCCCGCATGCAGGCCGATCACGAAGAACGGATGCCCGGCCAGGCTCAGGCTGAAGCGCGGATCGCCGGGATCGCGGCTCACGTCCGGCGCCCAGGCGCTGCCACGGCGCACGTCGAGCTCGTGCAGGCGCTGCAGCTGCGACCAGAGCAGGGCCTCGAAACGCAGTTCGCTGGTCGCGGCCGGACCTTCGTAGAGTGCGACGAAGGAACGTACGGTGGTGTCCCCGTCCGGCGCGGCGTCCAATTCGGCGCCGAATGCGCCCAGTGCATCGAGCAGCAGGCCATCATTGCCAGGGCGGCCCAGCGGTCCGAGCTCGAGGGTCTCGATGGCATCGCGCGCGAGCGCGGCCTTGGAACCGACGCAGGGAAAGCGGGCGTTGGCGACGTGTTCGAAAAAGTCACGGGTCAGGACGCCCGCGGACGGCGTTGCGGTGATCGGCAAGGTGGCGGTATTCATCGTCGACCACCCTAGTCCGTGCAGTGCGAGCGGGACGTGAGCCAGGCACGGTCACCGCCATGCGTGCGGGTCGTCCTCAGCAGCGATTCACCGCGCCCCGGCAAGCGCCGGCGGCGGGATTGCGCGATCATGGCGCGATGTCCTCCGGATGGCTCCACGTGCCCGACCCCGCCCCGCCCCAGCCCCGCCGCCCTGGTCGACGCCCGTCCATCACCCGCGAGGACCTGATCGTCGCTGCGCTGGCGCTGCTTGGCCCCAACCGCAGCGTCTCCACCCTGGGACTGCGCGAGGTGACGCGCGAGGCCGGCATCGCGCCGAACAGCTTCTACCGCCACTTCCGCGACATCGACGAACTCGCGGTCACCCTCATCGAGCGCGCCGGCACCTCGCTGCGCGCGGTCATCGGCCAGGCACGCCATCGGACCAGCAGTGGCCGCAGCGTGGTGCGGGGCTCGGTGGAAGCCTTCTTCGAACGCCTGCGCGCCGACGACCGCTTCCTGCACCTCCTGCTGCGCGAGGGACTGGCGGGTTCGGATGCCTACAAGCAGGCCGTGGACGCGCAGCTGCGCTTCTTCGAGGACGAACTGGGCGACGACCTGGTGCGCCTGGCCGAGGCCAGCCGCATCCCGCTGCACCAGCCCGCACTGGTGGCGCGGGCGATCACCCGGCTGGTGTTCGCCGTGGGCGCGAGTGCGATGGACATGCCGCCCGAGCGCGACCAGGAGCAGATCGATGCGCTGACCACGATGGTCAAGATGATCGTGGTCGGCGCCCGCGGGATGCACGCGGAAGCGCCCGGCCGCACGCGGCCGGGCGCGATGTAGCTACTGCACGCCGCAGGTCGGCGCGTAGGCGGAGAACCAGCCGTCGTTGCAACGGCCCGAACTGCTGGAATACGACTGGCCACGCACCGCCCGCACCTGCACCGAGGAATCATCGTGGCAGTTGTGGTGGCCACCGCGGGCGACCGCCCAGTACGGCGTGGAGCAGGTATGCCCGCCCGCATCGCTGCGGCGCGTCGGCATCCGGTAGTACGTCAGCCGCGGCCCGGTGAAGGTGCACTTGTGGGTCATGTTGCCGGAGGCGGCGCAGGTCCCGTGGTTGCAGTAGCTCGTCCAGCCCTGGTGGGTCTTCACGCTGGAGGTCGTGCTGCTGTAGCGCCATTTGCCCACGCGCGTGCCCGAATGCTCGGCGATCACCACGAAGGGCTTGCGCCAGACCTGGATATAGGTCTGGTAGCGGCCGGCGGCGGCGCGTATGGTGCCGTCCCCCTTCATGTCGTCACGTACCGGCAGCAGGTGGGTGGCGAGGCCTTCGGCCAGACGACGCATCGATGCCACCTCGTCCTCCTGGCTGAGCGCGCCGGTCGCCCGGGCAACGCCGTAGGCCAGGGCGTTGAGCGCCGTGGCCGCGCGCCCGAAATCGCTGGCCAGCGCACTGTGGTTGCGCCGGTTCTCGAGCGCCATCGCCTCGTCCCAGCCCTTGGGCATGTCGTCGCCACCGAGCTCGGTGGCCAGCACATAGCCATCGGCCGCACGCACCATCGCGTAGGTGTCGAAGCGGCCCATGCGGCCTTCGGCGTCGGGCTCGTCGGCGATGAACTGCTGGGAGGCCTCGAAGGCGATGCCATCGCCGAGTGACGCACGCAGGCTGCCGTCCTTCCTCCGGTCGACCGTGACCCCGCCTGCGGACTGCAGGTAGAAGTCACCGATCCTGGCCGCATCGGCAGCCGAGGCGAGGTCGGCCCCGGCACGCAGCGGGAAGCCCCCGGACGGAGCACCCGCCGCCTGCACGGCGATCGACGCCAGCGCCGCCTTTTCCGCGGCCAGCGACGGGTGCAGGCGTGCCGCGTCGAGGGCGTCGCCGAGCGCGGCCAGCAGCCCCGGGTACGCGGACGCTTGCCTGGCGTCCAGCTCGCCCTCCTGCGGAAGCCAGTGGCTGGCATACGGCTCGCCACCCAGCGCGAGGGTGCGCGCCTCGGCATCGATCACGCGCACGCTCAGCGCGCCCGGTTCGCCGGTGAGCGCGTCGATCCTGCGACGTGCCTCGAAGTAGAGCTCGGTGCCGTCGACCCGGAAGACGCCGGCCACGCCGAGCTCCGGGTCGGCGAGGAAGAACTGGATGTTCCCGCCTCCGCGGTCCGTGTCGCCACGCGGTTCCGCCATGGCGGGTGCACCGGCCAGGGCAATGCCCGTGGCCAATGCGATGGAGATTGCGATCCTGCCCATGCGATTCATGCTGTTCTCCCGAGGGTTGTGGTTGCACTGCTGTGAACGCGACAACGGGACTGCGACTGCAGAGCACACGTCCTTGTGGTGCATGGGGGGGAGCGCGGCTCCTATACGACTGTACACATATTGAACAACTGTTCATCTTGCGCCGCAGCATGCCTGTTCCCGGGCCGTGTGAAGCGGCGGGACGCACCGGTCAGCGGGTCGTCGAACGCGAGCGAATGCGCGAACAGCTGCAGCGGCGACGCGTAATCCCCGGGCGCCCGGTCGCGCAGTGCCGGATACACGCGGTCATGGAGGATCGGGGCACCCAGTGCGGCCATGTGCACGCGCAACTGGTGCTTGCGCCCGGTCACCGGCTCCAGCCGGTACTTCCACGCGGCTGCGCCACGTTCGAGCACCTCGACCACGGTCTCGCTGTTGGCCTCGCCGGGAACCTCGCGCATGCGGAAGAACGGCTCGCCGCGCTCGAGGCGGCTGTGATGCACATGGGGCAACCGCAGCTCCGGCAGCGGCGGAGCCAGGGCGGTGTAGTGCTTGCGGATCCGGCGCTCGCGGAACAGCGCCTGGTAGGCACCGCGCGTGGCGGGATCGGCGGAGAACACCACCAGCCCCGCCGTTTCCCGATCGATCCGGTGCAGTGGCACCAGGGCCGGATTGTCGAAGCGCTCCACCAGCCGTGTGAGCAGCGTTTCGCGCACCCAGGCGCCCGTGGGCGCGACCGGGAGGAAGTGCGGCTTGTCGACGACCACCAGGTGCGCATCGGCATGCACCACGGTCTCGGCGAATGGGACCACGGGCTCGTCCAGGACTTCGCGGAAGTAGTGCACTTCGGCACCCACCCTGGCGGGTTCGGCCATGGCGAGCGCGCGTCCCCCGGCATCCAGCACGCGGCCGCGTGCGAAGCGGTCGCGCCATGTCGCCTCCGGCACCTGGGGGAAGTGCGCGCACAGCACCTCGAACACCGTCGCCCAAGGGCCCGGCGGGACCTGCAGGCGGCTGGCCGGGACGCCGTCGCGTACGGGGCGGGTCCGGCTCACGTGCCTAGGGCAGCAGGGCCGTCCATTCCGGCGTCGCGAAGCGCTCGCGGGCAAGCGCCTGCGCCCGGCCCAGCTCATCCGGGTGCAGGGTGTCGGCCACCAGTCCGCCATGGCGGCGGCGGAAGGTCTCCACCATGTGCGCGATGACCTCCGCACGTGGCAGGCCGGTCTGGCTGCGCAGCGGATCGACGCGCTTGGCGGCGCTGGTGGTGCCCTTGTCGGACAGCTTCTCGCGGCCCACGCGCAGCACGTCCATCATCTTCGCCGCATCGATGTCGTAGGCCATGGTGACGTGGTGCAGGACCGCCCCGCGGCGCCGCGTCTGCGCCGCGCCCGCGATCTTGCCGGCGCTGGAGGTGATGTCGTTGAGCGGCTGGTACCAGGCCTTGATGCCGAGGCCGGCGAGCGCTTCGATCACCCACCCGTCCATGAAGGCATAGGCGTCCTCGAACGACATGCCCTCGACAAGCGACAGCGGGGCCACGATCGAATAGGTGATGGTGTTGCCCGGCTCGATGAACATCGCGCCGCCGCCACTGATCCGGCGCACCACTTCGATGCCGTGCCGCGCGGCGGCCGCGGCGTCGACCTCGTTGCGCAGGGACTGGAAGCGGCCCATCACCACGGCCGGACCCGCCCACTCCCAGACCCGCAGGGTCGGCGGCCGGCTGCCGGCCGCCACTTCGTCGAGCATCACGTCGTCCAGCGCCATGTGCAGCGCGGGCGCCTGCGGAGCCTCGTGCACCAGGTGCCAGGCGTGGTCGGTCCAGTCGCTGCGCGGCCCACCGGTCACGGCGTGGGCTCCGCGCCGGATGCCGGGTCCAGTGCCCGGCGCACCGCGACCGCCACCCCCTCCGGCGAAATGCCGTAGAGCTGCGTATCGGGTTCGAGCGCTTCGGACACGGCCGCCGCCAGCCGTGCGGCATCGGCGTCCGCGGCCAGGCCGACGAGTGCGGCATTGATCGTATCCAGCGCCGTGGCAGGCTCCAGGAAGAAGTCGCCGCTCACCTGCACCTCCGCGATGCGGCCCGCGGACACCGCCAGGTCCACCACCACCAGCTTGCCGCCGGGGATCTTGTATTCGCCGTGACCGGCGCGGTCGGAAGTCTCCATCCGGGCAGTCTATCCAATGCCGGGCGGCGCATACTGTGGCCCTGGGTTGCGTCCGCAGCGCGACAAGAACGCAGCAAAGCCGTTCGCACCAGCCTGAGGGTTGGCCAGCCGCGGTTGCCGGAGGGGCCGGTTACACTGCCCGGCCCCGAAACACGGCCCTGCTCCATGACCGAACCGGTTCGACTGGCCAAGCGCCTCATCGCCCTGACCGGCTGCTCGCGCGGCGACGCCGAGCAGTACATCAAGGGCGGCTGGGTCACGGTCGACGGGCGCGTGGTGGAAAACCCGGCGGTGATGGTCACCACCGAGTCCGTGGCGCTGGACCCCGCCGCGCGCCAGGAGGCGGTCGAGCCGGCCACCATCCTGCTGCACAAGCCGGCCGGCCATGACGGCATCAGCGGGCCGCGCCCCGCAGCCGACCTGGTCGAGCCGGGGAACCGCTGGGCCGACGACCCGTCCGGGGTGCGCCTGCTGGAACGGCATTTCAACCGCCTGACGCCGCTGATGCCGCTGGATACCGAGGCCAGCGGCCTGATGGTGCTGACCCAGGACGGGCGCGTGTGGCGTCGGCTCACGGAGGACCGCGACCAGATCGAGCAGGAGTTCGTGGTCGAGGTCCAGGGCGAAATCGGACCCTGGGGACTGTCGCGGCTGGGCCATGGCCTCTCCTATGGCGGCCGTGCCCTCCCCCCGTGCAAGGTCAGCTGGCAGAACGAGGTGCGCCTGCGCTTCGCGATCAAGGGCGTGCAGGGAGGGCAGTTGCGCGACATGTGCGCCCAGGTGGGGCTCGACGTGGTGTCGATCCGGCGCATCCGGATCGGCCGCATCGCGCTGGCGAAGATGCCGGTCGGGGCTTGGCGCTACCTGCCCGTGGGCGAACGTTTCTAGGCCCGGCCATGCGGACCTTCGTGCTCAGGGCGCGCGCGGCGCCCACCGACAGCCAGGCGCTGATCGCGGGCGTCGGCCAGGCGGCGCATACCGAAATCCTCGCGCACACGTTGATGAACGCCATCTTCGTGGCCCAGTCGCACCGCCCGGACGTGGTCGTCCACCTGGTGCTGGAATCCACGCGCGACTTCTCGCGCACCATCCGCTTTGAATCCAATGCGATGCGCGACATCGGCGGCTTCGACGAACGCACCCTGCTTGCGCGCGTCGCGCGGGCGCTCGACGTCTCGCGCGGCATGGGGAAGGAGGAGACACGCCCGGTGGAGCCCGGCATCACCGTGCAGACGCTCAGCTTCGAGCGCCTGGTGCAGCAGCTCTCGGCCGACCACCAGTTGTTCCTGATGGACCGCAAGGGGGCGCCGATCCACGAGCAGGCCTTCGAGGGCCGCCCCTGCTTCCTGCTCACCGACCACATCCCGATGCCGAAGAAGGCCATCCCCGGCCTCGAGCGCATGGGCGCGAAAAAGGTCTCGCTGGGGCCGACGATGCTGTTCGCCTCGCAGTGCGTGGTGCTGATCCACCACGCCCTCGACCAGCACTGAACCGACGCCGCGGCCGTCAGCCGCCGCGGATGCGCAGGGTCAGGCCTTTCAGGAAGTTGCGCAGCATCTGGTCGCCGCACGGACGGTAGTTCTTGTGTCCCGGCTGCCGGAACAGGGCCGACAGCTCGGGCTTCGACACCGGGAAGCCGGCCGCCGCGAACACCTCGTGCATGTCCACGTCCTTGAGCGCGAACGCCACCCGCAGCTTCTTCAGCACCACGTTGTTGTTGATCCGCTTTTCGACCGGCCGCGCGGGCACGCTGTCGTCGCGCCCGCGCAGGTGGACGATCAATCCGTCCAGCACGTGTGCCAGCACCGCATCGCTGCAGGCCACGTAGCCGGGCTCGTCCTCCTTCAGCAGGAAGGCGCGGACCTCCTCCTTCCCGAGCGCGAATGTCGGGTCGGCCACGCGCGCCAGCTCGACCACATGCTGGTCGCCAAGGTCGAGCATGTAGCGGATGCTGCGCAGGACGTCGTTGTTGATCATCGATCCGGGGTGCGTGCTGGGGGTTGCAGTCTACCCAGCGACGCACCCGAGGGTCCGGCTCAGGCTCAGCTTTCGAACACGGTCTCGAAACCGCCCCAGATCATCCGGCGGCCATCGAAGGGCATGTCGAAATCCTTCATGTCCGGGTCGTTCTGCATTTTCTCCCACGCGGCATCCGCGCTCGCCTTGTCCGGCCAGGTGACCCAGGAGAACACCACCTGCTCGCCCTCTTCCAGCTTTACCGCGCGCTTGAAGTCGGTCGTGGTGCCGTCTTCGACCTGCACGCCCCAGGCCTCCACCTGGCTGAGCGCGCCATAGCGCTGGAACATGGGCCAGGCCGCCTCCGCTGCGCGGATGTAGCGCTCCTTGTTCTCGACGGGGACGGGGGTCAGGAAACCGACGACGTAGGCCATGGCTGGGCTCCGGTTGGGGATGGACCTGGGACAACGGCGGCTACGCGGACCAGCGGCCCGCGCCTGCTCAGGAACCGGCGGACCGCGCCTGCGGGCGGGCTGCGCCGCTCCGGAACGACGTCGTGGGTCGCGAGCGCGCCTGCTGGGCGCGGAGCGCCTCGCCCACGGCACGCATGGGCTGCGGGCGATGCATCAGGGAAGGATCGCCGGGGGCCGTGGAACCGGCCCGGGCACCGTCCGCGGCGCCATGTGCGCGCACGGGCGCCGTCCCGGGCGTGGCGACGGGCGAATCGTTCCGGTGGGCGAACAGGACGGACACGGCGATGGCTGCCGTGAGGAGGGCGGTGCGTGCGGACATGTCCTGCGGGGGGCGGGGGAGCTGCGCGGACCGGAAGCAGGCGGCGTGCCAACCCTCGCGCCCCGCAGGAGGGCCCGGACGGCTTGCCCGGGACCACTGGCGCTTCAGGACGGCACAAGGTGACGCCCTGCGTCCGCACGCCGGAACAGCCAGGCGGAGGCCAGCCATGGCAGGGCGAACGCCGCGACCAGCACGACCTCCGCCGCGTGCGCGGGGCCGCCAGGGCCCGCCTGTTCGGCGGCACCCGCCGCCGCGCCGGCCAGCGCGGCCCCCAGTTGCGCAACCGCGGCCGCCACCATGGCCCATTGCATGCCACGGGGCCTGAGGCGCGCCAGCAGGGCGCCGACGGCGGCCACCAGCAGCACGCCCGCGAACATCATGTTGCGCGGGTCATCCGCGCTACCGAACATCCCCACGGCGAGATTCACCCAGACCGTCGTGAACCCGGTGGCCGCCCCAGAAACGGCCGGAACTGCCTCCCCATCGCGGGACCTGGTTCGGGAATCATCGACATGGTGGACGCCTCCGGATGACGCCATGATGCGACGGCCGGCAGCGCGCCTGAGTGCCGGCCGTCGGCAAGTCCAGCCGATGCGGGATGCACCCGCCCGGTCTCCGGAGTCACTCCGCCCCGAACAGGGCCGGGCCCGCCTCGCGCATGAAAATGCCCAGCGTCACCGGCCCCACGCCCTTGAACGCCAGCAGGCGCTGCTCGAACTCCGCGCGGCTGCCCGATGCCGCGGCCATGGCGAGCATGCTGCCGTCATGGGCGTCGCACAGCGTCCTGCACAGCAGCGACAGCCGCGCGGCCGTGGACTCGTCGTATCGGCGATACCCGCCCTCGCCCAGGATCCTCACCAGCCGGGCGTGGCTGCAGTCGCGGAGCTTGCGCGGCGTGTCGATGCCGTGCGTCCCGACCAGCACCCGCCAGGTGGCAGCGGCGACGTCCTGCGAGATGCGGTTGCCGAAGAGGAAGCTGGCAAGGAACCACTTGAACAGTGCCCCCTCATCGGCGAGGACTTCGAATCCCAGATCGCGTGGTGAAAGGTGCTGGCGCATGCGGGCTCCAACGGGTGCGCGTTCCATCATGGGGCCGCTGCCCCGTTGCAGCCGACACGGTCAGCCGTCCTTCTTCGTACCCGGATCCAGCAAGGCCTTCAGGCCCGCGAAGGGATTGGACGTGGCCGCCACCGGCCTGTCCTCGGCCTCGAGCGGGCTGACGCCGGTGTGGTCGAGCTGGCGGGAGTGCTCGTTGTCGTGGCAGTAGAGGCAGAGGAGTTCCCAGTTGCTGCCGTCGGCCGGATTGTCGTCGTGGTTGTGGTTGCGGTGGTGCACGGTCAGTTCGTGCAGGTTGGCGCGGGTGAACTCGCGTGCGCAGCGGCCGCAGATCCACGGGTACATTGCGAGCGCGCGTTCGCGGTAACCGTGTCCGCGCCGCTCGGCGGCGCGGCGGGCCTCGGCGACGATTCGATCGAGGCGGGCGTTGTCGGGCGTGGGCATGGTCAGAACACCGAAAGGCCGGTCATCCGGGTGAACCGGTGGAGTGCATAGCGGCCGAGCTGCGAATTGCCCTTGTCGTCGAGCCCGGGCGACCACACGCACAGGCCCATGACCCTCGGCACCACGGCGACGATGCCGCCGCCCACGCCGCTCTTCGCAGGCAGGCCTACGTAATAGGCGAAGTCCCCGGCGGCGTCATAGGTGCCGGCGGTCATCATCACCGAATTGATGCGCGTGGCACCTTCGGACGTGGTCACCTGCGCGCCGGAGGCCAGGCAGCGGCCACCGTCGGCCAGGAAGCCGACGCTCCGCGCGAGGTCCACGCAATCCATGCGCAGCGAGCACTGCAGGTAATAGAAGTCGAGCACCTCCTGCACATCGTTGTGCAGGTTGCCGAAGCTGCGGATGAAGTTGGCCATCGCGACGTTGCGATGGCCGCTTTCCCGTTCCGACTTCGCGACTACCTCGTCGGTGCCGACCTCGGGATTGCCCGAGCGGGCGCGCATGAACTCCAGCAGCGTGGCCTCGGCGTCGTCGAAGCTCGAAAGCAACACGTCGGCGGTGACCAGCGCTCCGGCGTTCATGAAGGGATTGCGCGGGATCCCCTTCTCGAGCTCGAGCTGGATCAGGGAGTTGTACGGATCGCCGGACGGCTCGCGATCCACCCGCCGCCAGAGGTCGTCGCCGATGGCCTCGAGCGCGAGGGTGAGCGTATGGACCTTGGAGATGCTCTGGATCGAGAAGCGTTCCTGCGCATCGCCCACCGCGTGCACGCGGCCGTCGCCGACCATCGCCAGCGCCATGCCGAAGCGGTCTGCCGGGACGTGCGCGAGTTCCGGGATGTAGTCGGCCACCTTGCCCTCGCCGAAGCGCTGGCGCACCTCATGGTCGATGGTGCCGAGGATGTCGTCCAGGTCGAGACGGCCAAGGTCGGCGGGGTCCGGTGGAAGCTTGCGCATGCAGGAGTCCATGTTGGGCGAGCGCCTACTTTACGCAGCGCGCGTGAGGCCGGTGGCGGGCCGCCGCCTCACTCCCCGCGCTGGCGGCCAAGATAGCGCTCGGCCTCTTCCTGGTAGGGCTCGAGCCCCGGGGCCAGGTGCGGCAGCAACAGGCGCACCCAGGCGCGGCTGGCCATGCGTGTCTCGCGCGGGCATCCGCGCGCGCGCTCCGGCGTGAGGTCGCCGTCGTCCACGATGTCGGCAAAGCCCTCGGGATCGGTGCCGTAGACCAGGCACTGCAGGTTGAAATAGCGCTGCTCGCCCAGCCCGTGCTCGTCGGCATAGGCGTAGAGGTCGTAGGCGCCGGTACTGCGCGAGAGCAGCCAGTTGGCGGCCATGCGCAGGTTGCCGATCACCTCGGCGGGCGTCTCATCCAGGCCGGCGAAGCGCAGCATCAGGATGGCCGCCAATTGGTCCACCGCATCCTCCTGGCGGCCGGTCACCGGCAGGTCAAGCAGGTGCACCAGGGCGTGGCCGGTCTCGTGCAGCACGATGAAACGGACGTTCGCCAACACGTAACGCAGCGCATGGTCCTCGCCCACGCCAGCAAGCCCCGCCTGCTCGAGCCCGCGCTCGTACAGCGTGCGCAGGGTTTCGTAGCACAGCACCACCCGGGCTTCCGCTGGGCGGTAGAAGGCGCCGAACTCGCCGCACTCGGCGGCCACGTAATGCAGGGTGCGCGGCAGCGCGAACATGCCGTCGATCGCCTGCACCTCGGGCAGCCGCCGCCACAGGTCGGCATCGCGCACGCGGGCATGTATCCCGGCCAGGGCGGCCGAGCGCGGCGGCACATAGGCATAGTCGAATGCCGGCGCCGTGGGGCGCCGCGACTTGTCGAGGGTCGCCTGGCGGGCGCGCACGACGGAGCGCGGCAATGGCGCATGAGCGATGGTCCTGGGCCGCGCGGCATCGTCGGCAGCGACGCCCGCAATCCCGGAATGCGCAGGCACTGCGGCACACGCCCCCAGACAGGCGAGCAACGCCAGGACCAGGAGCGCGCGAGGCAAGCCGCGCGACACGAAGGCACTCTTCCGGGGATCCATCGGACACGCTCGCGTGAGGAAGGCGCGATGATATCGCCCTCCCCTGCCCCATCAGCTGCGTGCCCCGCGACCCGGCACCGGCACGGCGCTGGCGATGTCTACCAGCGGCTGCGCTTCATCCTCGCCGGCATCGCGCCTTCAGGCAGCTTGCGCGTCGCCACGGCGACGATGACGGCCGCCGACAGCAGCGTGCCGGCCACCAGCCCCGTGACTGCCAGCAGGCCCCGGGTGGAGATCCGGACCTTCGCGTGCAGCTTCGCCGGGCCGATGCGTGCGCGCACCGTCGCCAGGTGCGGCGCATCCCCGGCCCCGGGATCGTTGCACCGGTGGCCCCTGCCGGCGGACGCGTCGTGGTTCAGGTTCCGCTGTTCGATGTGGTTGGTCATTCGCCTCTCGGTCCTCCGGTTTGCGCCCGGCCCCCGGCCGGGTCCTGGAGCGTTGGATAGTCGGTATAGCCACGCGCATCGCCGCCGTAGAAGGTGCTGCGGTCCGGCGCGTTGAGCGACGCACCGGTGCGGAAGCGCTCGACCAGGTCTGGATTGGCGATGAAGGGCCGTCCGAACGCGACGGCATCGGCCACGCCGGATGCGATCAGGGCCTCGGCGCTTTCGGCGGTGTAGCCGCCACAGAACACCAGCACGCCATCGAAGGCCTCGCGCAGGGCGCGGCGGAACCCGTCGCTCAGCTTCGGCCCGCCTGCCCAGTCCGGTTCGGCGACGTGCAGGTAGGCGATGCCGCGGCGGCCGAGCTCGCGCGCGAGGTACAGGGCGCTCTCTTCCGGCTCGCGGTCGGCGATGTCATGGCCGGTGAAGTGCGGGGAGATGCGTACACCCACGCGGCCGGCGCCCAGGGCCGTCAGCACCGCGTCCACCACCTCCAGCGCAAGCCGCGCGCGGTTCTCGATGGCGCCGCCATACCGGTCGGTGCGCGTGTTGCTGTTGGTCGCCAGGAACTGCTGCAACAGGTAGCCGTTGGCCGCATGGATCTCGACCATGTCGAAGCCCGCGCGGTCCGCACGCCGCGCCGCAAGCGCGAACTCATCGACCACGCCGCGGATCCCTTCGGCGTCCAGCGCGCGCGGCATCGCCGCCGGCAGGTTCGCCGGGGTGCCGTCGGGCTGGATCACGAAGCAGGTCGCGCCCTTGGCGACGATGGCCGATGGCGCTACCGGCGGCGTGCCGTCCGGGCGCACCAGCGGATGCGATATGCGCCCGACATGCCAGAGCTGTGCCGCGATGCGGCCGCCGCGCGCATGCACCGCATCGGTAACCAGCCTCCAGCCGGCTTCCTGCGCGTCGCTGTGGATGCCTGGCGTGAGCGCATACCCCTTGCCCTGGGGCGAAACCTGCGTGGCCTCGGACACGATGAGGCCGGCGCCGGCGCGCTGTGCGTAGTACTCGGCATTCATCGCCGTCGGCACGTCGCCCGGCTGCCCGGCACGCGAGCGCGTCAGCGGCGCCATCAGCACCCGGTTGGGCAGTTCCACGTCCCCGACCCGGATGCTGGAAAGCAGTGATGGAAACGCCATCGCTCAGCTTCGCGGCTGGTGCCGCCCCTCCGCGAATTCCTCCACGATCTTGCGGCAGAACGCGGGCAGGTCGTCGGGCTTGCGGCTGGACACCAAGCCCTTGTCGGTCACCACTTCCTCGTCCACCACCTCGGCGCCGGCGTTGCGGAGGTCGGTGCGCACGCTCGGCCACGAGGTCATGCGCCGGCCGCGCACCACGTCGGCCTCGATCAGCACCCAGGGACCGTGGCAGATCACGCCCACCGGCTTGCCGCTGCGGGTGAAGTCGCGCACGAAGGCGACGGCGTCCCCGTCCATGCGCAGGCTGTCCGGGTTCTGCACGCCACCCGGCAGGATCAGCGCGTCGAAGTCGTCGATGCTGGCGTCGGCCACGAGGCCATCCACCTTCAGCTTGTCGCCGGGCTTGTCGTGGTGCATGCCCTGGATCTCGCCCTCCTTGATCGACAGCAGGCGGACCGTTGCGCCAGCGGCTTCCACTGCCTTCCTTGGTTCGGTCAGTTCCACCTGTTCCACGCCATCAGTGGCGAGGATGGCGACGGTGCGGTTCTTGAGCGGCTTGCCCATGGTGTTCCTCCTTCGGCTGCGTACGGCGGTCCGCCGTGGCCGCACAGGGTGCGACGGCCGCCATGGAGGCAACGTGAGCCGATGCCTGCTACCGCGTAAGGAAGTCCACCGCCAGCATCGCCATCGCGCGCGCACCGACTTCCAACGCGCCCTCGTCGACCATGAAGCCCGGGTTGTGGTTGGGCGGTGCCGTGGCCGGATCCTGGCCCTCGGGCGTGGTGCCGAGGAAGACGTATAGCCCGGGAACCTCCTGCGAGAAGAACGAGAAGTCCTCTGCAGCGCCCGGCAGCTCGGCCTGCGCGACCTTGCCGTCGGCGGCGCGCCCGGGGGAATTTTCCGGATCGGTGTGTTCCACGCGCCGGCGCGCGATCACCGTCCGGTCAGTACGCCACGGCGTGGCGTGCGCGAGGATCCCCTGCCAATCCCTCGAACACCACCGCCCCGTCGATGGCATCCCATGCGAACGCAGCGTCGTCATAGGGATTGCGCAGCCGGGCACGACCGAGGGCATCCGGCATGGCGCCGGACGGCACGCCCTGGCCGCGCAATGTGGCCGCCAGCAGCGTCGCACGGCGCAGGCCCTCGAGGTCGGCGCAACGCGCGATGTAGGTGGCATACGCCGGCATCGAGCTTGCGTGCGAACTGGCCAGCACACGGCCGATCGGGTTGCGGATGGCGAACCCGGGGCTGGCCGGTTCCTCTCTCTCGCGCAGCGCCCGGACAGCCCCGGCGAGTTCCGGATAGGGCTGGAGCGAAAGCGTGTCCAGTCCCACCAGGTTCTCCGCCATCCGGTTGAGCGTGGCCTGTGGCTGCAGAAGCGGGCGCATGAGGCGGGAGGTGCCGACTGCATCGGCGCCGCCGCCCCCGGGCGCAAGCGAGGCCATCAGCGCGCCCCGGACCATGCGCCATTCGCCTGCCAGCGGTCGCATCAATCCACGCTCGGCATCGGTCAGCGGTTGCCGCCACGACATCGGCACGGCCTCGAGGGCCAGCGGCGCCTGCAGGTCGCGCAGCGCCAGCTGTCCCAGCTGGAAATGACGTTCCACCGCGGCCACCGCGACCATGCGTGTAAGCAGCAGGTCGCTCGACGCCAACACGCGGCGCCAGAACGCGAGGTCCCGCTCCAGCGCCTCGCGCACGGCTCCCGGATCACCGGCGATGGCGTCCCGTCGCACGCCCAGCAGGTGCAGCAGCTGGGCGTCGAGTGCGGCGGAATAATCCACGAAAGGTGCGTCCGGCCCGCTGGGCGCCGGTGCCTGGAAGCCCTCGGCGGCGAGCATGCCCGCGTAGTGCTCCAGCAGCGACGTCTCCGCTGCGCGCCACGTGTGGAGCGCGCCAGGATGGGCCCGCAGTGCTTCCTCGCACGCCGCCGGCTCCCTGCACGCCTCCACCACGGCCGTCACCGCCGCGCTGCGCGCGGCCCTGCGAGCCGCGTGCCCCGAGGCAAGCGCGGCCACGGACACGTAGGCATTGCGGCTGTCCGCAAGCGCGGGGCGGCGCGCGGACATCGCCTCCAGCCGCACCGCGGCGGCGGAGGGCGCTTCGTCGTTCCGGTTGATTCCCAGCAGGGTCAAATAGCCGATGGCCAGCAGTCCCGCCAGGGCGCCGACGAACCAGCATGTGGTCCGCAATACCCTTCGTGCGTCCATTGCGTGCGTTCTCCCTCCAGGCACGGCCGTCAGCGCCGGCAGATGTTCAGGGCGTACCCGCCACGCGCACGCCATCGGCCACGATGCGGTATTCCACGGGCTCGGCCGCGATGCCCTTGCCGCTGTCCCCGCTCAGGTGCTCGACCTGTTCGGGCGTGAGCTCCCTGCGCTCCAGCACGCCATGGACCACCGCGGTACCGGTGGCGTCCTTCGGCAGGTAGAAGGCGTGGTCGCCGAACATCACGCGTGCCGCCTGGCCGTCATCCTCCAGCATCATCCAGCAGCCCTTGGCCTGGCAGACCTCCGCGATGCGGCCGCTGTAGCGACGCGGCTCGCCGGCATGCGCCTCGAACGCGGCAATGGCCGCCGAAACCGGCACCACCGGGCCATCGGCGAACGCTTCGCCGTACGCGGCGGGCGTGGATCCCGGGGCCACGGGCTCGCCGGCCCAGGCGAACAGCGCGGTGGTGGACAGCAGTGCGGCAGCGAACAGACGCATGGTGGACTCCCGGATCGACCGGACGCCCCGGCCATCGCGAACGATAACGTCGACCCGCCTGCGGTGGCCACGCCAGGGACCGCGGGTCCCGCGTCCCGATGCCACCCCTAGCGGGACGGCACGGCCTGCCAGGCCCCGGAGACCCGCGCCTGGTCGCGGCCCTCGCGCTTGGCGGTGTACAGGGCGGCATCGGCCCGGGCCACCGCCTGTGCGAAATCACCGCCCCTGGGCCAGGCCGCGACGCCGATGCTGGCCGTGACCTCCAGTTGCGCGTCGGGAAACGCAAAAGGCGCGCCGGACACTGCCGTGCGCATGCGGTCGGCTGCGGCGCCCGCCTCGTCCAGCGTGGCCGCTTCCAGCAGCACCAGGAACTCCTCGCCGCCCCACCGCGCGAGCGGCGTGCCGGCCCGCAGCGTGCGCTGCAGCCGACCGGACACCGCGCGCAGCACCTCATCGCCGCGCTCGTGCCCGTGGGTATCGTTGATGGGCTTGAAATGGTCGACGTCGAGCAGCAGCACGGCCGGCTCCAGTCCGCGGCCCAGGACATCGGCCTGCCACGCCGTGGCGCGCTCCAGGAGCCCACGGCGCGTCAGCAGGCCGGTGAGCTCGTCGGTGTTGGCGTGCTCGCGCAGCCGGTAATGCAGGCGCGCGTTGGCCAGGTTGAGCACCAACACGCCCACCAGCAGCGGCAGCAGCGCGTACAGCACCGCATAGGCCGGCATCAGCGTCGCGGACACGTACAGCAGGTGGCGATGCTCGGGCCCGACATGGCGCAGGACCGCCGCCAGCGAGAGTACCCAGGACGACGCATAGATCAGCAGCGTCACGGCCACGGCGGCTTCGGCGGCGTTGCGGGGCGCCACCAGCGCGCGGCGCATCGTCCAGGTGATGCCCATCGACACCGTGAGGCACAGCAGGTGGAACACCACCGCGAAATCCCGCGGACCGGCGAACCAGGCGCCGATCAGCAGGGCACACAGCACCAGGATCTCCGCCAGCTGCCAGGCCACCGGCGTCCCCCGTGCGCCCACCAGCCGGCGCAGCGCGCGGTAGATCACCATGGTGCCCACCAGCGCCGCCAACGCCAGGACCAGGCTTGGCCATCGCGCGGTACGGTCGGTCAGGCCACTGAGCACCATGCCGGCACCCAGGAGGGCGAAGCCCAGCGCACAGCGCGACAGCGCCCCGCGATGCAGCTGGTCGCCCTGGAAGGCGACCAGCATCATCAGCGCCGCCGCCCACGCGCCGAAGCCGCCGATCACATAGCTGAAAAGCAGGTCGACCGGATACATGGTTCGGGAGTCCGTGGTGGCGGGTGCGACGGCGCGCGCCCCTTCGCGGAGATCGCAAGTCCCACGCAACAAGCGTGCCAGCTGCTGGGCTGGGGTCCGCCATGGCCGGGGCCGGATCGCGCCGTGACCCGGGGCGGTGGAGCCTGGCGGCCGCCAGGTGGAGGTGGCGTTGTGGAGCGCCCTCCCCGGGCCCCGAGCGCCACCGCGGCGTGGCCGCCCGCAGGTGA
>DATBUS010000157.1:0-10838 GCA_036515815.1 Luteimonas sp.
GGTCGGCGCGGCTGCCGCCACGGGTACCGGGGACCGGTCGATGCTGTCGTCCGGCCCCGCCGGCCAGACCGCCCGACCGCATACCGGCTGGATGGCCGAGACCACCACCGCCTTCTCCGATGGAAACGAGGACGCCTCGTACGACGCGCTGCAGCAGCTCCTGGCCGGGCGACGGGCGCTCATCGGGAAGCTGAAGTCGGCGCGCCCGCCAGCGGCCACCGGGACCCTCGGCACCAGCGAACTGATGAGCGCCCTGGGCACCCTGCAGCGCCAGCCGCAGGGCCCGGCCGGCGCACAGCCCGACCTGATGGACGTGCGCCAGATGCTGCTGGCGCAGGCACGGCAGCGGCATGGCGAGGGCGCGACCCTCTCGCAGCGGGACAACGACACCTTCGAACTGCTGCACCTGCTCTACGGCCAGCTCGAAGGCGAGATCAGCGAGGACGCGCCGGCCGCCGCGCTCATCCGGCGCCTGCAGCTGCCGTTGCTGCGCGTGGCGCTGCAGGACCAGGCGTTCTTCGTCCAGCCCCGGCATCCCGCGCGCGAGCTGCTCAACACGGTCGCCGAGACTGCCGCCAACTGGCTCGACAAGGACGACGTCGATCCCCAGCTGCTGCGGCCGCTGCAGCAGGCCGTCAGCGACGTGGTCGAGCGCTACGACGGCGACAACGCCGTTTTCGAGGCCAGCAACGAGCAGCTGCAGGGCCACCTGCAGGCGCAGATCCGCAAGGCGGAGATGCTTGAGCGCCGGCACATCGAGGCGGCGCGCGGCAAGGAGAAGCTGGAGGTCGCAAAGCAGCGTTCGGCCGCGGCGCTGGAGAAGCTGCTCGGCGACCAGCGCATCCCGAGGTTCTCGCGTGCCCTGCTCAGCCAGGCCTGGGCCGACGTCCTGACCCTGACCCTGCTGCGACAGGGCGAGGACTCGCCGGAGTGGCAGGCGCAGCTGGACGCCACGCGGCGCATCATCACCGCCTGCGCGAAGGGCGAGGACGCGGCCGACCCGGCGCTGGCCGCGCACGTGGAAGGCGCACTGGCCCAGGTCGGTTATCACGCCGACGAGGCCGCGATCATCGCGGCGCGCCTGACCAGCAGCCGCAGCGACGAGGACGATCCGGCCTCCCGCACCGAGCTTGCGATGAAACTCAAGGCGCGCTCGCGCCTTGGCGAGGATGCCGATCGCGCGAGGCGCCCCGCCCTGCCCCCGCGTACGCCGGAGGAGCAGGCACGCTACGAGCAGTTGCGCGTGATGCCCTTCGGCACCTGGATCGAATTCACCACCAACCAGCAGGGTGACGTGGTGCGCCGGCGCATGTCCTGGTTCAGCCCGGTCACCGACAACGCCCTGTTCGTGAACCAGCGCGGCCAGCGCATCGGCGAGCACTCGCTGGATTCGCTCGCGCGCATGGTGGCGTCGGGCCAGGCGCGCATCGTCACCGTCGAGCGTGCCCGCCTTGTCGACCGCGCGTGGCAGGCTGCGCTGCGCACCCTGCGCAGCTTTGCAGGGCGCGGCGACGCACTGCCCTTTGCCGGGGACCACAACGCATGATCAACGAGTTCCGCCGCGCCCGCCGCCGCAAGGCCGCCGACACCATCCTCGTCGTGGATGCCATGACCGAGCGGGTGGTCGGCCGCATCGGCAACCTGTCCGAAACCGGCATGCTGCTGATGGCGGGCGCCCCGCTGGTGGACGATGCGCTGTACCAGTTCCGTTTCAACCTGCCATCCGCCGAAGGCAGCGAGACCTCCGTGGAGGTCGGCGCCCACCTGCTGTGGGTCGACCAGGCCAGCGCACCGGGCCAGGCCTGGGCGGGCTTCCGCTTCATCGGCCTCACCCGACAGCAGGCCATTCCCCTGCGCGCCTGGATCGACGCCCCCGGCAGCCGCTACGAATAGGCCGGCGCGGGCCGCGGGGCGATGCGGCAGAATGGCCGGATCCCCCGCCTGACGGACCGCCATGACCGCCGAGACGCCCGCCCCCCTGTACGCCGCCCACCTCGAAACACTGGCCGACCGTGCCGAGACGGCGCTCGAGCGCGGAGGCTTCGACCACCTGGTCGTGCCCAGCGGCACCCTGCACTACCACGTGTTCGACGACCGCGACTATCCCTACGCGGCCAACCCGCATTTCAAGCACTGGGTGCCGCTGGTGCGCAACCCGGGGAGCTGGCTGGTGGTCACGCCTGGACAGCGCCCGAAGCTGGTCTACCTGCAGCCGCGCGACTACTGGCATGTCGTGCCGGAAGCGCCGTCCGGCTACTGGGTGGAGCACTTCGACATCGAAGTCATCCGCACTCCGGACGAGGCGCTGCAGCACCTGCCGCGCAATGCCACCCGCTGCGCCATCGTCGGCGAGCCACAGAGCGCGCTCGGCCGCTACGGTGCCTTCGCGCCGAACAACCCGCCGCCGGTGCTGGATTACCTGCACTACCACCGCGCCTTCAAGACTCCCTACGAGCTGGCGATGATGCGCGAGGCCCAGCGTCGTGCCGTGCGCGGGCATCGCGCGGCCGAACGCGCGTTCCGTGCCGGTGCCAGCGAGTTCGGCATCCACCTGGCCTATTGCCAGGCGGTGGGCCAGGACGCGAACGAACTCCCCTACGGCAATATCGTCGCGCTCGACCGGCACGGGGCGGTGCTGCATTACACCGAGCTCGATCGCCTGCCGCCGAAGCCCGCGCGCAGCTTCCTGCTCGATGCCGGCGCAAGCCATGCAGGTTATGCGGCCGACATCACCCGCACCCACGCCATGGACCGCGAAGGCGAGTTCCAGGCCTTCATCGACGCCGTCGATGCCGCCGAACTCGCCCTCTGCGACGGCGTGCGGGCGGGCACCGACTATCGCCAGGTGCACCTGGATGCACACCTGGCGCTGGCCGGCATCCTGAAGGACTTCGGCATCGTGCGTTGCGGTGCCGAGGAGGCGGTGGCCAGCGGCCTCAGCGCGAGCTTCTTCCCGCATGGCATCGGCCACGGCATCGGCCTCCAGGTGCATGACGTCGCGGGCTTCGCCGCGTCGGACGCCGGTGGCACGATCGACAAGCCCGAGGGGCACCCCTATCTGCGCCTCACCCGCGAGCTGGCGCCGGGCATGGTGGTCACGATCGAACCCGGCCTGTACTTCGCCGACATGCTGCTGGAAGACCTGCAGGCCAGCGACAACGCACGCCTGGTCGACTGGGACCGGGTGGAGGCCTTCCGCCCGTTCGGCGGCGTGCGCATCGAGGACGACGTGGTGTGCACCGACGGCGCGCCGGTCAACCTGACCCGGGAGGCCTTCGCGTCGGCCGAGTGATCCGGGCCGTCGAGTCCGCGACCCGCGGCCGGCTGCTCAGCCGGCCATGAACGCCTCGATCTCGTCGGCGCTGCGTGCAAGCCCGGCGGTCAGCACCTCGTGGCCGTCGCGGTTGATCGCGACGTCGTCCTCGATGCGGATGCCGATGCCGCGCCACTTCTCCGCCACGCTGGTGTCGCCCGGCGGGATATAGATGCCCGGCTCGATGGTGTAGACCATGCCGGGCTCGAGCAGGCGCGATTCGCCTTCGATGCGGTAGTCGCCGACATCGTGCACGTCCAGGCCCAGCCAGTGGCCGGTCTTGTGCGGATAGAAGCGCCGGTAGCCGCCGTCGGCGAGCACCTTCTTCAGCGACCCCTTCAGGAGGCCGAGCGACAGCATGCCGTCGGCCAGCACCTCCACGGCGGCCAGGTGGCCGGCCTCCCAGGGCACGCCCGGACGCGCCTGTGCCATGGCTGCGGCGTGCGCGGCCCCGACGAGGTCGTGCAGGGTCCGCTGCTCGCGGCTGAAGCGGCCATCGACCGGGAAGGTGCGGGTGATATCCGCGGCATAGCCCCGGTACTCGGCACCGGCATCCACCAGCACCAGGTCGCCGCGGCGCGCGACGGCATTGTTGGCGCGGTAGTGCAGCACGCAGGCGTTGGCACCGGCGCCGATGATGCTGCTGTAGGCGGGCTCGGCACCCGAGGCGCGGAAGACGCGCTCGAGCTCGGCCTGCAGTTCGTACTCGCGCATGCCAGCGCGCGCGGCGCGCATCACCGCTCCGTGCGCCTCCACGCTGATCTTCGCCGCGCGCCGCATCAGCCGGAGTTCGTCGGCGCTCTTGATCAGGCGCATTTCGTCGAGCAGGTGCCCGAGCTCGAGGAACTCGTGCGGTGGCTGGGCACCGTGGCGGACCTGGGCACGCACCCGATTGAGCCAGCCGATCAGCTTGAGGTCGAAATCGGTGTCGCGGCCGAAGTGGTAGTAGACCCGGCTGCGGCCTTCCAGCAGCCCGGGCAGGATCTCGTCGATGTCATCGATCGCGTAGGCATCGTCGACCCCCAGCGCATCGGGTGCCCCATCGGGCCCCACGCGAGGGCCGTCCCAGGCCTCGCGCTCGGGGTCGCGCTCGCGGCAGAACAGCAGGCTCTCGCCGTGGCTGCGCCCGGGTACCAGGACCAGCACGGCCTCGGGTTCCTCGAAGCCGCTCAGGTAGAGGACATCGGAATCCTGCCGATAGGGATGGAAGGTGTCGCGGCTGCGCACGCGCTCGGGCGCTGCGGGCAGGATCAGGATGGCGTCCTCGCCGGCCATCCGCATCAGCTGGCGGCGCCGGCGCTTGTAGCTGGCAAGCGCGGTTGCTGGAGTCATGCAGAGCCTTCGGTCGGGTTACCCGCCTTCCTCAGTTGAGGCGGTTGCGGTGGCGTGCGGCGAGCGTGCAGTCGCCATGCAGCAGGAGCGCGGCCACCCTCACGAACTCCTCGATCTCGGCCAGCGCGGCCTCGTCTTCTTCGTCGCCATCGTCCTGCGCGGTGGCCCGGGCCAGCCGCGCGAGGTCGGCAAGGGCCTCGCTGCCCTCCTCGGAAAGTCGAGGCTCGCTTCCCGCGACAAGGCCGAAAGCACCAACGAAGCCACGGCACCAGTCGAACAGCGCGCCGCTGCGTTCGGCCAGCGAGGCGTCGTCATCCGGGCCGAGCAGGGCCAGGCCGAAGTCGCGATCCTCGAACTGGGCCGCGGTCGCTGCCTGCAGGCGCGCCAGCGGCGAGCCGGCCGCCGGGGCCGGCAGGCTGTCATCCACCATGACCCGGGCCAGCCAGTTGCCCCCGGGTTCGCCGCCGCCGGCAATCCAGCCGCAAAGGCCGCCATGGAGTTCGGCAGCAGGCGTGGCGAGCCCTGCCTCGCGGCAGGCCTCCTCGACTTCGTGCAGGGGAGGCAGGGATCCGGGCATGGCGAGGCCTGGCGGGGACGGCGGGCCAGTGTACCGCGCAAGCTGCTTGTTGCCGGTGCGCCGCCGACCCTACACTGCGGCGACCGCCTGGGGAGGCGGATGGGGAGCAGCCTCTTGCCCGTGGCCACTGAAACCGTCCTGGCCATTGCCGCCGGGGCCATTGTCCTGCTCGTGGCCGGATGCATCGTGTTCTCGATGCGTGCACGCTCCGCGCGGCGCGCGGTCAGGCAGTTGCTCGAGCGCGAGCGCGATTTCCGCATGGCGCTCTGGGCCAGCAACCTGCGCTACTGGGATTTCCACGTCCCGACCGCGCAGTTGCGCTATCTGGTGGCGCAACCGGGGCCGCGCGGCCCTGCCCAGCAGTTCAGCGACCGCCTGGCCGATCCGTCCATGGTGATCCACCCCGACGACCTGCCCGCCGTGGTCGAGCGCATGCGTCGCTATGTCGCTGGCGAGGCCGCCGGCTTCCTGTCCGAGCACCGCGTGCGTGCCAACCGGCCGGCAGGCACGCGCGGCGACTGGGTCTGGATCCGGGCCTGCGGCCGCGCCGTGGAGTTCGCGGCCGACGGCTCGGTCTCGCGCCTGGCAGGCACCTCGCTGGACATCGATCGCAACCGCGAGGTCGAACGCGAGAACCGCATCGCCAGCGAAGTCCTGCGCAGCATGAGCGAGGCGGTGGCGGTGCTGGACCGGCATTTCCGCTTCCTTTCGGTCAACCCCGCGTTCACCAGGATCACCGGCTATAGCGAGGCGGAGGTGGCCGGACGTGGCGCGGAGATCCTCGACAGCGTGCAGCACGAGCAATCCCACGGACGCGGCATGCGCGCGGCACTGGAGCGCGAGGGACGCTGGTCGGGCGAACTCTGGCAACGACACGGCAACGGCGAGGAATTCCTCTGCGCGATCGAGGCCGCGACCGTACGTGGCGCCGCCGCGGATGCCGCCGCCGCGGCCGGCGATGGCGAGCGCATGTACGTGGTGATGCTGAGCGACATCACCCTGCAGAAGCGCGCCGAGGAGGAGCTCCGCTATCTGGCCAACTTCGACTCGCTCACCAACCTGCCCAACCGTTCGCTGCTGGCCGAGCGGCTGTCGCGCGCCATCGTGCGCGCGCGCCGCGAAGGCTCGCGGGTGGCCGTGCTGTTCCTGGACCTGGACCGCTTCAAGGACATCAACGACTCGCTCGGCCACGCCACCGGCGATCGCATCCTGCGCGCGGTGGCCACCCGCCTGCAGCAGGCGGTGGGCCAGGGCCAGACCGTGGCGCGGCTCGCCGGCGACGAGTTCACCGTGATCCTGGAGGACCTTGCGGCGCCAGAGGACGCCGAGCGCGTGGCGCGGGAGATCATCATGGCCTTCGAAGCCCCGCTGCTGCCGCATGACGGCCAGGAGGTCTCGGTCTCGCCATCGATCGGCATCAGCCTCTACCCCGACCACGCCCAGGTCCCGACCGAGCTGCTGAAGCGGGCGGACGCTGCGATGTACCAGGCCAAGGCCGCCGGCCGGCGCACCTGGATGCGCTATGACGACAGCATGGAGGCCTCGATCCGCCGGCGCGCGATGCTGGCCGGCGCGCTGCACAAGGCACTCGACCGCGGCGAGCTGCGCGTGGTCTACCAGCCACGGCAGTCGCTGGCGACCTCGCGCATCACCGGCGCCGAAGCCCTGCTGCGCTGGACCAGCCCGGAACATGGCGAGATCGCGCCCGCGGACTTCATTCCGCTGGCCGAAGAGAACGGCATGATCCTCGAGATCGGCGAATGGGTGCTGCGCGAGGCCTGCCTGGCGCTGCAGCGCTGGAGGCAGCACGGCCTGACGGGTCTCACGATGTCGGTGAACATGTCGGTGCTGCAGTTGTTGCGTGGCGATTTCGGCGAGGTCGTGCGACGCGTGCTCGACGACACGGGAATCCCGCCCGAAGCGCTCGAGCTCGAGCTCACCGAAAGCATGCTGATGGCCAATGCCGCGCAGACGGCGATGAAGCTGCAGGCATTCCGCGAGCTTGGCGTCTCTCTGGCCATCGACGACTTCGGGACCGGCTATTCGTCGCTGGCCTACCTCAAGCGGCTGCCGATCACGACAATCAAGATCGACCAGACCTTCATCGCCGATCTCGGCCACGACCCGGAGGGCGCAGCGATCACCACCACGGTGGTCGCCATGGCCCATGGGCTGGGCCTGAATGTCGTGGCCGAGGGCGTGGAAAACGAGGTCCAGGCCAGCTTCCTCGCACGCAACCGGTGCGACGAGATCCAGGGCTTCTGGGTCGCGCGCCCGCTCGACGCGGTCACCTGCATGGCCTTCATCCGCAACCGGGAGCAGGGACGTCGAGCGGCGGCCGCGACCACCATCACCTCGCCTTGACCACCCCCTCCCGCCTGCCTATCGTGCCCGGATGGACACCGACCATGTGCTCGCCCAGTTGCAGCGGCTTTCCGAACGCCTCGACGAGCTGGCGGCACGGACCCGCAGGCTGGCCGAGGAAAACCGCAGCCTCCGGTTGCAGCACGAGCACGTGTCGGGCGAGCGTTCGCAGCTGCTGGCCAAGAACGAGCAGGCGCGGAGCCGGGTCGAGGCCATGATCGCGCGGCTGAAGTCGCTGGAGCAGCACACGTGAGCGAACCGAAGGCCGTCAGCGTCCGCGTGCTGGACCGCGAGTACACCGTGGGTGTCGGCAGCGGCGAGGTCGACGGCCTGATGGCCGCTGCGCGCGTGCTGGATACGCGCATGCGCGAAGTCCGTGGGGCGAACCGCATGGCGGCCATCGACCGGGTGGCGGTCCTGGCTGCACTGAACCTGGCGCACGAGCTCGAGCAGCTCAAGCGCAATACGGAACTGCGCGATCGCGAGATCTCGCGCAGCCTGAATGCACTGCAGGCGCGCCTGGACGCGCTCCTTGATGCCTGAATCCGCGCAGCTCCTGCGCGGTGCGAAGCGCAAGGTGAACGATGGCCGACAGGTGGCCGTGGCGCACCGCAGGCACGCGGTATACTGCGCCTGCGTCCTCTGCCGTGACCGACGGCGTGCACAAACATTCGCCTTGTCCCTTAATGACGACCACGGGGACGCGACGGAAGCCTGGCGCGCATGTCCGCCCACGAGCGGAAAGCCCGAAGGCAGCCAAGCGTTCCCACTTGAACCCCGGGTTCAAGGTCGTTTGGCACGCATCGACATGGCGGAGGGCGTATCCCTTCTTTCGCGCCCCGCTCCGGTCACCGTGATGGTGGTCCCGTGAGCGCGGATCGCGCTGCGCTCCGGCGCCTGCTGCGTGCGCGGCGGCGCGAGGTTCCGCCTCCCGCCCGCATTGGCGCCGCGGGCGAGCTGGCGACGCAGCTGCTCATGCAGGTTCCCGGCCCGGGCGCGCGCGTCGCCGGCTACTGGGCCTCCGATGGCGAGATCGCGTTGCATGCCTGGCAACTGAGGTTGCCGCGCGATGCGACCTACTGCCTCCCCGTGCTGCACGAGGACGGCCGCCTGCGCTTCGCTCCGTGGCGGGCCGGCGACCCCGTGGCAGCCAACCGCTATGGCATCCCCGAGCCTGTCGTCGATCCCCCGGCACTGCTCGAGCCGGAAGCACTCGACCTGGTGGTGGTGCCCATGGTCGGCTTCGACCATCGCTGCCACCGGCTGGGCATGGGCGGCGGCTGGTACGATCGCAGCTTCGCGTTCCGCCACCGGCAACCGGCGCCTCCGCGCCTGGTCGGGGCGGCATTCGCCTTCCAGCAGGTCGACGACGAGCTGCCCAGCCAGGCCTGGGACGTGCAGCTCGATGCGGTCTGCACCGAACGTTCCACTCTTTCCAGGCAGGCATGAGCACCAGCAGGCGCAAGCGTTACTGGCTGATGAAGTCCGAACCCGAGGACTTCTCCATCGACGACCTCGAACGCGTACGTACCGAACCATGGACGGGCGTGCGTAATTACCAGGCGCGCAACTTCATGCGCGATGGCATGCAGGTCGGCGACGGCGTGCTGTTCTACCACTCGAACTGCGACGTGCCCGGCATCTACGGGATCGCCGAGGTCGCGAGCGCTGCCTATCCGGACCCGACCCAGTTCGATCGCAAGTCGAAGTACTTCGATGCAAAGGCCTCGCCCGAGGAGCCGCGGTGGATGCTGGTGGATGTCGGTTTCGTCCGCAGGTTCCGCGGGCCGGTGACGCTCGCGGCCATCCGCGAGCGTGCCGACGCACTCGGCGAGGAATTCGCCCTCATCCGCAAGGGCACCCGCCTGTCCGTGCTGCCGGTGACCGCCGCGCAGTGGAAGATCCTGACGGCCATGGAGCCGAAATGAGCGACGCCAAGCGCCTGGCCGGCGAGAAGGCCATCGAGTACGTCGAGGACGGCATGGTCGTCGGCGTGGGCACGGGTTCGACCGTGGCCTATTTCATCGATGCGCTGGCGACCCGGCGCGACCGGATCGCCGGCGCTGTCTCGAGCTCGGAACAGAGCACGGCGCGCCTGCGCAGCCACGGCATCGAGGTCCTCGACCTGAATGCCTGTGGACCAATTCCGCTGTACGTCGACGGCGCCGACGAATGCGACCCGGCCGGGCGGCTGATCAAGGGCGGCGGGGCGGCGCTGACGCGGGAGAAGATCATCGCGGAGGCGGCAACGACGTTCGTCTGCATCATCGACCCGTCCAAGGAAGTGCCTGTGCTCGGGCGCTTCCCCTTGCCGGTGGAGGTGATCCCGATGGCACGGAGCCTTGTCGCGCGGGAGATCCTGGCGATGACCGGGGGACAGCCGGTGTGGCGCCAGGGCACGGTGACCGACAACGGCAACTGGGTGCTCGACATCCATGGTCTGTCCATCACGGACCCGGTCGTGGTGGAGCGGGCGCTCAACCAGGTCCCTGGAGTGGTCGCGGTGGGGCTTTTCGCGAGGCGCGCTGCGGATGTCGTGATCGTGGGTGACGTGCCTCCGCGGGTGCGCTGAGTCCGAGGCAGCAGGTGGCAGGTCGCGAGGAGCTGACTGGGGTCGCAAAGCTTTCTTCGACAGGCCGCGCGCTGGCCCAGGTGCCGCCGGGCATCACCACCGCCGTTCGCCTCCCTTTCCCCTTGGAAGCCCACTGGCCGCAGGGATCCGGCGGGATCTACGCTTCCGAAACATCCACGCGCAAAGAAAGCACGACGGAGCGCGGCTCTGTTTCACCAGACCGCGATGGCGGTGGGGCCCGGCGTGGATGCAGGGGGGATGTCCAGAGCCGGCCATGGATGGCCGGCGGCCGGATGATGGGAGCAGGACGCGGAGACATCCGGCTGGACATCCCCCCTGCGTCCGCGCCGGGCGGCGCACAGCCGAACGACGCCCAGCGAACGAAGCCCAGCCGAGCGAAGCCCAGCCGAGCGAAGCGCAGCCGAGCAAAGTGCAGCCGCACAGGATTACCCGGACAGGCGCCCAAAGAAAAACCCCGCAGCCGTGGCTGCGGGGTTTTGGGGTAAAGACCCTGGCGATGACCTACTCTCGCATGCTGGATGCACACTACCATCGGCGCGTTTGCGTTTCACTTCCGAGTTCGGAATGGGATCGGGTGGTTCCACAAAGCTATTGTCACCAGGGAGAGGGTGGAGGGTCGCGGGCCGGTGGTGCTGGCTTGACGCGCACACGCTCTCGTT
>DATBUS010000158.1:0-66081 GCA_036515815.1 Luteimonas sp.
ACCCGCGATGCCGGTGCCGGCAGCGGGCCTGGAGGACACGTCCATGCCTCCCGGCGACGGGTCAGCCGGAAACGCGCCAGCCGGAGCCGGCCGCGCGGTCGCGGCCGACGCGGACGCGGCCATGATCGCCGCGCTGAACCCGGCTCCGGGCGGCATCGAGCGCATCGAGCTCGCCCGTGCCTACCTCGACCTCGGGGATACCGGGACCGCCCGCGACCTCCTGCGCGAAGTCGCGGACGGCGGCGACCCGGCCGCGCGCGCCGAGGCGTCGCGCCTGCTGGAAGGGATCGCCTGACGCGCGTGCCGTCGCCGCGGATCTCCGTGGCGCGGTCCGTGCGTGCACGCACACCATGCGCTACGCCCTGGGCATCGAGTACGACGGCGGCGGCTTCCTCGGCTGGCAACGCCTGACCCCGCACGGTGTCGAGAGCGTCGACACCCTGCAGGCGGCGCTCGAGGGAGCACTGTCCAGGGTGGCCGACCAGCCGGTGGCCACCACCTGCGCCGGCCGCACCGACGCCGGCGTGCATGCCCGTTGCAACGTGGTGCATTTCGACAGCGCTGCCGCGCGGAGCCCGCGCAACTGGGTGATGGGCACCACCTCGCTGCTGCCGGCGGCCATGTCGGTGCGCTGGTGCCGCGAAGTCGACGACGACTTCAACGCCCGCTTCTCCGCGCGCGCGCGGCGCTACCGCTACAGCATCCTCAACCGGCCGGTGCGCCCGGCACTGGGCCGGCAGTACCTGGCCTGGACCCGCAAGCCGCTGGATGCCGACGCGATGCACCGTGCCGCGCAGGCGCTCGTGGGCGAGCTGGACTTCTCCTCGTTCCGCACCGTGCACTGCCAGGCACCGCACGCGCGCCGCGACCTGCAGGCGATCAGCGTCGTGCGCCAGGGCGAGGTGGTGGTGGTGGAGGTGCAGGCCAATGCTTTCCTGCATCATATGGTGCGCAACATCGTCGGTTCCCTGCTCGAGGTCGGTGACGGATCCCGGCCCGTGCACTGGATCGCCGAGGTCCTCGAAGCACGCGACCGCCGCAGCGCCGGGCCCACGGCCCCGCCCGGCGGCCTGGTGTTCCTGGGCCCGCTGTACCCGGCCGATTGCGGCCTTCCCGCCGAGGTCACGCTGGACGCCATCGGCGCCGGCGGGGCCGCGGCATCCCCGGCATTCCCCGCACCCTGACACCACCATGCCCCGCACCCTCTACCGCACCCGCATCAAGTTCTGCGGCCTGTCCCGCGCCGGCGATGTCCGGCTTGCCAGCGAACTCGGCGTCGACGCCGTCGGCTTCGTCTTCGCGCACGGCAGCCCGCGCCGCATCCACGCCGCCGAGGCGCGCGTCCTGCGCGAGGCACTGGCACCGCTGGTGGACTCGGTGGCGGTGTTCCGCAACAACAGCGCCGACGAGGTCCGCGAGGTGGTGCGGCAGGTGCGGCCAAGCCTGCTGCAATTCCATGGCGACGAGGACGATGCGTTCTGCAGGCGCTTCGACGTGCCCTGGATCAAGGCCGTCGGCATGGGCGCGGCGGCGATTCCGTCGGGTCCGGCCTTGCTCGCCTCCTGGCCGGGCGCGGCCGCCTTCCTGTTCGACAGCCATGGCGATGGCCATGACGGCGGCAGCGGGCAGGCCTTCGACTGGGCGACCCTGCCAACGGGGCTGACCCGGCCGATACTGCTGTCGGGCGGCCTGACGCCGGACAACGTCAACTGCGCGGTGTCCACCACCCAGCCTTGGGGCGTGGACGTCAGCAGTGGCATCGAATCCGCCCCGGGACAGAAGGACGGCGACCTGATGCGCGCCTTCGTGGAGGAGGTGCGCCGCGCCGACTGCCGCCCCGTCGACGACATCGCTCGCCCGGAAGGAGGGGCCCGATGAACGACATTCCGACCGATTTCCACGCCTTTCCGGACGAGCGCGGCCATTTCGGCCGCCACGGCGGCCGCTTCGTCGCCGAGACCCTGGCCAGGCCGTTGCAGGAACTCGCGGCCGCCTATGACGCGGCGCGGGCCGATCCCGACTTCGTGGCGGCCTTCGAGGCCGACCTGGCCGACTATGTCGGCCGGCCCAGCCCGATCTACGAGGCCGTCGGCCTGTCGCGCCATGTGGGCGGCGCGCGCATCCTGCTCAAGCGCGAGGACCTGAACCACACCGGCGCGCACAAGATCAACAACACCATCGGGCAGGCCCTGCTGGCCAGCCGCATGGGCAAGACCCGGATCATCGCCGAGACCGGCGCCGGGCAGCACGGCGTGGCCAGCGCGACCGTGGCCGCACGCCTGGGCCTGGAATGCGTGGTCTACATGGGCGCGACCGACATCGAGCGCCAGAAGATCAATGTCTTCCGCATGAAGCTGCTGGGCGCCACCGTGGTCCCGGTGACCAGCGGCTCGGCCACGCTCAAGGACGCGCTGAACGAGGCCATGCGGGACTGGGTCACGAACGTGCGCGACACCTTCTACATCATCGGTACCGTCGCCGGCCCCGACCCGTACCCGCGCATGGTGCGCGACTTCAATGCCGTGGTTGGCCGGGAGGCACGCGCCCAGATGCTCAAGCGCCACGGGCGCCTGCCCGACGTGGTCACCGCCTGCGTGGGCGGAGGCAGCAATGCCATCGGCATCTTCCATGCCTTCCTCAATGACCGCGACGTGCGCCTGGTCGGCGCCGAGGCCGCGGGCGAGGGCATCGGGAGCGGCCAGCACGCGGCATCGATCTCGGCCGGGCGCGTGGGCGTGCTGCATGGAAACCGCACCTATGTGCTGTGCGACGACGATGGCCAGGTGATCGAGACGCACTCGGTGTCGGCCGGCCTGGACTATCCCGGCGTCGGTCCCGAGCATGCCTTCCTCGCCGACAGCGGCCGCGCACAGTACGTGGGCGTGACCGACGACGAGGCGCTGGAGGCCTTCCACCTGCTGGCGCGAACCGAGGGGATCCTGGCGGCACTCGAGTCCAGCCACGCCATCGCGCAGGCCATCAAGCTGGCGCGCGAAATGCCGAAGGACGCCCTGGTGCTGTGCAACCTGTCCGGCCGTGGCGACAAGGACGTGCACACGATCGCCGCGCGGGAAGGGGTGGAGGTATGAGCGCCGCGGTCGCCCCGCGCATCGCGCGCCGTTTCGAGGCGTTGCGCGCGGCCGGGCGCAAGGCACTGGTGCCCTTCATCACCGCGGGCGATCCGGGCCTGGAGGACACCGTCCCGGTCATGCATGCCATGGTCGCCGCCGGTGCCGACGCGATCGAACTTGGAGTGCCGTTCTCGGATCCGATGGCCGATGGCCCGACCATCCAGCGCAGCTCGGAACGCGCGATCGCGCGCGGCGCGGGCATGGCCTGGGTGCTGGAACGCGTGCGCGAATTCCGCCGCCAGGACGACGCCACGCCGGTGACGCTGATGGGCTACCTCAACCCGATCGAGATCCGTGGCGCCGACGCCTTCGCGGCGGCTGCGGCCGCTGCGGGGGTGGACGGCGTGTTGCTGGTGGACCTGCCGCCCGAAGAGGCCGGGGACTTCCGCAGGGCATTCTCGGCCCACGGCATCGCGCTGGTGCTGCTCGCCTCGCCGACCACCGACCCGGCGCGCATGGACATGCTCTGCGGCCTCGCGCAGGGCTATCTGTACTACGTCAGCATGGCGGGGGTGACCGGCGATTCGGCGCGCCTGGATACGGCCGCGGCCGCCGCGCACCTGCGCGCGATCCGTGCCCGCAGCCCGGTCCCGGTGGTCGTCGGCTTCGGCATCCAGGATGCCGCCAGCGCCGCCGCGATGGCCGTGGATGCCGATGGCGTGGTCGTCGGCAGCGCCCTGGTCAGGGTGATGGAGGCCGCCGGCACGGGCCGGGCCGCGAGCGCCGCGGCCGCCTTCCTCGCACCACTCCGGCAGGCGCTCGACGCCGGGTCCGCCGGAGCGGTGGGCTAAACTCCACGGGTTCGCGGCCCCGTCCGCAAAGGATCAAGCAACGCATGTCCTGGCTGAAGAAAATCATGCCCGCCCGCATCCGCACCGAGGGCAGCCCCGAGCGCAAGCGCAGCGTCCCCGAAGGCCTGTGGGAGAAGTGCGACAGCTGCGGCGCGGTGCTGTACCGCCCGGAGCTCGAGGAAAACCTCGAGGTCTGCCCCAAGTGCGCCCACCACATGCCGATCCGCGCGCGGGCGCGCCTGGCCGCCTTCCTCGATCCTGGCACCGGCGTCGAGATCGGCGCGGCCCTGGGCCCGACCGACGTGCTGCGCTTCCGCGACCAGAAGCGCTACGCCGACCGCATCAAGGCCGCGCAGAAGTCCACCGGCGAGCGCGATGCGCTGATCGCGATGGAAGGCACCCTGAAGGGCAGCCCGATCGTCGCCAGCGCCTTCGACTTCGCCTACATGGGCGGCTCGATGGGTTCGGTGGTGGGCGAGCGCTTCACGCTGGGCGCCGAGCGCGCGCTCGAGATCGGTTCGCCGTTCGTGAACTTCTCCGCCAGTGGCGGCGCGCGCATGCAGGAAAGCCTGTTCTCGCTGATGCAGATGGCCAAGACCTCGGCCGCGCTGGGGCGCCTGCGCGCTGCCGGCCTGCCCTATATCTCGGTGATGACCCACCCCACCACCGGCGGCGTGTCGGCCTCGTTCGCGATGCTGGGTGACATCAACCTGGCCGAGCCGAAGGCCCTCATCGGCTTTGCGGGCCCGCGCGTGATCGAGCAGACCGTGCGCGAGACGCTGCCCGAAGGCTTCCAGCGTTCGGAATTCCTCGTCGAGCATGGCGCGATCGACCAGATCTGCGACCGCCGCGAGCTGCGCACGCGCATCGCGAGCCTGCTGGCGATGCTGATGCGACAGCCCGCGCCCCCGGCCGACGAGGCCGCGGCATGAGCGGCGGCAAGCGCCGCTGGTTCGGCACCGACGGCATCCGTGGCCGCGTGGGCGAGGGTCCGATCTCCGCGGACTTCATGCTGCGCTTGGGCAATGCTTACGGCGAGGTGCTGGCTGCCGCGGTCAAGAGCGGCGGCGAGTGGCGCAAGCCGCTCGTCATCATCGGCAAGGACACGCGCATCTCGAACTACATGTTCGAAGCCGCGCTCGAAGCCGGGCTGGTGGCGGCGGGTGTCGACGTGCAACTGATGGGCCCGATGCCGACGCCGGCGGTGGCACACCTCACGCATTCGATGCGCGCCGACGGCGGCATCGTCATCTCGGCTTCGCACAATCCGCACCACGACAACGGGATCAAGTTCTTCTCCGCCCAGGGCGAGAAGCTCGACGATGCCACCGAACTCGCGATCGAGGCGGCGCTGGAGCAGCCGTTCCACACGGTGGCCTCCGACCGGCTCGGCAAGGCGGTGCGGACGCGTGATGCCATCGGCCGCTACGTCGAGGCCTGCAAGGGCTCGGTGCCGCGCAGCTTCGACCTCGACGGCATGCGCATCGTGGTCGACTGCGCGCACGGCGCGACCTACCAGATCGGGCCGATGGTGCTGCGCGAACTGGGCGCGCGCGTCGATGCGATCGGTGTCGATCCGAATGGCACCAATATCAATGACGGCGTCGGTTCCACCCATCCCGAGGGCCTCGCCCGGCGCGTGCGCGAGACCGGTGCGGAGCTTGGCATCGCCTTCGACGGCGATGGCGACCGGGTGATGTTCGTCGACGGCGACGGCGTGGTGCGCGACGGCGACGACCTGGTCTACCTGCTGGCCTGCGACTGGCAGGACAGCGGTCGCCTGCGCGGTCCCGTCGCCGGCACGCTGATGACCAACTTCTCGCTGGAGCAGGCGCTGGCCGCGCGCGGCATCGGCTTCATGCGCACGAATGTGGGCGACCGCTACGTGCACCAGGCACTGGTGGAGCACGGCGGCATCCTGGGCGGCGAGGCGTCGGGGCACCTGCTGTGCCTGGACCGCGCCACCACCGGCGACGGCATCGTCAGCGCCCTGCAGGTGCTCGAGGTGCTGCACCGGCGCGGAGTGTCGCTGGCCGCGGCCCTGCGCGACCTGCGCAAGGTCCCGCAGCGCACGGTGAACGTCCGCGTGGCCAGGGGTGCGAAGCCGGCCGAGGCGGCCAACGTGCAGGCCGCGCTGGCCGAGGCCCAGCGGGCGGTGGAAGGGCGGGGCAGGGCATTCCTGCGGCCGTCGGGCACCGAGCCGGTGGTGCGCGTCACGGTCGAGGCCGATGACGAGGCCCTGGTCGCGGCCACCCTGGCGCGCCTGGCCGCCGCCGTCGAGGCGGCCACCTGACCGCCCCGCAGCATGCTGTAGCAGCGGCTACAGCCGCCGCTACAGCCGCTCCTGCGGTGTCCTGGTGATGCGGCAGCGGCGCACGTCCCGCCAGCGGTATCATGGCCGGCCACCGTCCCCGACCGGGGACTGCATTGCCGAGCGAGCCATGGCCCCCCGCATCCCCACCCTCGACATCCGCCGCTTCACCCATCCCGCGAGCCCCGATGACCGCCAGGCCTTCGTTGCCGAGCTCGGCGCCGCCTACCGCGAGTGGGGCTTTGCCGGCATCCGCAACCACGGCATCCCGCAGCCGCTGATCGACGACGCCTACCAGGCGTTCAAGGCCTTCTTCGCGCTGCCGGAGGAGACCAAGAAGAAGTACCACGTTCCCGGCGGCGGCGGCGCCCGCGGCTACACGCCCTTCGGCGTGGAGACGGCAAAGGATTCGAAGCACTTCGACCTGAAGGAGTTCTGGCATATCGGCCGCGAGATCCCCGATGACTCGAAGTACCGCGACGTGATGCCGCCGAACCTGTGGCCGGACGAGGTTCCCGAGTTCCGCGCGAAGGGCTATGCGCTCTACGAGGCGCTCGACCAGCTCGGTTCCCAGGTGCTGCGCGCCCTGGCGCTGCATATCGACCTGCCCGAGGACTACTTCGCGGACAAGACCGACAACGGCAACTCGATCCTGCGGCCGATCCACTATCCGCCGATCACCGCCGACGACATCCCGAACGTGCGCGCCGGCGCGCATGGCGACATCAACTTCATCACCCTGCTGGTCGGCGCCAGCGCGGCTGGGCTGGAAGTGCAGTCGCACGAAGGCGAATGGGTGCCCTTCACTTCGGACGCGGACACCATCGTCGTCAACATCGGCGACATGCTGCAGCGCCTGACCAACCATGTGTACCCGTCGACCATCCACCGCGTGGTGAATCCGCCCGGGGAGCTTGCGCGCCAGCCGCGCTATTCGGTGCCGTTCTTCCTCCATCCCAACCCGGACTTCCTGATCGACGTGCTGCCGTCCTGCGTCAGCGCGGACAACCCGAGCCGCTATCCGGAACCGATCACCGCGCACGGCTATCTCGAAGAGCGTCTGCGCGAGATCAAGCTGGCCTGAGCGGCAAGGTTCCGTCGTGGGCATGCGCGGCCATGACGGAACGCGCGTGAAGGCCTAGAATCCCCGCTCCCGTCGTACCCCGAGGTCAGAAATGCGCAGTCGCATCGTCGCCGGAAACTGGAAGCTCAATGGCAGCCGCCGCTTTGCCGCGGAACTGCTGCAGCAGGTTGCCGACGGCATGCCGGGCGCGGGCGTCGAAGTCGTAGTGCTGCCTCCGGCGACCCTGCTGCCGGGCCTGTGCGAGGCCTGGAGTGCGCGCGGCATCGGCTTCGGTGGCCAGGACGTGAGCGAGCACGGCGAGGGCGCCTATACCGGCGAGGTCTCGGCCGCGATGCTGGCCGATGCCGGCGCCCGCTTCGCGCTGGTGGGCCATTCCGAACGCCGCCAGTACCACCACGAGGACAGCGACCTGGTCGCCCGCAAGTTCGCGGCCGCGCGCGCCGCCGGCCTGCGCCCGATCCTGTGCGTGGGCGAGTCCAGGGACGAGCGCGAGGGCGGCACCACCGAGGCGGTCATCGCCGCGCAGCTGCGCCCGGTGCTCGACCTGGTGGGCGCGGAAGGCTTCGCCGATGCCGTCGTGGCCTACGAGCCGGTCTGGGCGATCGGGACCGGCCTCACCGCCAGCCCGCAGCAGGCACAGGACGTGCATGCATTCATCCGTAGCGAGGTCGCCGCCAGGGATGCTAAGATGGGTAATTCCCTGCCGATCCTCTACGGCGGCAGTGTGAAGCCCGCCAACGCCGCCGAGCTGTTCTCCCAGCCCGACGTCGATGGAGGCCTGATCGGCGGAGCATCGCTGGTGGCCACGGACTTCTTGGCCATCGTGGCCGCCGCGGTCCGCTGACCGCGCGGCACAAGAGAACTGGACATGCTGCAGCTCATCCTCAACATCGTGTTCGTCCTCGTCGCCATCGCGATGATCGCGCTGATCCTGATGCAGCGCGGCGCGGGCGCCCAGGCCGGTTCCGGCTTCGGCGGCGGCGCCTCGGCCACGGTGTTCGGCGCGCGTGGCGCTTCCAGCTTCCTGACCAAGTCCACCAAGTGGCTTGCGATCGTCTTCTTCGCGCTGACCCTGTTCATGGCCTGGCAGGCCACGCACATGGCGCGCCAGTCCGGGCCGACCGCGGTCGACCTGGGCGTGATGTCCGAAATCCCGGCGGCCCCCGCGGCCCCGGTCGAGCAGAATGCGGTACCCGCGGCGCCCGACGCCGCGCCGGTCGTCCCCGATGCCACGGTGCCTGCCGTGCCGGAGGACGGGTCGCCCGCCGCATCGCCCCCTTCGCAGGGGGAAGAGGGGCAGGAGGCTCCGCAGGGCGGCTGATAGCGATTACAATATCGCGCTCCCGTACCAGGTACGGGATGGCAACAGAGTAAAACTTGCCCAGGTGGCGGAATTGGTAGACGCACTACCTTGAGGTGGTAGCGGCTTAGGTCGTGGGGGTTCGAGTCCCCCCTTGGGCACCATACAGAGCGTCGGGCGGGACCGGTCACGGTCCCGCCCGGCACCCCAGCAAGCAAAGGGCCGCCGCGCGTCCCGTAGCCGAGAGAACATCGTGCTGGCCGAATATCTGCCGACCCTGTTGTTTCTGATCGTCGCCACCGGGATCGGCATCGCCCTGATCCTCGTCGGCAACGCCCTCGGACCGAAGTTCGAGTTCGCCGACAAGTACACGGCCTTCGAGTGCGGCTTCCCCGCATTCGAGGACTCGCGGATGCAGTTCGACATCCGCTACTACCTCATCGCCATCCAGTTCATCGTCTTCGACCTGGAAATCATCTTCATCGTGCCCTGGGCCACCGTGTTCCGCGAACTCGGCGTGCTCGGCCTGATCGAGATGGGCATCTTCGTCGGCATGCTGCTGATCGGTTTCATCTACGTGTGGAAGAAGGGAGCGCTCGAATGGGAGTGATCCAGGCGGCCCGCAGCCTTGCGAATGCCGCGAGCAATCCGCTGCCCGAGGGCCGCGTCGACGACATCCTGCGTCCCGAGGGCGAGAACCCGCTGCTGGAGCAGGGCTTCGTCACCACCAGCTCGGACATCCTGCTCAACTGGGCGCGCACCGGCTCGATGTGGCCGGTGACGTTCGGCCTGGCCTGCTGTGCGGTCGAGATGATGCATGCCGGCGCGGCGCGCATCGACATGGACCGCTTCGGCGTGATCTTCCGCCCGTCGCCACGCCAGTCCGACGTGATGATCGTGGCCGGCACCCTGGTCAACAAGATGGCGCCCGCGCTGCGCCGCGTGTACGACCAGATGCCCAACCCCAAGTGGGTGATCTCGATGGGCAGCTGCGCCAACGGCGGCGGCTACTACCACTACTCGTACTCGGTGGTGCGCGGCTGCGACCGCATCGTGCCGGTCGACATCTACGTGCCGGGTTGCCCGCCCACGGCCGAAGCCCTGGTGCACGGCATCCTGCAGCTGCAGCGCAAGATCCGCCGCTCGACCAACTTCGGCGACGAGAAGACGGGGCAGCGCAATGTCTGAGTCCGCCACCGCGTTCGCTGCGCGCCTGCGCGCGCGCTTCCCGCAGGCGCTGGTCGACGTCACGCTGCCGCGTGGCGAGGTCGGCATCGTGGTGGACGCCGCCGAGTGGCGCGAATCCTGCCGCGTGCTGCGCGACGAGTTCGGCTTCGAGGTCCTGGTCGACCTCTGCGGCGTGGACTACCTCGGGTATGGCACCGACGAATGGGACACAGATGTCTCGTCGGAAGGTTTCAGTCGCGGCGTCGAGGCGCGCGGCCCCGGCCGCCTGCGCTACGGCGAGGACTTCGTCCGGCAGTTCGACCACGGGGAGGGGGAGGGCGCGCTGCCGCTGCCCGAGAACCGCTTCGCGGTGGTGGTGCAGCTGCTTTCGATCAGCAACAACCGGCGCCTGCGGGTCACCTGCTTCGCATCCGACGACGCGTATCCGGTGGTGGATTCGCTGTGCGACGTCTGGGCCGGCGTCAACTGGTTCGAGCGCGAGGCCTTCGACCTGTTCGGCATCCTGTTCCCGGGCCATCCCGACCTGCGCCGCCTGCTGACCGACTACGGTTTCATCGGACATCCGTTCCGCAAGGACTTCCCGCTGATCGGCAACGTCGAAGTGCGTTACGACCAGGAGAAGCAGCGCGTGGTGTACGAGCCGGTGACGTCCGTCGAGCCGCGCGTGCTGGTGCCGCGCGTCATCCGCGACGACGCGCGCTATGCGACCACCGCGGGCGAGAACCGCGACCTCAAGGTCGGCACCGTGCGTGGCCGTGCTGCTGCAGGAGACACCAAGTGAGCGTCATTCCCCCGGCCGGGATGCAGGACGGCGGCCAGGCCGCGCCGCGCCAGGAGATCCGCAACTACACCCTCAACTTCGGTCCCCAGCATCCGGCCGCGCATGGCGTGCTGCGCCTGATCCTGGAGATGGACGGTGAAGTGGTGCAGCGTGCCGATCCGCACGTGGGCCTGCTCCACCGCGGCACCGAAAAGCTGGCCGAGACCAAGCCCTTCAACCAGTCGGTGCCGTACATGGACCGCCTGGACTACGTGTCGATGATGTGCAACGAGCACGCCTACGTGCGTGCGATCGAGGCCCTGCTGGGCATCGAGGCGCCGGAGCGCGCGCAGTGGATCCGCACGATGTTCGACGAGATCACGCGGATCCTGAACCACCTGATGTGGATCGGCTCCAACGGCCTCGACCTCGGCGCGATGGCGGTGATGCTGTATTCGTTCCGCGAGCGCGAAGAGCTCATGGATGTGTACGAGGCGGTCAGTGGCGCGCGCATGCACGCGGCCTACTACCGTCCGGGCGGCGTGTACCGCGACCTGCCGGACCACATGCCGAAGTACCGCGAGTCGCCGTGGCACAAGGGCGCCAAGCTCAAGCGCTTCAACGAATGGCGCGAGGGCTCGATGCTCGACTTCCTGGAGGCCTTCACGAAGGACTTCCCGGCGCGCATCGACGAATACGAGACGCTCCTCACCGACAATCGCATCTGGAAGCAGCGCACCGTCGGCGTGGGCGTGATTCCGCCCGAGCAGGCGATGGCCTGGGGCATGTCGGGCGTGATGCTGCGCGGTTCGGGCATCGAGTGGGACCTGCGCCGGAAGCAGCCCTATGCGCGCTACGACCAGGTCGACTTCCAGGTGCCCGTGGGCACCAATGGCGATTGCTATGACCGCTACCTGGTGCGCGTCGCCGAAATGCGCGAGTCCAACCGGATCATCGCCCAGTGCGTGGACTGGCTGCGCGCCAATCCTGGCCTGGTGATGGTCGACAACTTCAAGGTCGCGCCTCCCTCCCGCGAGGAGATGAAGGACGACATGGAAGCCCTGATCCACCACTTCAAGCTGTTCTCGGAAGGCTATTGCGTGCCCGCCGGCGAGACCTACCAGGCCGTCGAGGCGCCCAAGGGCGAGTTCGGCTGCTACCTGGTCTCGGACGGTGCCAACAAGCCCTTCCGCGTGCATCTGCGCGCGCCCGGCTTCGCGCACCTGTCGTCAATGGACACCGTGGTGAAGGGGCACATGCTGTCCGACGTGGTGGCGATGGTCGGCAGCTATGACCTCGTCTTCGGAGAAGTGGACCGATGAAAGCAACCGGCAACTTCGAGAACGCCCGCAATGTCGATCCGCTGGCGGTGCTCAGCGACGACACGCGCGCGCATATCGACCACTGGGTCGCGAAGTTCCCGCCCGACCGCAAGCGTTCGGCGGTGATCCAGGGCCTGTTCGCCACCCAGCAGCAGAATGGCGGCTTCCTGACCGACGAGCTGATCGCGGCGGTGGCGAAGTACCTCGGCATCCCACCGGTGTGGGCCTACGAGGTCGCGACCTTCTACTCGATGTTCGAGACCCGCGAGGTCGGCCGCAACAACGTCGCCTTCTGCACGAACATCAGCTGCTGGCTCAACGGCGCCGAGGACCTGGTCGCGCACGCCGAGAAGAAGCTCGGCTGCAGGCTGGGCGAGTCGACGGCGGACGGACGTGTCTACCTCAAGCGCGAGGAAGAGTGCGTGGCCGCGTGCTGCGGCGCCCCGGTGGTCGTGATCAACGGCCATTACCACGAGAAGCTCGACGCCGCGAAGGTGGACGAGCTGCTCGACGGACTGAAGTGAGGCTGGACGAAGGCATGGCGCACAACCACACCCACGTCTCCGAAGGCTGCGGGCCCGTCGGCCCCGCGCCGAAGGAGCACCAGGCCGTGTACACCACGCTGCACTTCGACAAGCCGTGGTCGTACGAGAACTACCTCAAGACCGGCGGCTACCAGGCGCTGCGCAAGGTGCTGACGGAGAAGATCCCGCCGGCCGAGATCATCGAGATGGTCAAGCAGTCGGGGCTTCGCGGCCGCGGTGGCGCTGGCTTCCCGACCGGGCTGAAGTGGAGCTTCATGCCCAAGGGCGAGATGCAGAAGTACATCCTCTGCAACTCGGACGAGTCCGAGCCAGGCACCTGCAAGGACCGCGACATCCTGCGCTACAACCCGCACGCGGTGCTCGAGGGCCTGGCGATCGCGTGTTACGCCACCGGTTCCAGCGTGGCCTACAACTACATGCGTGGCGAGTTCCACCACGAGCCCTTCGAGCACATCGAGGAAGCGCTGGCCGAGGCGTATGCCCACGGCTGGCTGGGCAAGGACATCCTGGGCAGCGGCGTGGACATCGACATCCACAACGCGCTGGGTGCCGGCGCCTACATCTGCGGCGAGGAAACCGCGCTGATGGAGTCGCTCGAGGGCAAGAAGGGCCAGCCGCGCTACAAGCCGCCGTTCCCGGCCAACTTCGGCCTGTTCGGCAAGCCGACGACGATCAACAACACCGAGACCTATGCTTCGGTGCCCGCGATCATCCGCAACGGCGCGGAGTGGTTCGCCAACCTCGGCAAGCCGAACAACGGCGGCTGCAAGATCTTCTCGGTCTCGGGCCACGTCCAGAAGCCGGGCAACTACGAGATCCGTCTCGGCACGCCGTTCCCGGAGCTGCTGGAGATGGCCGGCGGGCTGCGCCCGGGCCGCACGCTGAAGGGCGTGATCCCCGGCGGTTCCTCGATGCCGGTGCTGCCGGGCGAGCTGATGATGGACCTGACCATGGATTACGACGCGCTGCAGAAGGCCGGCTCCGGCCTCGGCTCCGGCGCGGTGATCGTGATGGACGACAGCACCTGCATGGTGCGCGCGTGCCAGCGCATCTCGCGCTTCTACTGGCAGGAGTCCTGCGGCCAGTGCACGCCCTGCCGCGAGGGCACCGGCTGGATGCACCGCATGCTGACCCGCATCGTCGACGGCAAGGCGACCATGGAGGACGTGGAAATGCTGCGCGCCTCTGCGGGCCAGATCGAGGGCCACACCATCTGCGCGTTCGGCGAGGCCGCGGCCTGGCCGGTGCAGGGCTTCCTGCGCCACTTCTGGCACGAGTTCGAGTACTACATCGAGCACGGCCGTTCGATTGTCGACGTCCGCACGGAGGCCGCGGCATGAGCGCGCAGCCGGTGAACCCGAACCTGCCGCCCGACCACGTCACCGTCTTCATCGACGGCGTGGAGATGGCGGCACCCAAGGGCTCGATGATCATCCAGGCCGCCGACAAGGCCGGCATCCCGATCCCGCGCTTCTGCTACCACGACAAGCTCGCCATCGCGGCCAACTGCCGCATGTGCCTGGTCGACATCGAGAAGATGGGCAAGCCGGCGCCGGCCTGTGCCACCCCGGTGATGGACGGCATGCGGGTGCAGACGCGCAGCGACAAGGCGCTGAAGTCGCAGCGCAACGTGATGGAATTCCTGCTCATCAACCATCCGCTCGACTGCCCGGTCTGCGACCAGGGCGGCGAGTGCGAGCTGCAGGACCTGTCGCTGGGCTATGGCCGTTCGGTCAGCCGCTATGCCGAGCGCAAGCGCGTGGTGGCCGACGAGGACCTGGGCCCGCTGGTCGCCACCGAGATGACGCGCTGCATCCATTGCACGCGCTGCGTCCGCGTGACCGCCGAAATTGCCGGCACCTACGAGCTTGGCGGCATGAAGCGTGGCGAGAACCTGCAGATCGGCACCTATGACGGCAAGCCGCTGACCACCGAACTGTCCGGCAACGTCATCGACGTCTGCCCGGTGGGCGCGCTGACCAACAAGGTGTTCCGCTTCCGCGCGCGCCCCTGGGAGCTGATCGCGAAGGAGTCGCTTGGCTATCACGACGCCCTCGGCAGCAACCTGTTCCTGCACGCGCGCCGCGGCGAAGTGATGCGCACCGTCCCGCGCGACAACGAAGCGGTCAACGAGTGCTGGCTGTCGGACCGCGACCGCTATTCGCACCAGGGCCTGTACGCCGAGGACCGTGCGACGCGCCCGATGATCCGCGTCGCCTCGAACGGCGATGACGGCGACTGGCGCGAGGCCACCTGGGACGAGGCGCTGGCGAAGGCCGCACAGATCCTGCGCGACAACGCCGCCGACGACCTCGGCATCCTGGTGCACCCGGCTACCTCGAACGAGGAAGGCGCGCTGCTCGCACGCCTGGCCGAGGGCCTGGGGACGGGCAACCTCGACCACCGCATCGCGCAGCACGACCTGTCCGATGGCGCCACCGCCGAGGTGTTCGGCATGCCGGTGGAGGACATCGAGAAGGCCGATGCGATCGTCATCGTGGGCAGCCAGCTGCGCCACGAGCTGCCGCTCGTCCACCAGCGCGTGCGCAAGGCCTGGCGTGCCGGCGCGAAGGTGCACGTGGTCAACCCGGTGGACTTCGAGTTCACCTTCGACGTCAGCCACAAGGCGATCGTGCCGCCGTCGCGGATCGCCGACGCACTGGCCTCCGCCGAGCTGGCGACCGCGCTGGAAGGCGCCGCGCGCCCGGTGGTCATCGTGGGCGGGCTGGCCGAGTGCGGCCACCACGCCGCGGCCATCCGTCGCGCGGCGGCCGATTTCGCGGCCCGTGTCAATGCCGCGCTGTGCCGTATCCCGCAAGGCGCCAACGCCGTCGGCCTGTCGCGCCTGGGCGTGCTGCCGAGCTCGCGCGACGCCGTTGCCATGCTGGTCCAGCCGCGTGCCGGCTACCTGATCTACGGCATCGAGCCGGGCCTGGATTTCGCCGACCAGGCGAAGGCCATGCAGGCGCTGGGCGGCGCGCAGGTCGTGGCCTTCAGCCACTTCGCCTGCCAGTCGACCCGCCGCGTGGCCGACGTGATCCTGCCGATCGGCCTGCTGCCGGAACTCGACGCCAGCCTGACCAATCTCGACGGCCGCGAACAGCGGACCGCCGCGGGTGGCAGGCTTCCGGGCGAGGCGCGCCCCGGCTGGAAGGCCCTGCGTGCGCTGGGCGGCGTGCTGGGCGTGGACGGCTTCGACTTCGCCGACTTCGCGGGCGCGCGTGCGCTGGTGCAGCCCCGCCAGGTCGCGGTCGCGCGCGGCGCGGCCCCCGTGGCGGGCGAGGGTGGGCTCGAGCTGGCGGTGGCGCAGGCGATCTACCGCGTGGACGGCGTGACCCGCCGCGCCGCGGCGCTGCAGGCGCATCCGCTGACCCTGGGGCCGCGGATCACCCTCAATCCCGACGATGCGTCCACCGCCGGCGTCGGTGACGGTGCGATGGCCCGCGTGGCCAACGGCACCGGCACCGCGACCCTGCCGGTGGTGACCAGCAGCCGCGTGGCCCGCGGCACGGCCCTGATCGAATCCGGCTATGGCGCCACGGCGGCGCTGGGCGCCGGTGCGGTGCGGGTGGAGGCCGCATGAGCACGACGACGAACGATACCGCCACCGTGCTTCTCGGCTGGCTCGAACCCTTCCGCGGCTGGCTCGAATCGCTGGGCGCTGTCGGCACCATCCTCTGGCTGGTGCTGCTGATCCTTGCGATCACCATGCCGGTGATCATCGCGGTGGCCTTCTACGTGGTCTGGGAGCGCAAGCTCATCGGCTGGATGCATATCCGGCACGGGCCGATGTACGTGGGTTTCGGCGTACTGCAGGCCTTCGCCGACGTCTTCAAGCTGCTGTTCAAGGAAGTCATCCGGCCCAGCGCGGCGCACAAGGTGCTGTACATCCTGGCGCCCCTGATCACGCTGGCGCCCGCGCTCGCGGCCTGGGCGGTCGTGCCCTTCGATGCGCGCATGGTGCTGTCCAATGCCAACGCAGGCCTGCTGTACCTGCTGGCGATGACCTCGCTGGGCGTGTATGGCGTGATCCTCGCCGGCTGGGCCTCGAACTCGAAGTACGCCTTCCTGGGCGCCATGCGTTCCGCGGCCCAGGTGGTCAGCTACGAGATCGCGATGGGCTTCGCACTGGTCGGCGTCATGGTGGGCGCGGGCAGCCTGAATCTCAGCGAGATCGTGATGGCCCAGGCCGGCAACTCGGGTTTCCTCGAGTGGTTCTGGGTGCCGATGCTGCCCCTGTTCGTCATCTACTTCGTGTCGGGCGTGGCCGAGACCAACCGCGCACCGTTCGACGTCGTCGAGGGCGAGAGCGAAATCGTGGCCGGCCACATGGTCGAGTACTCGGGCGCGGTGTTCGCGCTGTTCTTCCTGGCCGAGTACGCCAACATGATCCTGGTGAGCTTCCTCACCGCGATCTTCTTCCTGGGTGGGTGGCTCTCGCCGATCCCGGCGGCCTGGATCCCGGACATCCCGGTGCTCTCGGTCATCCTGGGCGACGGCTGGTGGTGGCTGTTCGCGAAGGTCATCTTCTTCGCCAGCACCTTCATCTGGTTCCGCGCCTCGTTCCCGCGCTACCGCTATGACCAGATCATGCGGCTGGGCTGGAAGGTCTTCATCCCGCTGTCCATCGCCTGGATCGCGGTGACGGCACTGATGGCGTATTTCGGCGTGTTCGAGGCAGGTGCGTGATGGGCAAGTTCGTTTCCTGGGCCAGGAGCCTCCTGCTGATCGAGATGCTTCGCGGCATGGCGCTGACCTTCAAGTACCTGTGGCGCCCGAAGTACACGATGATGTACCCGATGGAGAAGATCCCGCAGTCGCCGCGGTTCCGCGGGCTGCATGCGCTGCGCCGCTACCCCAACGGCGAAGAGCGCTGCATCGCCTGCAAGCTGTGCGAAGCGGTCTGTCCGGCGCTGGCGATCACGATCGAATCCGAGCCGCGCGAGGACAACACGCGCCGCACCACCCGGTACGAGATCGACCTGTTCAAGTGCATCTTCTGCGGGTTCTGCGAGGAATCTTGTCCGGTGGACTCGATCGTCGAGACCCAGGTGCACGAGTACCACTTCGAACTGCGCGGCGAGAACATCGTGACCAAGCCGCAGCTGCTGGCCCTGGGTGACCGCCTCGAGGCGGAGATCGCCGAGCGCCGCACCGCCGACGCCGCATACAGGTAAGCCATGGACTTCGTACAGATCGCATTCTTCGCCTTCGCGGCGGTCGCGCTCGCCGGCGCCATCGGCGTCATCGGCTCGCGCAGCCCGGTGCACTCGGCCCTGTTCCTGGTGCTGACCTTCTTCAGCGTGGCCTGCACCTGGATCATCGCCGGTGCCGAGTTCCTCGGCGTCGCGCTGATCCTGGTGTACGTGGGCGCGGTGATGGTGCTCTTCCTGTTCGTGGTGATGATGATCGACGTCGACCTGGCGCCGATCAACGAGGGCTACGTGCGCTACCTGCCGATCGGCCTCGTGGTGGCCGTGGTCATGCTGCTCGAGCTGCTCTCGCTCATCGGCGTCATGGCCTTCGTGGACACGCCCTTCGCGCCCGACCCGGTGGAAGCGGCCGGCGTGTCGAATACCGTGTGGATCGCGCGCCGCCTGTTCACCGACTTCCTGCTGCCCTTCGAGGTCGCGGCGGTGATCCTGACTGTGGCGGTGATCGCCGCGGTCACGCTCACGCTGCGTCGGCGCCCGGGCACCAAGCACCAGATCCCGGGCGAACAGGTCCGCACCCGTGCGGGCGACCGCCTGCGCATGGTCGACATGCCGGCTTCGGTGCACCGCGCCGACGATGCACCGGTCACCGGCTCCACCGACGGGGAGGGCAAGTAATGGAATTCCTCGGACAGGGCCTCGCGCTGGGGCACTACCTGACGCTGGCGACCGCGCTGTTCTGCATCAGCGTGGCCGGCATCTTCCTCAACCGGAAGAACGTGATCATCCTGCTGATGTGCATCGAGCTGATGCTGCTCTCGGTGAACATCAACTTCATCGCCTTTTCGCGCGAGTTCGGCGACGCGGCGGGCCAGGTGTTCGTGTTCTTCATCCTCACCGTGGCCGCGGCCGAGGCCGCGATCGGCCTGGCGATCCTGGTCACGCTGTTCCGCAACCGGCGCACGATCAACGTCGCCGAAATCGACACGCTGAAGGGCTGACGGAATGCCTGGCATGGAAATCGTTATTTCGAAGGCCGTCCTGGTCGCGATCGTGCTCGCGCCGCTGTTCGGTGCGATCGTCGCGGGCCTGTTCGGCCGCCAGGTCGGCCGCGTCGGTGCCCAGTCGGTCACCATCCTCGGTGTCGCCGTCAGTTGCGCGCTGTCGTCCTGGGTGCTGTGGCAGCTGGTGGTGCAGGGCGCGGCGCCGTTCAACGAGAACGTCTACACCTGGTTCCAGGTGGCGGGCTTCGAGGTCAATATCGGCTTCATGGTCGACCGCCTGACCGCCATGATGATGGTGGTGGTGACCTTCGTGTCGCTGCTGGTGCACATCTACACCATCGGCTACATGGCCGACGACCCGGGCTACCAGCGCTTCTTCAGCTACATCAGCCTGTTCACCTTCTCGATGCTGGCGCTGGTCATGGCCAACAATTTCCTGCAGCTGTTCTTCGGCTGGGAAGCGGTGGGCGTGGTCTCGTACCTGCTGATCGGCTTCTGGTACAAGCGCCCGACGGCGGTATTCGCCAACCTCAAGGCCTTCCTGGTCAACCGCGTTGGCGACTTCGGCATGCTGCTGGGCATTGCCGCCGTGGCCTACTGGTTCGGCACCCTGGACTACGCGACCGTGTTCGCGAACGCCGGCCCGACCATCGGTGGCGGCCAGGTGGTGGAGATCTTCGGCGGCCACGCTTGGTCGGTCGCGACCCTGATCTGCATCCTGTTGTTCATCGGTGCCATGGGCAAGTCGGCGCAGGTGCCGCTGCATGTCTGGCTTCCGGATTCGATGGAGGGCCCGACCCCGATCTCGGCCCTGATCCACGCCGCGACCATGGTCACCGCGGGCATCTTCATGGTGGCGCGCATGTCGCCGCTGTACGAGCTGAGCACGGTCGCGCTGCAGTTCGTGCTGTTCATCGGCGCCACCACGGCCTTCTTCACCGGCCTCATCGGCATCGTGCAGAACGACATCAAGCGCGTGGTCGCGTACTCGACGCTCTCGCAGCTGGGCTACATGACGGTCGCGCTGGGTGTGTCGGCCTACTCGGCGGCGGTGTTCCACCTGATGACGCATGCCTTCTTCAAGGCGCTGCTGTTCCTCGGCGCGGGCTCGGTGATCATCGCCATGCACCACGAGCAGGACATGCGCCGCATGGGCGGCCTGCGCAAGTACATGCCGGTCACCTTCGTTACCATGCTGATCGGCACCCTGGCCCTGGTGGCGACGCCGTTCTTCAGCGGCTTCTACTCCAAGGACACGATCATCGAGGCGGCGAAGTTCGGCGCCGAGGGCATGGGCTGGGTCGGCACCTATGGCTACTGGGCCGTGCTGCTGGGCGCCTTCGTGACCTCGTTCTACAGCTTCCGCCTGCTGTACATGACCTTCTTCGGCCGCGAGCGTTTCCGCGAAGTCGAGCAGTCGCATCCGGCTGAAACCCACGGGTCGCACGACCAGGAGACGCGCCACGAGCCGTCCCGCCTGGATGCGCATGGCCACCACGCGCACGACGACCACCACGGCGCGCACGAGCCCAGGGAGTCGCCCTGGGTGGTGACGCTGCCGCTGGTGCTGCTGGCGATCCCGTCGATCGCGATCGGCTTCTTCACCGCCGGCCCGATGCTGTTCGGGACCGACTGGAGTGGCCATGGCCAGGTGATGCCGTTCTTCACCGGCGCGATCGACCTGCTGCCGGAGAACGACACCCTGGCCCGTGTCGCCGCCGAGCTGTGGCATGGCCCGGTCGCGTTCGCGCTGCACGGCTTCCTGACCCCGGCGTTCTGGCTGACGCTGGCCGGCTTCGTGCTCGCCACGGTGATGTACTGGTGGCGTCCGGAACTGGCAGCCCGTGCCCGCGGCACGTTCGCCCCGCTCGTGCACGTGCTCGAGAAGAAGTACTGGGCCGACGACCTGTGGATCGGCGGCCTGGCGGGCGGCAGCCTGCAGCTCGGCAAGGCGTCCACCGCCGCGGACAGCAAGCTGATCGATGGCGTGCTGGTCAATGGCACCGCGCGCCTGGTGGGGCTGGTGTCGGGCGTCGCGCGCCGGCTGCAGACCGGCCGCCTCCATGACTATGCATTCGCGATGATCGTCGGCCTGATCCTGCTCCTGGCCGTGCTGATCTACCTCTGGACCTGACGGAAGACGATACGTGTCGAACTGGCCTCTCCTCAGCATCCTCGTGTGGCTGCCGATCCTCGGTGGCGCGATGGTGCTCGCGCTCGGCAATCGTGCCGGCGCCGCGCGCTGGCTGTCGCTGGCGATCGCGCTGGTGGTGTTCGCCATCAGCGTCCCGCTGTTCACCGGCTACGACGCCTCGGCGGCCGCGGCCACCATGCAGTTCGTCGAGGCGCGGGAGTGGATCCCGGCCTATGACATCCAGTACCACCTGGGTGCGGACGGCATCTCGGTCGCGCTGATCGTCCTGACCACCCTGGTCACGGTGCTGGTGCTGATCGGCGCCTGGGCCTCGATCGACAAGCGCGTCTCGCAGTACTACGCGTCCATGCTGATCCTCGAGGGCCTGATGATCGGCGTGTTCTCGGCCGTGGACGCGATGCTGTTCTACGTGTTCTTCGAGGCGATGCTGATCCCGATGTTCATCATCATCGGTGTCTGGGGCGGCCCGCGCCGCGTCTACGCCTCGATCAAGTTCTTCCTGTACACGTTCCTCGGCTCGATCTTCATGCTGGTCGGTCTGGTGTACCTGTACCTGAAGGCCGGCAGCTGGCAGCTGCCCGACCTGTACGCGCTCCCGCTCACCGCGACCGAGCAGATGTGGCTGTTCTTCGCCTTCCTCGCGGCGTTCGCGGTGAAGATCCCCATGTTCCCGGTGCACACCTGGCTTCCGGACGCGCATGTCGAGGCACCCACCGGCGGCTCGGTGATCCTGGCGGCGATCATGCTGAAGATCGGTGGCTACGGCTTCCTGCGCTTCAGCCTGCCGATCACGCCCGACGCCGGCCACGAATGGGCCTGGCTGGTCATCGCCGCGTCGCTCATCGCCGTGGTCTACGTCGGCCTGGTGGCCCTGGTCCAGCAGGACATGAAGAAGCTGATCGCGTACTCGTCGGTTTCGCACATGGGCTTCGTGACGCTCGGCATCTTCATCGCCTTCGCACTGGTGCGCGACACCGGCAACCCCGAGGCCGCGCGCCTGGGCATGCAGGGCGCGATGGTGCAGATGGTCTCGCACGGGTTCATCTCCGGCGCGATGTTCACCTGCGTGGGCGTGCTCTACGACCGCATGCATACCCGCATGATCCGCGACTACGGCGGTGTGGCGAACGTGATGCCGGTGTTCGCGGCCTTCTACGTGCTGTTCGCCTTCGCCAACTCGGGCCTGCCGGGCACCTCGGGCTTCGTCGGCGAGTTCATGGTCATCGTGGCGGCGTTCCAGCAGCACCCGCTGATCGCCTTCGTCGCCGCGCTCACCCTGATCCTCGGTGCCGGCTACACGCTGTGGCTGGTCAAGCGGGTGATGTACGGCGAGGTGGGCAATGCCCACGTCGCCTCGCTGAAGGACATCAATGGCCGCGAGGCCCTGGTGCTGGGCGTGTTCGCCGTGGGCGTGCTGCTCATCGGCCTCTGGCCCAAGCCCCTGACCGACCTGATGGAACCGTCCATCGCGCAGCTGGCGGGCTTGCTCGCCAACAGCAAGCTTTGAGGAACGTGACGCGATGATGCCTGGAGCTATGACCCCTCCCGTCCGGACGCTGGCCGATATCGCGCCGCTCGCGCCCGAGCTCGCGGTGGTGATCGGCGCGTTCGCGCTGCTGATGCTGGACCTGTTCATGGGCGAGCGGCGCCGCGTGGTGACCCACGCCTGCGCCATCGCCATCGTGCTCGGCGCCGCCGCGATGATCATCGCCGGCGTGGGCGGGCAGGGCATGGTGCTGGCCGACATGTTCGTCCGCGACGATGCCGCCGACGTGCTGAAGGTCTTCATCCTGCTGGTGACCGCGATGTCGCTGGGCTATGCCTGGCACTTCATGCGCGAGCGCGACCTGTACAAGGGCGAGCTGCCGGTGATGATGCTGTTCGCCACCGTGGGCATGATGCTGCTGGTCTCGGCGCCGAACCTGGCCACGATCTATGTCGGGCTCGAGCTGCTGGCCCTGTGCCAGTACGCGCTGGTCGCGATCGACCGCGACAACCCGGTCGGTTCGGAAGCGGCGATGAAGTACTTCGTGCTCGGTTCGCTGGCCTCGGGCCTGCTGCTGTTCGGCATGTCGCTGGTCTATGGCGCCACCGGCAGCCTTGACCTGGCCACGATCGCGAATGCCGCCGCCACCGTCGACGGCGGTGCCCGCACCCTGCTGCTGACCGGCACGGTGTTCCTGGTGGTGGGCGTGTGCTTCAAGTTCGGTGCCGCGCCGTTCCATATGTGGCTGCCCGATGCCTACCACGGTGCGCCGACGCCGATGACCCTGTTCATCGGCTCCGCGCCCAAGTTGGCGATCTTCGGCATGGCCTACCGCCTGCTCGAGGTCGGCGTCGGCCCGCTGCAGGACCAGTGGCAGCTGATGGTGGCGCTGCTGGCGGCGCTGTCGCTGGTGGTCGGCAACGTCTTCGCGCTGGCCCAGTCGAACCTGAAGCGCATGCTGGCGTACTCCACGGTCTCGCACGTCGGCTTCCTGCTGCTCGGCCTGGCCGGCGGTGGGCCGGAGGGCTATGCCGCGGCGATGTTCTATGCGATCAGCTACGCGCTGATGTCGGTGGCGGCGTTCGGCGCCATCGTGGTGCTGGCACGCAATGGCTTCGAAGCCGATCGCATCGACGACTTCAAGGGCCTCAACGCACGCAGCCCGTGGATGGCGGCGCTGGTGCTCGCCATCATGGCCTCGCTTGCCGGCGTGCCGCCCTTCTTCGGCTTCTGGGCCAAGCTCGTCGTGCTGCGCGCGGCGCTCGAGGGCGACCTGCTGTGGCTTGCGATCATCGGCATCGTGTTCGCGGTGGTGGGTGCGTTCTACTACCTGCGCGTGATCAAGGTGATGTACTTCGACGAGCCGGAAGGCCGGCCGATCGCCGCGCACGACAGCAAGCCGCTGAAGACCCTGTTCGCGGTCAACGCGCTGGCGCTGCTGGTGCTGGGCTTCGCGTGGAGCCCGATCATGGCCTGGTGCCAGGCGGCGTTCGCCTGATGTTTCCCGCAGGCCCCGGTGCATTCGTTCGCACCGGAGCTTGCAAAAAACCCAGCCATCCGTCATAATGTTCTTCTGCTGCGGGGTGGAGCAGTCTGGCAGCTCGTCGGGCTCATAACCCGAAGGTCGCAGGTTCAAATCCTGCCCCCGCTACCATTTTTATCTGCAGCAGTTCGGACGGCGTGATCCTGGCAACAGGCACGCCGTTCTTCTTTTCCAGCACCGCGTGGCCGATTACGGCGCGCAGTGCCTCGCGCACCGCCGGGCTCGCCGCGGAGCGGCTGGCCAGGGTGTCGGCAATGCGGCGCAGGCGCGCCTTCACATCGGGCATCACCTGCGTCGGCGGGCTTGCCTCGGCTTCGAGCTGCTCGCAGAGCCGCTCCAGCCGCTCGAGCTCGGCCTTGGTGCTGGCCAGCACGATCCCGGCCCGGATGGCCGCCATCACGTTCTCGCGCTCGCGGCGCGCCTGCGCCAGTCGGCGCTTGGCCTCGTCACGCTGTCCCTGCTGGGCCACCAGCTGCTTCGAGATCGCCGCCTGCCACGCGCGCATGGCCTGGTCGGACAGCAGCGCCTCGCGGACGCCGGCCAGCATGGCGGCCTCGGCGTGGCGCCGGTTCACGCGCACGCCGCCGGCGCAGGTGCCACGGTCCTTGGCGGTCGAGCAGCCGTAGTAGGTGCCGTCGACCACCACGATCGGGCCGCCGCAGTCGCAGCAGCGCAGCAGGCCCGTAAGCAGGTGCTTGGCGGGCCGCCCGCGCTTGGCGGTGGTGCCTGTGCCGCGGCGCACCTTCGCCGCCTTGGCGGCCTCCCACAGCTCCGGCGTCACGATGGCGAGTTCGGGGCGGTCGCTGACCACCCACTCCGATTCCGGCCGCTCGCGGCGCACGCGGCGCCGCGTGACCGGATGGCGGACCCACATCGAGCGGTTCCAGATCTGTCGACCCATGTAGATGGGGTTGGCCAGGATGCCGATGCCGCGACGATAGTCGCCCTGGATCGCGGACACGGCCCACGTGCTGCCGCGGGGGCTGGGTACGCCGTCCCGGTTGAGCGCCATGGCGATCTCGCGGGCGCTGGCGCCGGCGATGTAGTCGGCGTAGATGCGGCGCACCACGGCCGCCTGTGCCGCGTCGATCTCGCGCCCGCCAGCAGTGGTGACGCGGTAACCGTAGGGCAGGCCGCCAGCGCTGGCGCCGTCGAGCGCCCGGCCCATCAGGCCACGGTGGGTCTTGTCGGCCAGGTCCGTGAGGTAAAGCTCCGACATGATGCCGCGCAGGCCCACCTCGGCGGTGTGGCCCTTGCGACCGGTGTCCGTGCCGTCGCTGACGCCGATCAGGCGCACGCCCGAAAAGGTGAGGCGCCGCGTGGTGGTGGTGAGCTCGACGCTGTCGCGCGCCAGGCGCGAGAGGTCGTCGACCAGGATCACGTCGAAGCGGTCGGCCTCGGCCAGCAGGCGCCGGTAGCTCGGGCGGTCGCTTCGGCTGCCGGAGATCGCGGCGTCGCGGTACTCGACGGGCGCTGGCCAGCCCATGCGCGCCGCGTACTGGCGGCAGTTGCGCAGCTGGTCCTCGAGGCTGGCCTCGCGCTGGTTGTCGGAGCTGTAGCGGGCGTAGGCGGCGACGCGCATCGGCGGACTATGCTGCCTCCCGGTCAGCTTCGGAAACGGGGTGATCCGGACGCTCAGCGGCCGGGTCATTGTCATGGCTGGCCTGGGGGTGCAGATAATTCCGCACCTCGATCTCGGCAAGCACGTCCAGGAGCGACAGCATGGCGGGGCTCAGCGCGCTCATGCCGCGGTCCTCAACGCCGGCACCAGATCCAGGTTGGCGCGCGCTACGGCGCGTAGCGGCGGCGGGCTGACGCTGTTGCCGACCATGCGGACCTGCGCCGACACGGAGAGCGGCCGGCCGTCCGCGGTGCGGTCGTGGATGTACCCGACCGGGAAGCCCTGGGCTCGGTACAGCTCGTGCGGCTTGAGCATGCGCAGGCCGATGTCGACGATGACGTAAGGCGTGCCTTGGATCGCCACGGTGACCAGGGCAAGGCGGTCACGGGTTGTCACGGTGTCCAGCGGGTCGCGCACGTCCAGTGCGGTGCCGTTCCCGTAGTAGTTGATGAGGAACGCGGCCACGCGCAGTGCGCCGGCTTCGGCTTCGGGAGCCAGCGAGCACTCGACCACCGCGTGGTGTTCGCCGCCTGCGGAGATGACGGATAGCGGCTCGGAGGCGGCCGCGCCGGTCATGTTGTTCCGGAGCGTCGCCAGGTGCGCCGTCACCAGCCGCTGCTGGCTGCCGGACGCCGTGATGGCGCTCACGGGCTGGCGACAGCTCCGCGCCGGTGCTGGGTTGCCGTTGGGGCCGCCGCCGTTCGCCTGCTCGAGGAAGGCAGCGATGACCGCTTGTCCGCCGCTGCCGCTGGCGGTCACCGTCGATGTGGGCTGGCGCACGCTCCGGACGCCGGACCCCCAGCGCTTCACGCCGTCAGGCCGCCCTTCACCATGTGCGGCTTGCATCAGGACAGGGGCGATGACCGCGGTGTCGGCTCTCGCGGTGATGGTGTGCATCGGCTGCCCGCCGCTACGCGGGTTCGTCTGGCCGGCACGGCCTCCGACACCCGCCAGGACCGGTGTCACCACAGCGAAGTGCCCGCCCTTCACCCCGGCACACTGCGTGCGCAGCGGCTCGCCGCCGGACCAGGTGCGCCCGTTGCTCGCGTTCGCGAACTCGGTGATGAAGAACGGCTCTGCCGCGTCCAGGACGTGGCGCTTCACGCCCCGGGCGATCCGCCGCAGCGTGGCGTCGGCCAGCGGCCTAGCACGGTCGAAGATCGACGGGCACGGAATGCTGAAGTCCAGACACTCGGCGGCGCTGACGTGCGGGAGCGGGCGGCCGGGTCCGTGGGTCGGCTCCGGCCAGCGGATCGGCTCGCCATCGCGGCGGGCGACCAGGAACAGGCGCTCGCGGCTGGTGCCGGCGCCGTAGTCCGCGGCGCTCAGCACGCGCCACTCCGCGACGTAGCCGAGCGCCTCCAGCGCGGCGATGAACTGCCGCCATGTGCGGCCCGCGTGGCGCTTGTCCGGCACCAGCTGCTGCAGCTCCACCGGCACGCGCTCGCCGGGATCCGCAACGCGGTAGACCATCCGCCCTGTCTCGGTGCACGGCACCTGTTCCAGGGTCAGCACGCGACCGGTCGCCTTGTCGCGCTTCGCCACGAGCGGACCCCAGGTGAGGATCTGGCGCACGTTCTCGAGGCTGATGATCCGCGGCGCGCAGCCGACACCCGCCAGCTGGCCGGCCCACTTCAGGACCACCCATGTCAGTGCCCGGATCTTCCGGTTGCGCGGCTGGCCGCCCTTGGCCTGGCTGAAGTGCGTGCAGTCGGGCGACGCGTGGAACCAGCCCACGGGTCGGCCGGCCACGTCGACTCGCGGGTCGGCGTGCCAGATGTCCTCGCGGTGGTGCTGCGTCAGCGGGTGGTTCGCGGCGTGCATGCCGATGGCGTCGGCGTCGTGGTTGTAGGCCAGCGCCGGGTCAATGCCGAGCGCCTGCTTCAGGCCTTCGCTCGCACCGCCGCCGCCGGCGAACAGGTCGACCACGATCTCGCCGGGGCGAAGTGCGGACTGCTGCGGGAGAGGAAAGTTGAAGCCGCGGGGCGTGCCGTCAGCCATGGGAGCCTCCAGTCACGGTGTCGGCCGAGGTCATGCTTCGATCCCAGCGGCTTCGAGCCGGTCGCGCAGCCGACGGATGATCAGGGCCGACGCCAGCAGAGCGAACGCCAGGGATGCCGGCCAGAGCAGAGCGAGCAGGCTGGCCGCTACGGGTCGCGCCGGGATGCCGTTGATGTGCGCGGCGAGGATGTCGACCAGGGCGAACCACGCCGCCAGTGCCAGGTAGATGGTCAGCATGGCGGCGCCTCCCCACCTTCTGGCTGGGTACATATCTGTCGCCCGGTGCGGTCAAGCCGAGGAGTGATGGCTGCTTCGCCCAGTAGGCTGAGCGTCGTCAGGTAGTGGCAGCCTGTTCTGTGATCGATCCGAAGCCCCATCCCACTGCGCCCGTTGGGCGGGTCGGTGTCGTCGCGCGGAGTGCAGCGGCCGATGAGGGCGACCAGAAAGAACACGGCAAGCGCCCACCACAGCACGTCCCACAGGCGCTTCATTCCGCACCTCCGGGCTGGGTGGCGAGGGCGGCGGTCAGGGCGCGAAGGTCGGCAGCACACTTCCGCTTCGTCGCGCGTCGGTCGTCGTGCTTGTCGTTGTTGGCGGACTCGTCCCAACGACGTGCCAGCCCTTCAATGCGGCGCACCATCGCCCCATCCACGGCTGCGGGCTGCTGGTCATCCTTGTGGCCGCTGCCACCGCAGGCCGTGCAGGCGTCGGCGTGGTGCGCGATGAAGTCCGCCTCGCTGTTGCCGTCGTTGTGGAACTCGGCTGCGGGCTGCTGGGCGAGGGCGGCATCCCACGCGGCTTTCGCGAAGGTTCGGTCGTCCATCGTCTCGGGGAACTCCGGGTCGATGCTGTGCGACTTCCACCAGGCATCGAATCCATCCACCCCCACGGGCGCGCTCGGGGGTGCGGTGTAGAGGGGGACGCTGTACTTCGCGACCATCGCCGGGCAGTTGCCTTCGCTCGACTGCTTCAGGCTCTCCATCAGCGCGGCCGGGATCGCATCGTCGAGCGCGCCGTCCGCGTACATGACCACCTCCCCGCCGCTCGGGGGCTGGGGGGCGGAGGCGAGGGCTTCGATTGCAGCGTCGAGGGCCAGACCGAGCATGCGGGGGTCTGTCTGCGGCCCCTCTGCGCCGCGCCGCCATGCGTTGTGCTCGCGCAGGATCTGCAGCGTCCGCTCACGGTTCAGGACGCCCTGCGGCCAGTCGCTTCTTGTGCTCATGCCGCTTTCGCCGTGCGCTGGATGTCGGCAAGCGCGGCCTCAAGGTCGGCCACGCGCGTCTGCGCCTCACGCAGATCCACCTGGTCCAGGCGCCACTGGCGGGCGCGGTCTCGGAACGCGGCAGCGTTGATCTCGTTCCCGTTGCCGAGCTCCGCGTCGGCGACGCGCTCGAGGAAGTCGGGGCCGCTCATTGCAGTGATGGTGTCCATGGTCAGTCCTGGCAGTCGTCGCGGTGGTGGAAGAGCTTCGTGACGCCGAGCCGCTCGACGCGTCCGCCGCCGCGCTCGAACGCGGCGATGTCGGCCTCGATGCGGGCGCTGGCGGCGCGCTTTGCGAAGAGAGCCGGGTCCGGGGTGGCCGTGGGGGCAACGAAGTTGCTCGCGGCGCGACGCGGTGCATCGGCTCGCTTCGCGATCGCAAGCGCGCTGATCGCCTTCGCGGTCTGGCTGACTGCGGGCTGGATGCCCGTGGCACTCGTGGCCGCAGGAGTCGCTCGCGCCTTCGAGACGCGAGGTCGACGCGAGCTCCTGGCGCTGTCAGCGGACGGCGCCTTGCGCCTATCAAGCGTGGCCATGCCGCGAGGCCAGAAGAAGTGCACCTTCCCCTTGCCTGCCCCCAGGCGGGCGATGTCGCCGCGGCTGGCCATCGAAGAGAGCGTCGCGGAGAACACATCGATGCTCGCGCCGGGCTCGACCGCGTCGCGGATCTCGCGTGCGTTGAACGCCTCGTTGCAATGCTTCGAGAGGAATTCTCGGATCAGCTGGGTGCGGCCCGTGCCGTGGACGCCGCGGGCCATCAGTCGCACCCTCCGCCCACTTCGCCCGGCCTGCCGGGCGCGGTGAAGTCGCGCCAGTGAACCCAGCCGCGCTGTGGGCAGTGGAAGCCCCACTCGCGCACCGCCGGGCCGAAGAGGAACAGGGTTACGCAGGGGACGCGGATGTCGGACTCGTCGCCCACGGTCGGCAGTTCGATCCGATGCGTGTGCCGGGTAGGCAGGAAGCGCAGGCTGCCGGCGTCCCAGCTGCGGCGCTGGTGGATACCGCCGTCGGCGATGGTGTGTTCGAGGTAGGTGCCGTCCAGGATCAGGCACGCCCAGCTGGGGTGGTCGTGGAGTGCGCGGTCGTCGTCGTCGCGCAGGAACAGGTGCACGTAGAGGTTGGGCAGCCACTTGGCCACGGCCGCCTTCAGGCGGCGCCAGGCGGTGGGATTGGCCTCGGCCTGCTCGCGCCAGCGGCGCCACGGCGTGACGTACCAGCGGAGCAGGTAGGGGCCGCCCTCGGCATCGGCACCGACGACGAAGTCGGGCCAGCGGGCAAAGATGTAGCGGTTGCGTGCCCATGTGAGCACGCCCTCGGCGAGGCCGGGCAGGTGCACGGACATCAGCCGGCCCTCGCCTGCCGCGCGGGGGCCTGCAGTTCGGCTAGTGCGCGGCGGCCCTTGTCAGTGAGGGTGGCGCCGCTGGAGAACGGCCCGTGCAACTGCACCAGCCATTCGTTGTTCATCGCGCGGACGGTGCGCATGGTGACGGGCGCGGCGTCGCGCACGGCCACGCCGGCGGGGCGGTAGCCGCCGGAGCAGCGGATCAGCTCGCCGGTGGGGCTGGCGTCGAACGCGCGCAGGGCTTCGGCCACCTTGGGTGTGATGTGCATGGGAAGGCTCCGGGAGGTCAGGCGGCTGCGGCCTGGGCGCGCTCGGCGGCCAGTCGCAGGGTGGGAAGGGCGGTGGTGGTGACCAGGTCGGCCTGCAGTCGCCAGGCGAGCTCTGCGAGGCGCGGCGACGGGTGGATCTGCGTGGCGACGCCGCAGCGGCAGCACTCGACGTGCCAGGCCCGGGCGGGCTTGCCGAGCAGCCTCGCATCGCCATAAGCGCGGCCGCGCGCCTCGATCAGGTGCGGTGCGTGGCCACAGGTGGCGTGCGCTGCCAGCGGGCGACGGGGCTTGATCTCGATCAGCATCATCGGGCGGTCTCCTTGTGGGGGAGCGGGCGGCGGTGCTTGCGTCGGTCCGGCAGGCTGCCGTCGGCGCACATGCGCCCGACGGCTGCGTCGAACTCACGGCCCAGCTCGTCGAGCGGCGCGAGTACCCGGGCGACCAGGGCGTCGGTCTCGGCCCGCACTTCGGCCGGTTGCTGCAGACGGAACGCGGCAAGGGCTTGCGCGAACGCGCTCATGAAGACGCCCCCGAGCGCAGCGCGAGGTCGCCCACGCGCAGTGCGAGCGCGATGCCCGCCAGGGCGAAGAACACCAGCTCCGCGCGGCGCTCAGTGAGCCAGGGCCAGACCTTGGATCCGGGGTCCAGCTGATGCTCGTGGCCGGGCAGCGGCGGGCGCTCCTTGGGCCCGGCCCACGGCGTCCACTCGGCCGGATCGGCCAGGTCGCTGTTTCGCTTCTGCACGCCGGTGGCGTCGGTCGAGTATTCCGGCTGGGCCGGCACGTCGGGGAGATCGCGGGCGCTCATGCCGCACCGCCATGCTTGAGCTTCGCCAAGCGGTTCTCTTCGCGGCGGCACGCATTGACGATGCCCTTCCACTCGCGGGCCACGGCTGCGCGCTGGTACAGGCCGAAGCGCCCGGAGGGCGTTTCGCGTCCGTCGATTTCGGCGTCGAGAGCGTCGTGGGCACGCTGGCGCGCAACGCGGAACGCGCTGTCGGCGGAGATTCGCGCGCAATGCACGTGGTAGGCGCGCACCTGGTGCGCGATGTCGACCGCAGGCCCGCTCACCGGGGACCTCCGCGCAGCTCACTGCGCTTCCCCCGGCGGTTGTCGATGTCGGGGCTGTTCGCCGCGCGAGCCGGCCACGCCTGCCGCTCGCCGTGCCGGCAGGCGTGGGCCAGCGTGGCGCCGTCGTTCATGCGCCCGATCAGCGTCACGACCAGGGCGAACAGGATCAGTGCCAGCACAGCCGCCGCAGCGGCGCCCTGCCAGAAGATCGGGTTGGTCAGCGTGTCCAGCAGCTCGCGCATGGCGCACCTCCTCGGATTCGAAGAGGGCGCCGGCGGGTCGTGCTCAGGCCAGGGGAGGGGCCGTTGCAGCCGGAGGGGAGGCCGGCGGGACGACCCGCCGGTCGCCCGCCCCGGGTGACCGGGGCAGACTTAAGTTAGGCGTACCTACCTACTCTGTCAATAGGCAAACCTAACTTTCTTAGGGTGCGTCCCTTAGCTCGGCACGGACTAGCGTTCCGTCGCGCTTCACAACACAGAAGTAGGAGGGAGACAGCTGCATGCCAAGAGAATTTTTCACCTTGATGCGGTTCCCGTAGAAGATCAGCTGATCCGGTGGTTTGTGCCATGCGGGGGCGCTGAACCGACGCTCCCACGCGCTGTCCATCCATTCCGGAGAATGCTTAAGCTGGCCTTCGATGGCACGCGAGCAGGGGGCTTGGATCTGGCTCAGGATGCGCGCGCCCAGGCACGCCGAGTCGCCTGGATCGCATGTTGCAGTGCGGATGGCGGCCGGTTCGCCGTCCCGATCGTATGCAGCAGACAAAGCAAGCCCCACGAGCGTCAGCGTGGCAATTGCGACTGTAGGTGCCAGCCGCGATCGTCTCTCTTCAGCTTGGCGCTTCTTAGTCAACAGCGAGCGGGCCCGCTGGAGTTCTACCGCTTCACGCTCTGCCACTGGATCGGTTGGCATGCGCACTCCTGGGATTAGCCGCCTTGGCGATATACGAACTGCCCCATGATCCTCAGCAGGTCGCCACGGTCACTGGTGAGCCGCTCGTCGGGGAACATTGCCTTGTTGGTATTCAGGCTTTCGAGCACCCAGCTCCCGTCGATGTCCCTGCGGACTCGCTTGATCCGAAGCCCGTCCGGGTGATCGATCAGAAAGATCGCACCAGATTTCGGCATCGTCTTGCTCTTGTCGAAGATGACGATGTCGCCGTCAACAATGAAGTCAGCCATGCTGTCTCCGTCCGCGAAGACCGCGAAAAGATCGTCCGGCTTGACGCCATAGCGTCGGAACCAAGATGGTTCTTTGATCAACGGTTCCCTGTCTTCAAGCTCCCACACGACTGATCCCCCTCCACAGGAGCCGCGAGCATCCAGCATGCGGATCTCACTGGCTGCGTCGTAGTCGTGAGGTGCTTCAGTAATTCGGTACCGGGGGTGGGTCGCGTTTCCGGACGGGCGCATCGGACCACGCCCGGTGTTGAGCCACTCAGGGTTTACGCCGAGCAGGCGTGAGATTGGGAGCAGGGCTTTGCCGAGCGACTTGGTCGGCCCGTGCAGCCATGCGTGAACACTAGGCCCCTTCACATCAGCAGCGCGCGCCAGGTCGGCCTGCGTTGGCCGGGGATCCATCGCGGACAACGCCTGCTGGAGACGGCGGGCAAGAGGAGTAGGCATTAGGAGAGCCTAACTGGCGTTGCAGTAGGTATGTCTATTGCATTTGCAATAGGTGTGCCTAATACTTCGCCCCCATGAACGATTCCGCGATCATCGATGCTCTGGGTGGCACGGCTGAGGTCGCCCGTCTGTGCAACGTCCGTCCGCCTTCCGTCAGCGAGTGGCGCGTCCGGGGTATCCCGGCGGCCCGTCGCATGTACTTGGAAGTGTTGCGTCCTGACGTCTTCGGTGGTGAGACCCGAGGCATGGCGTCCCGCGACGGCGCACCCGTGAAGGGAGCGGCTTGAGATGACACCTAGTCTGCAGCCAACCGCACTGCGCTCACTTCGCAATCTCGCGGCGGTCTCGGAGGTCGCGCTCAGCCTGGTTCGCCGGGCCGTTCGAGGTATCGGATCGTCCGCTCCAGATGGTCCGCCACCTTCCGACCGACTTCCTCGGGTCCGTTCCGCAACATCTCGCAGAGACCCAGAAGCTGGTCTTGCAAGGCCTTCGGCTCCGGGTGATGGTCGATGAGCGTTGTCATTACAAGCTCCGTTGCCATGACGCGCGCCTCCAGCTTTTGGTGGTCTGCGGTTGAGGCTTCCATCCAGCGAATCATTGCGTCGAAGCGTTCCTGGTTCACGCCGGTCTCCGGTGCTCGGGTGAGTGACTCTTTCCGCGCAGCGTACACCGGGGGCCGGCCGCGGCCGGAAGAACACGGCCAGAACCGCGCCAGCGCCGTGTCCTGCAGTCCAGGCGCGCAGCGCCGTGATCCGTATTCCGTCCATGCCGACAGCCTGACTGGCGGCGCTTTCGCATTCCACGTTCGCAGGGGGCATTGATGAACGTTGCAGACGCCGCGCACCTGTGCGTGCACGACTATCCAGGTGGCAGCGAGTCCCTCGCGCCGCGGCTGGGCATGAGTGCCGCCGTGCTGCGCAACAAGGTCAACCCGAACAACACCACCCACCACCTGACGGTGGCCGAGGCCTCCCGGATCATGGGCATCACTGGCGACCGGCGCATCCTGCACGCAATGGCGGCGGAGCAGGGTCAGGTGGTGGTGACGCCGGCGCAAGCCGACGACGCCTGCGACATGGCGGTGTTGGAGGCGATCTCAGCGCTCTGGTCGCGCAACGGCGACCTCGGCACGGCGGTGCACACGTCCCTGGCGGACGGAACGCTGACGCAATCCGAACTCGCGCAGATCCGCGCCGCGGCCTACGCCGTGCAGCAGCGCATGGCGTCGCTGCTCACGCGCCTGCACGCGATGGCCGAGCCGGGGGAGGCCAGCCCCCATGCCTGACTTCATGGATGCCGTGCAGGACCGCGTGCTGGCCGAGACGGAAGCGGCGATCGCGGCGCAGACACAGCGGCGCCAAGGCCGTACGCACTGCGCCGCGTGCGACTGCGGTGAGCCGATCACGCCGGAGCGCACCGCGATGGGTGCGCAGTTCTGCATCGACTGCCAGCGCGCCGAAGAGGCGCGCGAGGTCCACTTCCGTACGTGGGGCAGGCGGTGAGCCGTGGCCACCTGGGCCGGCCCGCGCCGAGTGACGCATGCGCCGCCCAAGGCATCAGCGTTGCGCGGCTTGGCAGAGGCGGTGGCCGCACTGTCGGCGCCGGTAACGGGGCAGGGCAGCGATGCCTTGCTGGCCGAACGCGAGCGGCTGGCGCGCGCCGCCGACGCTGCTGCACGCAGGCAGGGCGAGTTGCCGTTGAGGGCTTCCACCTCGTGACTCTGCGCCCCGGCACCCCCACGCCCCCGGGTGAGAGGAATGATCGCGCTGCGATTGCAGGGGCGGGCGTGCGCGGGGGCGTCGCCTCCGTCTCGCCGCCTCGTGCGACGGCCGGGCGCGGGTCCCTCTGGGGTGCAGTGGACGCGGGTAATGGCGGCCGCATTTGGTGGGTAGTCAGTGCCCGCGGGAGTTACTGAAATGGGCACGAACTACGATGACGTGCTGCGCCAGCTCACCGGCTTCGGCCTGATCCTCGACCGCGGCGGCCTGGAGATCGGCCGCATGGTCCGCTGCAAGGTGGAAGGCGGCGGCCGCGAAAAGCGCGGCTGGTACATGCTCCACGAGTTCCCCAAGTCGGACGGCACGCTGCTGATCGTCGGCAGCTATGGCGTCTGGCGCGGCAACGAGAACAACGCGCAGAAGGTGGAGCTCGGCAAGGCCGATCCGCTGACCGCAGACCAGGCGGCCGCGCTGAAGCGCCGCCTCGCTGAGGACCGGAAGCGCATCGAGCTGGAGCGCGCGCGCGAATCCGCCCGCGCCGCCGAGCGCGCACGCAAGGCCTGGGCCGCGCTGCCCGCCGACGGCGAAGCGCCGTACCTGAAGCAGAAGGGCGTGGGTGGCCACGGCCTCAAGTTCACGAAGAATGGCTCGGCCGTGCTGCCGATCGTCGATACCGGCGGCAAGATCCACGGCCTGCAGTTCCTCCGCAGCGCGGCCCAGGCGCGCGAGGCGAACCGGCCGGCGAAGGAGTTCTGGCCGGCGGGCCTGGCGAAGAAGGGCCACTTCCATCTGCTCGGCCATGCGCCGCAGTGGATCGTGCTGTTGGCCGAGGGCTACGCGACGGCCGCCTCGCTGTACGAGGCCACGGGCCTGCCGGTGGCGTGCGCCTTCGATGCCGGCAACCTGCTGCCGGTGGCCGAGGCGCTGCGCAAGCGGTACAAGCGCGCCCGCATCCTGGTGTGCGCCGACGACGACCTGTTCGGAAGCTGTCAGCACCGCGCCGAAGACGGCACGCGCTGCGCGGCGCGCGTGGTGCTCACCGAGCACCCGGCCACGTGCCCGGAGTGCGGCCAGCCGCACCGGTGCGAGAACGCAGGCATCAACGCCGCCGGCGCGGTGGCTGTCGCCGTGTCCGGCGCTTGGCTGAAGCCGACGTTCCACGACGAGTCGGCGCGTCGAGAGAAGTTCATGAGCTCCGGCCGCAAGGATTCGGACTTCAACGATCTCCACGCGCTGGAAGGTCTCGCCGCGGTGGGCGCGCAGGTGCGAGCCCGCCTCTCGGAACTGCAGTGGGATGCTCCAAAACCGCGCGCCGTTTCCTCCTCCACACCGGGGGGCGGGGCGGCGAAGCTGAAGCCGATCCAGTACGTCGACGAGCTGCTGTCGCGCTACTCGCTGGTGTACGCCGCCGGTGGCGCGGTGTTCGACCGGCAGGAACACTGCCTGCTGCCGCTCACTGACATGCGCAACCTCTGCATCCGGCCGGACGTGCACAAGGCGTGGATGGAGCACGGCGATCGCGATGTGGTGCGCCAGGAGGAAGTGGGCTTCGACCCGGCCTGCAGCGACCCGTCCGTCACCTGCAACCTGTGGGGTGGCTGGCCAACCCAGCCGAAGGCCGGCAAGTGCGACAAGCTGCTCGAGCTGCTGGCCTACATGTGCAGCGGCGAGCGCAACAGCCGCGAGCTGTACGAATGGGTGCTGCGCTGGGTCGCGTACCCGATCCAGCACCCCGGCGCGAAGATGAAGACCACCATCGTCGTGCACGGTCCGCAGGGCACCGGCAAGAACCTGTTCTTCGAGACGGTGATGGCGATCTACGGCAAGTACGGCCGGATCCTCGACCAGGACGCCCTGACCGACAAGCACAACGACTGGGCCAGCCGGAAGCTGTTCCTGATCGCCGACGAGGTGGTGGCCCAAGCGCACCGCTTCGAGGTCAAGAACAAGCTGAAGACCCTGATCACCGGCACGTGGATCCGGATCAACCCGAAGCACATCGCGGCCTACGACGAGGCGAACCACGTCAACCTGGTCTTCCTGTCGAACGAATCGATGCCGGTGGTACTGGAGGAAGACGACCGGCGCCACTGCATCATCTGGACGCCGCCGAAGAAGCCGAAGGAGTTCTACGCCGAGCTGCTGGCGGAGATCGACGACGGTGGCGCCGCGGCCCTGCACGACTACCTTCTGCACCTGGACCTGGGCGACTTCAACCCCGGCACCCTGCCGCCCGAGACCGCGGCCAAGCGCGAGCTGATCGACCTGGCGCAGGACAGCCCGGTGGAGTTCGTCGACGCCGTGTTCCGGCGCGACGTGGCCAACACCATCGTGGAGGTCGGCGGGAAGCCGGTGGTGCCCGCAGGACTCACGCAGGACTGGTTCGACATCTACCGCCACTGGTGCACGCAGGTGGGGGTGAAGCCTGCCTCGCTGAAGCGGTTCGTCAACGCGCTCGAGAAGAAGCGCGGGTATCGGGCGGAGCGGAAGCGGTACATGACCTGGCCCGAGTACGGCTTGCCGGCGAAGGTCGGGCCGCACAGCGTGCTGCTGCTCGGGAACGAGGCCCCGGAGGGTGAGGACGAGGCCGAGTGGCTGGGCAAGCACGTGGCGGCGCTGCGCGCCAAGTCCGGCGACCAGAGGGCCTCGCGATGATGGCGATCGGGCCTGTGCGGGCACGTGGCCGCACCAGTGCGGGGACCTGTGCGGGCAGAAATGGCGTAAACGCTGGCCTGTGCGGCCTGTGCGGGGACTTCGCGCGCCCGCGTACGGGAGTAGCGGCCCGCCAGTGCGGGCACATGCGGGCACACATGCGCGCACGTGGGGCGCACGCCGCACAGGCCGCACAGGCCGCACAGGCGTTGCGCATCAGGCACTTGCGGGCATCCGTCCCCGCACAGGTCCCCGCACAGCGGGCCGCGACGCCGCACAGGGCCGATCGCGCGCGCGCGCGCGACTTCCTGACCCTGAATCCTGAAAAGAAGATTGAAGGAGGCCGCCTCCATGGCTGAGCCGCGCGAGCTGCCCGCGACCCTTGGCTTCCGGGCCTTCGCTGACCTGCAGGGCTGGCGCCCCAGCTACATCACCGAGCTCAAGGGCAAGGGCCACCTGGTGCTGACCGACGACGGCCGCCAGGTGCGCGTGCCGGAATCGCTGGCCAAGTTGGCCGCCCTCCGGGATCCGTCGAAGATCGGCGTGCAGGAGCGCCACGCGGCGACCCGGAATGCCGCGCGGTCTTCTTCCTCCACTCCGGGCGGCGAGGGGCAGGACGCCGCCGACGCGCCCCCGTCCGCCTTCGTACCCGACGACCCGCACGCCAAGCGCCGCGCCAAGGCGCTGGCCGACCAGGCCGAGGCCGCCGCGCGCAAGGCCCTGCGCGACGAGCAGGTGGAGCTGGGCGAGCTGATCCAGCGCGAAGACGTCGAGCGCGTGCTGGCCGACGCCGCCACTCGCCTGCGCACCACGCTGGAGAACGTGCCGGCCACCCTGGCGCCCGAGCTGGCCGCGACCACCGACGAGGCCCGCTGCCGCGTGCTGCTGGCCAACGCCATCGAGCACGCGCTCGATGATCTGTCCCGCAAGTTCGCCGCGGCGGGGAAGGGCGCATGAGCTTCGCTGCCGCCGAGCCCATCGTCGCCAACGTCCTCGCGCGCTCGCTCGCACCGCGCAAGCCCATGCGCGTCAGCGAGTGGGCGGCGCGCTACCGCGTGCTGTCCAGCAAGGGCAGCCAGGAGCCGGGGCCGTGGCGCAACGACCGCAACCCGCTGCTGGTCGAGATCATGGACTGCTTCAGTGCGCGCAGCCCGGTGCGCGATGTGGTGGCTCGGCTGCCGATCCAGTTCGGCAAGTCGGAGCTCGAGGTCAACATCCTCGGCTACACCATGTGCGAGAACCCGATGCCGATCATCGTGGCGCTTCCGGCCGAAGTGTCCATGAACAAGTGGATCGACCAGAAGCTCAACCCGCTGATCGAAGAGACGCCGGCCATCCAGTCGGTGATGACCAGCCTGTCCAGCCGCGAGGCGTCGAACCGCCGCAGCTTCAAGGATTTCCAGGGCGGCCAGCTGTACGTGGAGCATGCCGGCGCCCCGGTGCGCCTGAAGTCGACCAGCGCCGGCCTGGTGCTGGCCGACGAGTTCTCCAGCTTCGCGAGCCTGCTGAAGTCCGGCGACGACCCCAGCGAGATGCTGGATGGCCGCACTTCGGCGTTCCCGTCGAAGTACAAGCGCCTGAAGGTCGGCACGCCCGAGATCGCCGGCCGTTGCCGCATCAGCGAGCTGTACGACAAGAGCGATCGCCGCCTGTGGTACGTGCCGTGCCCCGAATGCAGCCACGAGCAGCCGCTGCAGTGGGCTGGCCTGATGTGGACACCGGACGGCTCGCAGTGCTGGTACGTCTGCCGCGAGTGCGGCGCGGCCATCGACGAGTACCAGAAGACCACCATGATCGCGAAGGGCGGCTGGGTGCCCGAAGAGCCTGGCGCGCTGATCCGCGGCTACCACGCCAACGCCCTGTATTACCCGATGGGGCTAGGCCCGCGCTGGCACGAGCTCGAGCGCATGTGGCGCGACGCCCAGGGCGACAACGCGAAGCTGAAGACCTTCATCAACGATCGCCTGGCCGAGCCGTGGGAAGACCCGGCCATGCGCGGCGTGAAGTTCAACGTCATCGAAGACCGCGCGGAGCCGCTGCCGCTGCGCCCGGTGCCCAGCTGGGTGCTGGCTGCCACCGCCGGTATCGACACGCAGGACAACCGCCTGGCGGTGCAGATCGTCGGCTGGGGCAAGGGGATGACCTGCTGGCCGATCGACTACGTGGAGCTGCCGGGCGACCCGGCCGACGACGAGGTGTGGACTGCTCTCGTGGAACTGCTGAGCCAGCCGATCGAGCACGCCAGCGGCGCCAGCCTGCGCGTGGAGTGCAGCGCCCAGGACATGCTCGGCCACCGCACCGAGGCGGTGAAAGCCTTCGTCCGCTCCCGCCGCGTGCGGCGGCACATCGCCATCTTCGGCGCCACTGCCAACACCGCGCCACCGCTGGGCAAGGCGAAGCTGCAGGACATCAACTGGCGCGGCCTGGTCGACAAGCGTGGCGTGCATGCCTACCCGGTTGGCACCGTGGCCATCAAGCACCACCTGTTCGGCCTGCTCTCGACGGACGCCGACAAGCCCGCCGAGGGCCGACGCGTCCGCTTCAGCGACCAGCTTTCCCGCGAGTATTTCGGCGGGCTGGTGAGCGAGACCTATGACCCGAGGAAGAACAGGTTCGAGCGCGTGCGCGGTGCGCCGCGCAACGAGCCGCTGGACACCTGGGTGTACGCCTACGCCGCCGCGCTGCATCCGGAGCTCCGCCTCAACCGGTGGACCCGGGCGCAGTGGGAGGCGAGAGAGGCGCAGGTGCTGGCCAGCGCGGGCAAGGTGGCGATGGCGGATTCCCGTGAAACATTCGCGGCCGGCCTGGTCGCGTCCGGAGCCACCGGCAACATCGATTCCCGTGCCGTCGAGGCGCGCAAGCGCCAGGCGCGGAAGTTCGTGGGGAGCGACTGGAGCTGACTGATGACGATGCATCGCGATTGCGACCCTTACACCGACCTGATGCGGGAGATCACCAGCGCCATCGTGCTCAAGACTGGCACGCGGGAGCAGATCGCCATGCAGTACGCGGCGGCAGTGATGGACTGCCTGCAGGACAGGAAGGCGGCCAACGGCAGCGTGTACGTGGGCTCGGCGCCGCGGCAGGTCGACGTGCTCCAGATCCGTGCTGCTCTGGAGCGCGGCGAGAATATCGGCCGCGTCTGCCGCGCGCATGGTGTGAGCCGCGCGACGCTCTATCGGCTGTTCCCGGGCGGTCTTCCAGAGCCGAAACCAGCCGTTGTCTCAGAGTTCCCTAAAACGTGAGACAGCTCGCCGCGTAACCGCTTGATTTTGAACGGGCGCGCACCCCTGTTTGTCTCACGTTTCCCTTAGAAGTGAGACAGACCAACATCCAACCTATGCGGTGTGAGTTCGAACGCCGCCCGCCTGCAGCTGTATCTCGACGCCGAGGCCCGCATCCTTGCTGGCCAGACGGTCCGCTTCGGCGATCGTGAGTTGCGCCGCGCGGATCTCGCGGAGGTGCGCAAGGCCATCGCCGACCTGAGCGCAGCTATCTCGCGCGAGGGCGGTCGTCGGGGCCGCTTCAGCCAAGCGGACTTCGGAGGTCGCACGTGACGGCCTCCGTCGCCCGCGAACGGCTGGCCGCCATCATGGGCGCCGACCGCGCAGTTCGCGCCGAGGCGGACCGTGCCGCCGTCGAGATCGCGAAGCGCGACCAGCAGATCCGCGTCATGTCGCGCGCCCACGAGGCCACGCGCCCGTCGCGCAACCGGAAGCTGGCCAAGGACTGGGGCAGCGGCAACCGCATCGTGGGCATGGACGCGAAGCAGCTGCGCGACAGCGCCCGCCAGCGGGACCGCGACCATGACGTCAGCCGCAACGGCCTCAACGTCCTCGTGCAGAACACGGTCGGCAGCGGGATCGACATCATGCCCGCCCCACGGCGCGCCGGCGGCGAGATCGACCGCGGCCTGGCGCAGGCGCTGCGCGATCTGTGGGACGAATGGTGGGATCGCCCGGAAGTCAGTTGGCGCCATGACTGGGGCAAGTGCCAGCAACTGCTGGCGCGCTCCTGGTTCCGTGATGGGGAGTGCTTCTTCCAGACGCTCGCCGGCCCGCTGCCCTACCTGGACCACGGCAGCGCCGTGCCGCTCTCGATCGAGATGATCGAGGCGGACCTGGTGCCGCTGGACTTCAACGACCCGGCGCGCCGCATCGTGCAGGGCATCGAGCTCAACGCATGGGGGCGCGCGGTCGCGTACCACGTGTACAAGGCGCACCCGGGCGACGAGGGCGGCTATGGCGTCGAGACAAAACGCGTCCAGGCCGACCAGCTGCACCACCTTGCTCTGATTGACCGCATCCACCAGGTGCGCGGTCTTTCGGTGTTCGCCAGCGTGCTCAACCGCCTGGTCGACATTGACGAGTACGAGGACTACGAACGCATCGCGGCCAAGGTCGCGGCCTCGATGTCGGCGCAGATCGTGAAGGGCCAGCCCGAGATGTATGGCAGCGGCGGCGGCCTCGGCGGCGACGGGTTGGCCAGCAGCGTGGTGGTGGAGACCGACACACCCTATCGGGCGCTGACCATGCGCCCTGGCCTGATCGCGGACGACCTGCTGCCCGGCGAACGCATCGAGACCATTGACACAAAACGGCCGAATCCGAACGCCGCCGGCTTCGTTGACGCCCAGCTGCGTCGCGCGGCGGGCGGCTTCAGCGTGAGCTTCAGCAGCCTGAGCCTGAACTACGACGGCAGCTACTCGGCCCAGCGCCAGGAGCTGGTGGAAAAGTGGGGCGCCTACCAGATGCTCGGCGAGCAGTTCATCGCGCAGAGCCAGCGGCCGGTGTGGCGCGCCTTCGTGCAGGCTGCGCTGCTGGCGGGCCTGGTGAAGATGCCCCGCGGCTGGACCCTGCGCGAACTCAGCGCCGCCAGCTACGTCCGCCCGGTGATGCCCTGGATCGACCCGCTCAAGGAGAGCCTGGCGCGCGGCGAGATGGAAGACCGCGGCTGGCAGGCGCCGCAGCAGAACACCCTGCTGCTGGGCAATGACCCCGAAGAGGTCCAGCGCCTGCGAGAGGACTGGGACCGTACCCACCCCGCGCCGGCAGCGACCGACGAGACCACCGCCGCCCGCGCGGCCGAGCGCGCCCAGCTGCGCGCCGATGCCGTGCGCGCCGCACTGACGGAGAGCAGCTGATGCCCCAGTTCAAGATGTCCCCACGGCTGCGCGCCGCCCTCGAGCGGGCGCGCCCCGAAGCCTCCGGGCCGGCCGCCGCTGCCCCCGGCCTGATGCGTGTCCAAGCGGCGGAAACGGCCGACACCGTCGAGTTGCTGATCTACGGCGCCATCGGCGCGTCCTGGTGGGATGACGAATCCATCACCGCCCGATCGGTGGTGGAGGCTCTCTCCGGCACCACGGCGTCGACCATCGAGGTTCGCATCAACTCCCTGGGCGGCAGCGTTGCCGATGGCATCGCCATCCACAACGAACTGCGCCGCCAGGCCGCTGCCGGCAAGACCGTCACTTGCACGGTCGACGGCATGGCCTGTTCGATCGCTTCGCTCATCGCGGCCGCCGGCGACACCGTGCGCATGCACGGCAATGCCCTGCAGATGCTCCACGCCCCGTGGGGCTCGCTGTGGGTGGACGGCAATGCGAAGGAAGTGCGCGAGGTCGCGGAAGAGTTCGCCCAGGTGCTCGAGGTCATGGGCAAGGCGATGTCCGCGAGCTACGCGCGCAAGAGCGGCCGCCCCGCCAGCGAGTTCGACGCCATGTGGGCTGCTGGTGACGACCACTGGTACACGGCTGAAGAGGCCGTCGAGGCCGGCCTGTGCGACGAGGTCATCGATGGCCTCGTCGTCGAGTCCGAAGACGAAGACGAGCCCGGCGCTGATGCCGCCGCCGCCGTCGAGGCCTTCCTCGAGCAGCTGGTCGAAAGCGCCCCGCAGGCCCTGGCCTGCAACGTGCGCGCCGCCGCCCGCCGCAGCGTGATCGCTGCCGCGCGTGCCAAGGCCGAGCGCAATCCGAATCCGCCGGCCCCCGTGGCCGCGAACCCGCCGGCGGATGCCGGTCACACCCACGAGGAAACCACCATGCCCGCACCGAACCACCAGACCGCGGCGCCCGCCGCGATCTCGGCCGCCGTGACCGATGCCATCGCGGCCCTGCGCACCCGCAACGAGGAGATCCGCGCGCTTGCCGAGCCGCACTTCGGCAACCCGGAAATCCGCTCCTACTACGACAGCGTGATTGCCGAACCCGATCCGAGCATCACCGCGGCGGACGTCGGCAAGCAGATCCTGGCGCTGATGGCCAAGGGCCGCGGCCCGCTGGGTGCCGCCGGCACCGTGACCGTGGACGAGCGCGACAATCGCATCGCCGGCATGGGCGCCGCCCTGCAGGCGCGCCTGGGCCACGCCCGCGGCGAGGACGGCAACCACTACCGCGGCATGACGCTGTTCGACATGGCCGCCGCGTGCGCCCAGGCCGCCGGCGTCAACACCCGCGGCATGCCACGCGAGGACGTGGTGCGTGCCGCCATCACCCACACCTCCAGCGACTTCCCGGCCATCACGGGCAATGCCGTGCGCACTGCGGTGCTGCGCGGCTACGAGGAATTCCCGGAGGTCTACCCGGAGTTCACTCGCCCGGTGAGCGTTCCCGACTTCAAGAAGCAGTCGCTGGCCGGCCTGGGCCAGTTCGTCGGCATCGAGGAAGTGCCCAAGGGCGGCGAATACCCCTACGGCACGTTCTCGGCCATCGGCCAGGACCTGCAGCTGAAGAAGATGGGCGGCATCTTCTCCATCACCGACGAGGCGATCATCAACGACGACCTCGGGCTGTTCGACTCGGTGCCGCAGAAGATGGGCGCCGCCGCCAAGCGGGCGCTCGGCGACCGCGTGTTCGCGCTGATCACCAGCAACCCGGTGCTGTCGGACGGCATCGCGCTGTTCCACGCCAGCCACAACAACCTGCTGACGGGTGCCGCCCCCAGCACCGCGGCCATCGACGCGATGATCGCCAAGATGGCGCTGCAGCGCGACAGCGCCGGCAACCCGGTCCGCGTGCCGCTGAAGTTCATCCTGGCCCCGGTCGGGCTGGGCGGTCTGGTGCGCCAGGTGCTGGAGAGCCAGTTCGAGATCGGTGGCAGCACCGCCAAGGCGAACACCGCGCCGAACTACGTGCGCAACCGCTTCGTGGTGGTCGAGGACCCGCGCCTCGATGCCGACAGCCCCACGGCCTTCTACGGCGTGGCCGACCCGGCGGTGGTGGACGGCATCGTGGTGGCCTACCGCGATGGCGTGCGCGAGCCGCGCGTCACCCAGCGCGAGGGCTGGAACGTCGACGGCATCGAATTCAAGGTCCGCCTCGACGCCGCCCCCGGCATCGCCAGCCACCTCGGCCTCAACAAGAACCCCGGCGCGTGACGGGAAGGGTGCCGGCGGCGTAGCCCGCCGCCGGTACCGCTCGCCCCACGGCCTTTCCTCAACGCCAGCAACGGGAGACCACCACCATGGCGAAGAACTTCAAGCGCAAGGGGGAGACGATCGACTTCGTCGCCTCCGCCGATACCACCGCCGGCACCCTGGTGCTGGTCGGCACCGTGGCCGCAGTGGCCCTCAGCGACGTCGCCAACGGCGAGGCGGGCGTTGGCCACGCGGAGGGCGTGTGGGAACTGCCCGCCGTGTCCGCGGCCACCGCCGTGGCCGGCGCCGCGGCGTTCGTCACCGCGGGCGGCAACGTCACCGGCACCGCGACCGACAACACCCGCATCGGCGTGTTCTGGGAGGCCAAGACCAACGGCCAGACCACCGCGCTGGTGAAGCTCAACGCCTGACCTCTCTCCCTCCCGTCCGCACGTCCTGTGGCCAGGCGTGCGGGCGGGCAGGGTCTTCGAACACCCGGATGCTCCCATGACCGACCGCTTCCACATCTTCATCGAGCGCGTACTGGCCCACGAGGGCGGCTACGTGTTCGACAAGCGCGACCCCGGCGGCGAGACGAAGTGGGGCATCAGCAAGCGCAGCTACCCAGCGCTCAACATCAAGGCGCTGACTCGCGACCAGGCGGTGGCCATCTACCGCCGCGACTTCTGGGATGCGCAGCAGCTCGGGAAGCTGCCGCAGGCGGTGGCCTTCCAGGTGTTCGATGCTGGCGTCAACCACGGGCCGGGCAACGCCGTGCGCTGGCTGCAGGCCGCGGCCGGCGCCGCGCAGGACGGCCAGCTTGGGCCGCGCACCCTGGCCGCCGTGCGGGCGGCTGACCAGAACGATCTGCTGCTGCGCTTCAACGCCGCGCGGTTGGAGTTCTACGCCTCGCTCTCCACCTTCGCCACCTTCGGGCGCGGCTGGGTGCGGCGCGTGGCCGGAAACCTTCGTCATGCCTCGGGGGACAACTGACATGGGCACCGGCTTCATCCTTGGATTCCTCAGCTGCGCCGCACTGGGCGTGGCCTTCCCGAACGCCGGGGCAACGTTGCACGCCGGCGCGAAGCGAGCCTGGGCATGGCTGCGTTTCCGCAGATGATCGACGACGGCCTCATGCGCCTGTCCCTCGCCGCGGCGGTGGTGGGCTCGGTCCTGCCCGGTGCGGCGGATGCCTCGTTGCGCATCCCGTTCTTCGATGTGACGCTCGGGACCCTGGGCATGGCCGTGGCGGGCAGCCTGATCGCCTTCGCATACGGCACGCCGGTGGAGAGCCGCAGGAAGCTGTTCGGCTATGCCGTTGGCGGCATCTTCATCGGCCTCTGGTGCGCCCAGCTGGTCCCTCACGTCATGGGCTGGGCCTGGTACACCCCGGCCATGCAGTCGCCGGTGGCGGGCATCTTCGCCCTGCTGTCGCGCTGGGTTGTTCCTCTGGTCATCGAGCAGGTGCCGGCGCTGTACCGCCGCATCTTCAACACTGGAGCACCGAAGTGAGCCTTCGCGACTACTTCCGCGAGGCCATCGACCTCGCCCGGTATCAGTGGCGCGCGTTCGCATTGGCGATCGCGGCGCTGCTGCTGGTCTACGGCGGCATGTGGACGATTCCGCCCGGACCGATCACGGCGCTCCTGATGATCCCGCCGTGCGTGGTGATCCTGCTCACGGCGCTGGCCCGCGCCAATGACATCGGCCCCGAGCACATGGGCTGGGTCTGGCAGCTGCGCCGCCTTGGCCTGGTGCTCGCCGGCTCCGGCGCGATCATGTACATGGTCAGCCCCTGGACGCTGGGTGGTGACCCGGTGCCGTGGCGGGCAGTCACCATCGTGTACGGCGTCGCACTGACGTGGCTCACCACGCCCATCCTGCCGCCCTGGTGGGACTACATGACCGGCAAGTACCGCGAGAACAACAGCCTGCGCGGGCACTTGCACCGGTTCAGCGGCGCTGGCAGGAAGACGGGCGAGCTGCATACCGAGGCGCTGCGCAAGCGCCTGCGCCGTGGCGATGGAGAGGGCCCATGAACCCCGCGCCGTGGCTGTCCATCGTCGGCCGTGTGCTGGGCGTCCTGGCGCTGTTGGCCCTGCTCTGGTGGGCGGTGGTCGCGCCCCGGATGAACCTGTCCGCCGAGCGCGCCGCGCACGTAGACACGAAGGCGAGCCACGCGGCGATGCTCGCCGACCTCGCGGCAAAGGCCAGGCACGTCGCCGACCTCGCGCGCCGCGCGAGCGATCGCGTCAAGACCGACCGGGAACAGGTCGATGCCCGTCACCGGGAGGAGATGAACCATGCAAAGAACGAAGCTGATCGCCTGCGTGCTGCTCTGCATTCTGGTGCTGTCGAGCTGCAGGACCGCTGGACCTGTCGTGTGCCCGGAGCCGGCGAGGGTGGTGCTGCCACCGATGCCGGAGAAGCCGACGCCGAGGGCCGCTTCGACAGTATCGCGCGAGTTTCTCAAGCCGCCGACGAGGACGCCGCCGTAATCGAGTGGCTGTGGGCGTCGTGGTCCGCGGATCGCCAGGCGGTGATCCAGGGCGGATGCGCCGAGGTGGGGCCGTGAGCCAGCGCGCTTTCCTCGCAGAGTTCGATGCCGACCTGCACTGGGCCTTCGCGGGCGCCGGCATGGCGGACAACGGCGTGTACACGCCGCCGGCCCCGCTGCCGCCCGTGGATCCGGAGGCGCCGTTGCCTGCCCCGGGCCTGTGCTCGGTGTACGTCGACCGCGACATGCAGACCCTGGGCGAGACGCGCCAGTTCAAGGCCGGCCGTGTGGAGGTGTCCTACCTGCTCCACGGAATGGCAGAGCCGCCGCGCAAGGGCGGCCGGCTGCTGGTGGACGGCGACGTCTACATCAACGACGACGAGATCAGCAACGACGGCTCGCAGAGCCGCTGGGTGGTGCGCCGTGGCTGACGACGCCGCCAGCTACCTGCTGCTCGAGCTGCTGGCCGAGCGCGTGCGCGGCATCACCCGCGCCGCCGGCTACTTCACCGACCTGGGCCTCAATCCGGTGGTGCTCGACGACGACACGCTGGACGACGACACGCCCGGCACCGTGATCGAGGCCGGGCTGATCTCCGCCACCAGCAGCAGTCCGGCGGCGGTGAACTTCGACATGGACATCACCGTCGAGTTCAGCGTGAGGCGCGACAGCGCCGCCGGCGCCGCGCACGGCAAGCACCAGATGCACCGGGCCGTGATCGACCTGGCCCGCGCGCTCCTGATCAAGGACCGCGAACTGCCGCGCTTCGTCCGCACCTTCGTACAGACCGGCGCCCAGCTTGCCACCGGCGACGACGAGCGCGGCGCCACGTACCTCGTTGCCCAGGTCACCGCACGGGCGGGCCTGACGCAGATCCACCAACCCGCCACCTGAGGAGAACACCATGCCCGCACCCGCAGTCACCAAGTTCGGCGGCGACGTCCGCCTGTGGCGGAAGACCGCCCTCGGCGCCCTGATCCCCGTGATCCTGGAAGCCAACGACCCCACCGGCAACCAGCCCATCGAAGCCAACGCGATGGTCTTCAGCCGCGAGGAAGGCGAGACTATCGAGATTGCCTCGAAGCGTCGTGGCACCCGCTACAACCAGCCGATCTACTCCGAACAGGAGCCGGGCACCACCAGCATGTCGCTGACGCTGCTGGAAGTCCCCCCGCTGATCCTGGGCCGCGTGCTGTTCGGCGAGGCCGCGCAGGAGGTCACCGTCTCGGCCGGTACCGTGTCCGATGCTGCCGTTACCGGTGTCGTGAAGGACCGCCCGGTGCAGCTGCCGCATCGCTACCTTTCCGACACCGTCGCCCCGGTGCTCGAAAAGGCCGGCACGCCGCTGGTGGCCGGCGCCGACTACACGATCGACTACCGCCGCGGACAGGTCATGTTCCGCGGCAACGCGGTGAGCGACGGGGACACCGACGTCACCATCAGCTACACCTACGCCGGCTACACCTATATCGACATCGCCGGCGGCGGCACGCCCACCGAGACCTTCTACGTGACCGGCGACATGGAGAACCGCGTCACCGGCGACGACGGCGAGCTGGTGGTGTACGAGTGGCGCGCCAGCGTCGACGGCGAGGTGGACCTGTTCGGCAGCGAGCCCATCAGCCCGACCCTGACCGGCCCGTGCATCGTGCCGGCCGACCAGGAGGCGCCGTACCACTTCCGTGTCATCAAGGCCGCGGCCTGACCTTGCGCGCGGCCACGGCCAGCTGGGGTGGGGCGTCGGCACCGGGGGTCAGCCCGGTGCCGGCGCTTCTTTGCGCGTGCGGTGAGGGGGCGCGCTGATGGCGCGCTTCACGCTCAGCCAGGCACGGGCGGGGAACCGTGCCGCGATCCAGCGCATCACCGCGGCGTTGGAAGGCTACTCGCCGCGGCAACTCGAGCAGGCTGGAAGCCGCACGCTTGCCGGCGCTCGGCGCAGGTTCGAGCCGGCGGCCAAGCGCATCATCCGGGGCAGCTACAACGTCAAAGCCAGCGAGCTTTCCGGCAAGTTCCGGGTGCTCACCGGTGCGGACGGTGACGGTGAGTTCATCGCGCTGCAGGCCGACACGCGCGCCACCCCGCTGATCCATTTCGGTGGGCGTTGGGGTGGCCGTGCGCGTGCCAACGGCCGATGGCTGCAGGCCGCCAGCGCCCAGATCCGCCGCGGCGGCAGGAAGATCTACCTGTCCGCGTTCATCGCCACGATCAACGGCACGCGCCGGATGGTGGTGCGCCAGCTGCTGCGGGACGGCGGCGGCAAGCGCGACCCGCGCAACCGGCTGCGCAGCCTGACCGGCCCCAGCCCCTACCAGATGCTCGAAGGCGACCAGGACGCGAATGCCCGCGCCGTGGCCGACGAGGTCAACGCCTTCATCGCGCGTGAGCTGCCGCGGCAGCTGCGCCTGCTCAGGAAGACCCGCTGATGGCCGTGCGCAACGTCCTCGAGGAGAAGATCCGCCTCTACGTGGAGGCCGCTGGCGACGAAGAGCTGAAGCGGCTGGTCGACGGTCTCGGCGACCTTGGCGACGTGGCGGACGAGCAGGCCGGCGTCGCCCGCAAGGCGATGCAGCGGCTGGCCGATACCATGGACGCGATCGGCAAGGTCGACGCGTTCGACAAGATGAAGCGGTCCGTGCAGGCCGCTGAGATCGAGCTGGAGGAAGCACAACAGGCGGCTCAGCGGCTGTTCCGGGAGATGGCCGGTGCCGAGACCACCAGCCCGCGCGCAAAGCGCGAGGCCGAGGCCGCGGCGCGGCGGGTCAACCAACTCACCGACGCCGTGCAGCGCCAGCGGCAGCAGCTGCAGGCCCAACGCGGCGACCTGGCCGCAGCCGGCATCGATACCCGCCGGCTCGGAACCGCTCAGGGCGAACTCCGGCGCCAGATGGGCGACGCGCGCACGGCGCTGGCCTCTGTCGCGCGCTCGGTCGGTCAGTACCGTGCCGAAGCCACGCGCGCCGCTGCCGACGTTCCTGCCGCCAACGAGCGCATCGCCAAGAGCTATGACGGCATCGGCGGTGCACTCCAGAAGCTGCGCGGCCTCGCAGCGCCGGTCCTCGCCCTCCTGACGTTCCGGAGCGCGGCGCAGGGCGTCAAGGCGCTCGGCGACGTGCAGGCGCAGCTGGAGGACTCCCGGCGTGCCCTGGCCGAGCTGTATGGCGGCCAGGAGGAGGGCAACCGGGTTTTCGAGCGCTTGGAGGCGCTGGCCAAGCGCAATGGGCTGGCCATCGGCGACATCGTCGAGCAGGCCAAGCGCATGAAGGCGTTCGGCATTGACCCGCTGAACGGTTCGATGCAGGCGCTGGTCGACCAGAACGCCGCGGCCGGTGGCTCCCTGCAGGATCTCGAAGGCAAGGTGTTGGCCGTCGGCCAGGCATGGGCCAAGCAGAAGCTGCAGGGTGAAGAGATCCTGCAGCTGGTCGAGCGCGGCGTGCCGGTCTGGGACCTGCTGCAGAAGGCCACCGGCAAGAACGTCCAGGAGCTGCAGAAGCTCAGCGAAAAGGGCGAGCTGGGGCGCGGCACCATCCAGGCGCTGATTGACGAGATCGGCCGCGCCAGCGAGGGCGCGGCGAACCGCTCGCTCGGCACGCTCACCGGCCTGCTTTCGCAGGCGTCGGCGCGCTGGCTCGAGTTCAAGCAGGACGTGGTCGAGGCCGGGCTGGGCCAGTACCTGAAGGACCAGCTGGGGCAGATGCTGGGCGCCACCGGCGATATGGCGGGGCTCGCGCGGCGGGTCTCTGACGCGATCATCAGCTCGATCGAGGCGCTGAAGCGCTTCAGCCAGCAGCTGATGCCAGTGGCGCAAGCGGTCGGCAGTGGAACGATCGCGTTGGGTCGGCATGCCGAGGCGGTGCTGTACCTGGCGAAGGTCTATGCCGTCCTCAAGCTTGGCCAGCTTGCGGCGGGATTCGGCAAGGTCGAGGCGGCGACTGTCGCCGCCAGCGGCGCTGCGAATCGCGCCGCCCGCGACTTGCTTGCAGCAGAGAAATCGACGTCTCTGTTCGGTGCGGCGATCGCACGGATCCCCCGTGTGGTCCGCATCGGCATCGCCGTCGCCGGCGTCGACTGGGCCATCCAGCAGATGGTCGAGCTCGGCCGGGTCATGGACGAGCGGCAGGCGGCAGCCAAGCAGGTCGAGGCGTTCGAGCGCAGCCAACGCCAGATGCAGCAGGAACAGCTGCTCCTGGGCCGCCAGCTCCAGCAGGTGTACCGCGATTACTCCGACACCGCCGTCCAGAGCGCCGCGCAGCTCGGCCAGATGACGCGCGACCAGGCCGCGGCCTACCAGTTCGCGCTCGCGAACGCGCGCCAGTACTACGCCGGCGTGATCCGCGAGGCGAGGGCGGCGGCCGATGCCCAGGCCGAGGCCGCCGCGCTGGAGCAGTGGAAGTCGTTGGGCGTCGCCCAGGAGCAGGCAAAGGCACGCCTGCAGGATATTGACCGTGCTGCCTCGCAGGCGCAGGGGATCAAGCGCTTCGTGGCCGACGCCTCGGAGAAGTTCGACGAGCTCGCCGCCAAGGGGAAAACGGCCGCGCAGGCCGTCAAAGGGGCGTTCGATGGGATCGATCTTGGTTCTGCCGAAGGGCTGCAGCGGGCCGCCGGCCTGATCGAGTCGATCGGCGTCCGCGGCGCCGAGGCCGGCAAGGCCATCGACGCGGAGCTGACCAAGCGCTTGGCGCAGCTGTCAGCCGAGGAGCTGACCAAGGTCGAAGCCGCCGCCGTGCGCGCGTTCTCCGCCGGTGCGCGCGAGGCCAAGATCATGGCCGACGCGGTCGACAGCGCCCGGCTGAGCAAACTGGGCGTGGATCTCGAGGCCATCCGGACAGGGTTCTCGAAGGCCGGCCGCGAGGTGACCACCGCGTTCGCCGACATGGTGGCCGATCTCGGCAACCTCGGGCTCACGGCCGAGCAGCGCAGCCAGGCGGTGGCGCAGGCCTTTGACAACGCTTTCCGGCAGACCAGCACCAAGGCCGAGCTGCAGGCGCTGAAGGAGTCGCTGCAGGACGCCCTGCACGCCGGCCACTTGGGCTTCGACGAGTTTGGCCGACGCGTGGCCGAAGTGGATGCGAAGCTCGCGGGGCTGGCAGGCACGGCCGCCTCCGTTCCGGATGCGTTGGGTGATGGCTTGGGACGGCTCGGCGGCCAACTGATGCAAGCCGCTGAGCTCGCCGACGACGCAACTTCACAGATGGCTTCCGGCGTGGACGGCGTGGCCAAGGCCAGCGAAAAGGCTGGTGAGGACGTCGGAGGGTTCAAGGTCGAGTTGCAGGGTCTGACCGACGAGTTGGTGAAGGCGTACTTCAGCACCAACCGCTACGTCAGCACGATCAGCAGTTCGATCTGGTCGAACGCCATGAACCGCATCACCGCCGAGGCCAACGCCCAGGCGGACGCGATCGCGCGCCTCAACGAGGAGATGGACAAGGAGCTGGCCAAGCACGACCCGCTGGCCAAAGCGCTCGAGGAACTGAAGAGCCAGTACCCGTACGTGCAGGAAGCGCAGTTGCGCGCCACTGCCGAGAAACAGGCGCGGCTGGAGGAGCAGAAGCAGCAGGAGCTCGCCCGCGCCCGCCAGATGCGGGAGGAGGCCGAACGCACCGCCCACGCCGCCCGCGAGGCGTCGGCCGGCGGCAGCCTGGATGCCCTCGCCAAGCCGGTCGAGGACGTGATCCGGATCGAGTGGACGGCGCCCAGCCGATCGACGGCCACCGCGGCGAGCGCCGCCGAAGCCGAGCAGGCCGAGCGCCAGGCCAACCTGGTGCTGCCCATCCTGATGCAGAAGCTCGAGCGCGCACGCGCCGTATCCATGTCCCGGAGGCGCTGATGGCGATCACTCTCGACGGCATCACGCTGCCGGAAGACCTCGAGTGGACCGACGAGTTCACCGCGTGGAAGGTCGGGCAGGTGGCGCGCACCTCGCTCACCGGCGCCCTGATCGTGCACGAGTCCGTGCGCCAGGCCGGCAGGCCCATCACGCTGGCCAGCCAGCAGCAGGGCAGCCGCTGGGTGGCGCCGTTGCGCCTGGATACCTTGCGCGCCCTGCAGGCCAGCGAGGAAGCCGTGGCCGCGGGCCCGTTCCAGCTGGTGATGCCGGCGCACAACGCCGGCACCCGCACCTTCAGCTGCATCTGGCGGCGCGAAGGCGGCGCGGCCATCGAGGCCCGGCCGATCCGCTTCATCACCCCCTACGTCGACGGCGACTGGTTCGCCGTGACCCTCCGACTTCTCCAGGTGGACTGATCCATGGCAATCACCGCACTCGACATCAAGATGCGCCAGTCCCAGCGCCTCACCGACAACCCGGACGGAGGCGGGCGGATGGTGCAGGCCGAGATCGTCGACGGCCAGCTGAACAACCTGTTCCCGGACATCGGCGACGAGGAGCGCACCACCGGCCGCAGCGTGTTGCGGAAGATGTTCGTGCACGTGGACACGCCCGACACCGACGTCCTGAAGGACGCGATCGCGGTGATCGTGGCCCCGCCGCAGGACAGCAACGTGCACGTGAGCATGTTCGCCACCGGCAGCTACAGCGACGTGCGCGCGCAGGCACGACAGCGCGTGGAGGCGTACATCACCAAGGGCGTGGAGAGCCGCTTCGTGCTGCTGGGCGACCACTACATCGGCAGCATGGCCGTGAGCGTGTACGGCATGAAGGACGCGCCCACGCCCGACATCGGCGACACCCTGTGCCTCAGCACCGAGGCCAGCGGCTATCCGGAGCTTGAGCAGTACATCCGGGTGCGCAGCATCCTGAGCCGCTCCACGCACAGCTTCCATGACGGGCAGGGCGCCTTCGAGCGCGACGTGCTGATCATCGAGATCGAGTCGGCGCTGATCTACGACTTCTACGGCCAGGAGGTGGATCGCACCACCAGCAAGAAGCCGCCGACCCGGGTGCGCGAGACCAACAACGTGCAGGCGGCCACCTACTTCAGCGTCCGCCACCTGGCCGAGGCCGCGGAGCCGGGCGACCTGACGGTGAACGTGGGCACGCCCTACGTGCCGATCGTGCCCAGCACCACCGCCGAGACGCCGATCATCGACCAGCTGGGCGGCATGGGCACGATGAGCTTCGTGCGCGCCGGCGCCGCGGACTCGCTGGCGCTGGGCTTCAACACCAGCTTCGCCGCCGGCGTGGCGGTCACGCGGTACCTGGGCGGCCCGCTCGAGCGCGGCACGGTCTCGGTGAACGTGGGCGGCACGGTGCTGTCGGATGACGGCAGCGGAGGGCTGGCGGCGTCCGGCGGGCTCTCGCCGTGGACCGGCAGCATCGACTACCTGGCCGGCAGCGTGAGCGTGGCGCACGCCAGCGGTACCGCCACCACCGCGGTGGCCATCACGGCTACCCCGGCTGGCCCGGTGATCGACCAGGGCTACACGCGGCAGGTGGACATCGGCCCGGCCAACCAGGCCTATAACTACGTGCTGACGCTGGTGCCGCTGCCGTCCCCCGGCACGGTGGTGGTGGACTACCGCGCGCTCGGCAAGTGGATCCGGCTCACCGACGACGGCCAGGGCCGGCTGGTGGGCAAGCCCGGCACGGGCAGCGGCACCGTGAACTACGCCACCGGCACCGTGGTGGTGACGCTCGGCTCGCTGCCGGACGTCGAGAGTGCGCTGCTGGCCAGCTGGGGCACCGGCGTGCTGACCCAGCGCCGCGATGGCAGCGCCGACATCCTGCCGCCGCACCTGCACTTCATGGCCGACCACGAGGGCCTGGTGCCGGGCACGGTGGAGGTGGAGTACCTGGTGGCTGGCGCTCCGGTGCTGGCCAGCGACAACGGCGGCGGTGTGCTGATGCAGGGCGGCACCGCCGTGGGCACGGTGGTGTACGCCACTGGCGAGATCGGTCTGCGGCCGCCGGTGCTGCCCGACGAGGGTTCCGCGATCGAGCTGGCCTACGAATGGTCGCCGACGCAGGCGCAGGCGTTCACGCCGGTCCCGGACAGCGGTGGCCTGGTGGCGCTGTCGCTCCCCGGCGCGCCCGTGCGCGCGGGCTCCGTGGCCATCGAATGGCAGGTCAGTCTGGTGATGGGCTCCGTGGTGGGTTCGCCGGTGGCAGCCATCCTGCGGGCGCGTGACGACGGCGCAGGCGTCCTGTGGCTGCTCGATCGCCCGGAGGTCACCGACCCGGTTGGCACCATCAACTACACCACCGGCGCCATCAGCCTGAAGGTGGGCGGCCTGCGTCTGCGCGGCTACCGCTCGCAGTTCCAGTGGGTGGAGGGCGACTGGATCCCGGACCTGTTCGGCGAGGCCAGCACCGAGTCGACCTTCAGCGAGGGCGGGCTGGTGTCGGTGGACTACGTGCAGGCGTCCGCCGCCGAGACCACGGCCACGGCCTCGTTCGCGCTGCCGCCCGTGGTGCTGGGCCTGGCACGCGGCGTGGTGAACCCGGTGCTGCCCGGCAGCGTCCGCTTCACCTTCCGCGGCCGCAGCTACGTGGACCGCAACGGCAGCCTGTATCACAGCATCGACCCGCTCACCGGCGCCGGCAGCTACGCCGGCACCATCGACTACGCCACCGGCCGCGCCACCATCACCTCGTGGGCGCCCGGGGGCGGCAATGGCGCGACCGTGGAGGCGCTGCTGGTGCGCGGCTTCGACCCGGGCGTGTCGGCAACGCGCTTCCGCGCCAACGGCTCGCCGCTGCGCATCGGCAGCGCCACGCTGCGAGCCACCACGCTGGACGGCACCCTGCTCAGCGCCACCACCGACAACAGCGGCAACTTCATCGGCGCCGGCATCCAGGGCACGGTGGATTGGGAAACCGGCCTGGTCACCGCGCGCTTCGGTGCCATGGTGCCGGTGGCTGGCAACGAGGGCGAGGAATGGTTCGACCCCGCCAACGTGGTGGGCGCCGACGTCTGGAAGCCGCACGTGGTGGCCGCCAGCACGATCTTCCTCAACGCCGTGGCCTTCCGCAGCATCCCCATGTCGCCGGTGGTGGTGGGCCTGGATCCGAACCGCCTGCCGAATGACGGCCTGGTCCCGGCCTATCGGCCCGGCCAGACCGTGCTGGTGCACCACACGAAGGAAACGACCGTTGCCAGCCCCACGGCCAACGCCGTGACCGCCCTCGGCCGCGGCCGCGTGGCCCGGATCGAAGTGCGCGACAGCGCCGGCACGCCGGTGGACAGCATCTGGTGGACCGCCGACCTCGACGAGGGCGAGGTGGTCTGGGCGGATCCGCTCAACCTCTCGGCCTACCATCTGCCGATCGTCATCCGCGACCGCATCGAGGACCGCCGGCTGGTGGCCGAGGTGCAGATCAACGGCGACATCGCCCTCAACAGCGGCCTGACGCACGATTTCCCCGCCGGCGAGGCCATGGTGAGCACCGCCCTGCGCCTGGGCGAGCCGAACGGCTCCCTCGACCTGCAGGCGCGCGTGCAGGGCGTGTTCGACCTCGGCACCTGGAACCCGAACATCTGGCTCGACGAGATCGGTCCCGGCCAGGCCGCCGCGCCGGCCACCTTCAACGACACCGATTACCCGATCGAGGTCACCAACGCCGACGCCATCACCGAGCGGTGGGCGCTGGTGTTCACCAACTCCACCAACTTCAACATCGTGGGCGAGACCGTCGGCGTGATCGGCACCGGCAACACCAGCACCGACACCGCCCCGATCAACCCCCGCACCGGCCTGCCGTACTTCGTGGTGCGGGCGGAAGGGTGGGGCATCGGCTGGGCCACGAACAACGCGCTGCGCTTCAACACCATCGGCGGCCTGGCCCCCGTGTGGCTGGTGCGCACCACCACCCCCGGCACGCCTGAGCAGATGGTGGATGGGTTTCGCCTGCAGGTGCTGGGCAACATTGCAGGAGATGTGGAATGAGCAACTCGCCGCGGATCTACCGGAGCACGGACCCGGGAGCGCCTCAACTGGCGGGACAGCCGGGCTCGTTCGTAGCAGTCATGGATGCCGTGCTGATCGATGGCTATGGATCTGGCCCGAGCGCGAAGGCGCCACTCGGGTGGGTTCGTGCCTATAGCGGCGCCAATAAGCGAGCCTTTCGTAACGACCCAGCGAACTACTCAGGTGAGTACGTGCGCTTCGATGACACCAACGCGCAATTCGTCCTGGTGGACGGCTACGAAACATTGTCGGACATTGATCAGCCGGACGGTAAGTTCTGGGCAACTCCGTCAGCTTGGGCGAAGTCGAGCGCAGCGTCTTCGGCAACGAGAGAGTGGATCGTAATCGGAACCGCGAAGATCTTCTACGTGATGATCAAGGCCAACGGGGCCCAGTGGCTGGGATTCTTCGTCGGCGACGCGTCCATGCTGGGCCCGAACGACAACTTGAGCTTTGCGTATGGGCTGTCAGCTGCTGCCACCGGCTACAGCAACAGCACCTATGTCTGGAATTCGACCAACCAGGGCTCCGCGATCTTTGCAAGGTCCAGCGCAAACGTCCCAGGACAGGGCAGGGCATTCTTGGGTGCAGCCTTGTTCTCGGGCTCCTCGGTTGTTGGCGGCGGCGGCTTGGCGTATCCGCTGTCCACAACGGGAGGTCTACTGCTCTCTCCTATGGTCTTGCTAGAAGGAGGCAACGCCCGCGCCAACCCCCCTCGGGCCCATTTGCCCGGAGTTTGGTGGCCAGAACATGCGAACTTGCCGGAAGGGCATGTGTTCACTGACGTGACTGGATTGCCTCCTGGAACGGAACTTTTGTGCCTGGTGACCGATGGCCCGCGTAACGCTCGCGCGTTGTTCGACATGACCAACGACTGGTGAACTTCGATGCTGATGCAGGTGATGCCAGGGTTGTACAGCGTCTTCGACCAGGTCCGCCGCGACCAGTTTGGCGGTCACGGGTGGCTTGGAGGGTCGCTGCCCTCTGGCGACCAAGATGGCCGAGCGAAAATCCTCAACGAGCCTGCCGTTGTGCAGATTGTCGTGTTGGAGCCAATCACGTGGGCTGTGGTTGCGCGCACGGTATCCAGGCCAGACGGGACGTGGAAAGTTCTTTATCTTGATCCCGGGCAGCTCTTCACGATCATTGGTCGAGACTGGGAAATGCGTGTCAACTCCGCCATCCAGGACTGGGTGCAGCCAGCGCCGATGGACCCATGATCCGTGGCGCCTCCGAACGGGAACTTCGTCGAGCTGAACCTCGGGCCGCTGTATGTAGGGCCTGGCGCGTTCGTTCCGCTCAATCTCGGGGTCGACTGGTGGGAAGACGAACCGGACCCGCCGGATCCACCCGATCCGGTCATCCGCGGCCTGAGCCGCGCGGTCGATCTGCGATGGCGGGGCACGTCCCGCGCCATCCATCGCGCCCTGAGCACGGGGTGGTCGGCTGCGGCGACCCTGCACCGCGAGGCGCTCGTGCCCTGGTCGCCGGCGGCGGGCGTGGCGCGCGCGTTCTCGCTGCCGTGGAGCTCGCCGGAGCGTCGGCGGCGCGAGGCCGAGTTCCGCTGGCTCGGCCAGATGCCATCCCTCGGCCGCACGGCGTGCATGCCATGGCTGTCCCGGCCATTGCTGGAGCGGAGGCTGGACGCCCCGTGGCGCCAGCAGCGCCTGCTGCATGGCCATGCCACGGCGGTCGAGTGGCAGGCGCCGGGACTTGGGTCGACCAGCCTCGACGTGCGCTTCCGCGCCCAGCTCCCGCGGCTGCATCCGGAGACGGCGATGCGCTGGCGCGTGCCGGCGCTGCAGCGCTGGCATCGCTGGATCCCGTGGGGCATGGCCAAGCCGGTGCCGTGGATCGTTGTGCCGCGGCCGGAGCCGGCGCCCGAGCCGCCCGAGCCGTGGACGCCGGCCGATGGCCGCTACGTTGGCCTCAACCTCGGCTGCGCCGTCGTGGACGTGCCCGGCCTGGCGCCCCTCAACCTGGGCATCAATGCCTGCTACGCCGTGCGCCCGCGCCGGAGGACCTACATCGTGATCAATGACGTGAGCGTGGTGCGGCTGCCCGACCGGGCGCCCATCGGGGTGCTGGACCTGGCCATCTCCGGCGGCGCCGACAGCTGGGGCTGGACACTGGACATGACGCTGGCAGACGCCGGCTCGCTGGCGCTGCTGCAGCCGGGCAGCGGCGGCCCGCGCCAGGTGGAGGTGAACCTCAACGGCTACCTGTGGACCTTCATCGTGGAGGCGTACAGCGGCACGCGCGACCACCAGCTGCAGGGCATCCGCGTGGGCGGCCGCAGCCGCACCGCGCTGCTCGCCGCGCCGTACGCGCCGGCGCGCACCAAGGTGAGTGACGCCGAGCGCAGCGCCGCGCAGCTGGTCGACGAGGAGTTGGCCAACACCGGCTTCACCGCCGATTACGCCACCGTCGACTGGCTGGTGCCGCCGGGCGCCTGGTACTACGACGCCACCACCCCGATGGACGCGATCGCGCGCGTGGCCGAGGCCAGCGGTGCGGTGGTGCAGTCGCATCCCGAGGACCTCACCCTCGAGGTGCGCCCGCGCTACCCGCACAGCCCCTGGACCTGGCCCGAGACCACGCCCGACCACGTGCTGATGGACGACGTGGTGATCACCGAGAGCCTGCAGGTACGCAGCGCGCCGCTCTACAACGCCGTGGTGGTCACCGGCGAGCTGGCCGGCAAGGGCGTGACCGCCACCGTCACCCGGGCAGGGGAGGGCGCGGACCTGTACGCACCGCAGGCCAGCAGCCCGCTGATCAACACCGACGCCGTGGCGATCGAGCGCGGCCGCAACGTCCTGGGCGACCGCGGCGAGCAGGCCGCCATCGAGCACACCGTGCCGCTGTTCGCCGGCCCGGTGCTGCCCGGCCAGATCGGCCGCGTGCTTCCGCTCGAGCTCGTGCGCGTGGAGTCCGCCGGCGGCACCTGGCACGGCCAGTGCACCGCCGTGCGCATCGACGTGCGCGTCGACAACAACGCCACCGTGGTCGAGCAGACCATCACCCTCGAGAGGCACTACTCCGATGCGGACTGACCTGTGGGGCGCCTTCTCCGGCCTGGTGGGCCCGGCGCCGCGGATCCTGGCCACCGTGACCGCCCACAACGCCGACGGCACCAGCAGCCTGGCCACCTACGAAGGGGTCACCATGCGCGCCCAAGGGCAGGTGGGCGAGGCCCCGCCGTACAACGTGTGGGTGCAGGAGGGGCGGATCGTGGGGCTGGCGCCGAATCTGCCGCTGGTGACGGGCGTGGTGTGACGCGCTTCACGCGGTGCTATGGTCTGAGCACCTTGGGGAAGGGGAGACGGGAAGATGGCAGCTGTGCCGAAGCGGGTCGCGGAGCGACTCATTGCGGGTGTGAAGCGGTACCAGCCGATCCTGGCTGCGGCGAGGGCCAGGGACGTAGGCGAGGCCGACACGGTGACTATCGTGAAGGACATGCTTGCCGACGTCTTCGGCTATGACAAGTACGCGGATGTCACCTCGGAGTATTCGATCCGAGGCACCTACTGCGACCTGGCCATCAAACTGGACGGGCAGCTCGAAACGCTGATCGAGGTGAAGGCCATCGGCCTGGACCTGAAAGACAGCCACGTGAAGCAGGCCGTGGACTACGCCGCCAACCAGGGCGTCGACTGGGTGCTGCTCACCAATGGCATCGTCTGGCGGGTCTACCACATCATTTTCGCCAAGCCGATCGACCAGGAGCTTCTGCTCGAGATCGATTTCTGCGCGCTCAACTCGCGATCGCAGTCTGACCTCGAGCTGCTGTTCCTCTGGTGCAAGGAAGGCTGGCAGCGCTCCGTGCTCGGGGAGTACCGCACCCAGCGCCAAGCGCTCTCCCGGTTCTACGTGGGGGCAATGGTGCAGTCGGACGCGGTGGTGGACGTGATCCGCAGGGAGCTGCGGAGGCTGTCGCCTGACGTCAAGATCGAGGCGCAGCAGATCCGCGACGTCCTTGCCAATGAGGTGCTGAAGCGCGAGGTGACTGAGGGCGAGAAGGCAGTGGAAGCCCGCAAGCGGGTCGCCAAGATGGCCAGCCGACCACTGCGGGCCAGGAAGGCTGCGGCGGCGGGGCCAGCGCCTCACGCGGAGCAGGCGGCCGAGACCGCCTAGGGCAGGGGCGCTTGCTGCGGGCGGCCCGCGTCTGGCGTGTCGCCCCGAGCGGTATGACGTCGCCTTGATCAGCCCCGGCGCACGGTGCGAAGCATGTGGACTCCACACCTCGAGAAGTACACCCGCCCCGACGGCGTCGAGCAGAAGATCGGCTGGGTGCTCGTTGACGAGCACGGCAACCGGTATGTCAGGGAGAGCGGGGCGGCCGTGACCGGTTTCACGCGGGAGGAGATGCAGGCGCTGGCTGACGAGCTCAACGCCGCTGGCGGAACCTAGGTTGATGTCACGAACTCGGCTGCTGGGCTCGGGTTCTCGTAGTGACCTGCGGGCTGAGGTGCCCGGTCGGTGCCCCTAGTGACCTTCTGCGACTGCCCGCTCCGACGACCACCATCTGGCGGTCCATTGCCAAGTGGCTGGCAACCATTTGATTCTCTTAGACACTTCGCTGCCAGCGCGCGTGAAGTCCGCAGCTTGGATCCGCGTGGCGGTACTATCAGGGCTTGGGGATCTGCTTGAGGGGGGCGATAGGGATGTCTGCAGGGGAAAAGAAGCCGGCGAAAGTCCGTCGCGTGCTGGTCGCAAAGGTGATTGGCTTCAAGGCCGGCCAGAGAAAAGAATGGAAGGCGCCACGTGTAGATGACCTCTTGCGAGTGGTCGCCGCTAACGCGCCGACTCTTGCGGACAGGCACTACCCGCCTGAGGCCGCGATTGTTCCTGGGAAACAGTGCGCTTTCATCAATCGTGCCACGGACTACGGCACGGGGGGAGTCCTGATCGAAGTTTGCTCCTACGTTAAAGGCCACATTCCGGAGTCAATGGTGCCGGATCTGAGTAAGGCCAGTGCGGATATCAGCGCTATCGAGCTGAAGGACGCCGAAGGCCGGGCGGGAGAGTTGGTCCATGTTTTTCGCGCCATCTTCCTAGGGCAGACGCTTGTCCTTGAGCAGTCGCGAGGACTCGGTTCCGCATCGACCGTCCTTGCTAGCCTGCTCACAAGTCTCGTTAGGCGGCACGCGGGCGACAAGACCCATCCTTCGTTCGTCTTCGTCGACCTTCTAGCCGACGATCTGCGGCAGATGATTCGTGACCGCGGGGGGGTCGATCGGGTGACCGCGAAACTAGTTGGGCCTCACGAGGACCCGTCCGAAGGAAGCCGTTATGCGAGTATTCTTTCTGGCACCCGTGCTGGGATGAAGGATGCTTCGGCTTGCGTTGTTACTTGGGAAGCAGCCGGCACTCTCGATGAAGACGAGGCCATTGAAGTGCTTGAAGAGGCTGATGGCGAGGTGCTCGACCATGCAACTCTGCATTTCAAGAACGGCGGCAGCATTTCGGATCTGACCACCTACCGAGAGCGTGGCGAGGTCTATGTCGACAAGATAGATGGCAGGCCTGACGTCACACAGATTGAGAAGGGGATGCGCGACTATCTGGATCGGCTTCGAATTAGTCAGTCCGTCACCTCGATCGAAGTCGATGGCACGGTGACGCGGATAAAAGCGATCGGGAAAAAGAAATGAAACTGCGAGATTGGGTGGTCCCCGACGAAGTGCAGAGTGCTTCGGCGGCCGGAGCAAGCCTGATTCACGTGGCGCGCCAGACCTCGCACTTCTGGTTAAAGCAGGCTGTTGGTCTCGCGGTTCCGTTCGTCCTCGGCGTGTTGGCCTGCTGGTTGATCGTTTCCAGTGAGACGCACTCGAACTCGCTGCCTTTGCTCCGCGGTGTCATGTCTGGCGTGTTGACGTTTGTTTCTGTGCTTGCAGGATTCATGGTGACTCTGATGCTATTCACCGGCCGCATGGAAGGTGCAAAGGTGCTGACTGCGAAGCAAGCTCCGATGTACGTTAGCAAGGTCACGTACTTACTTTTTTCTCAGGCATTGACGCTGGTTTTCCACATCGCTGGCGCCGCTACTGCTCTTGCCTGGATGCTGATAGACGCAGTAGGGGTGGATGGTCGGGTCTCCTACGGAATGCTCGTTCTCGCCTTCGGATTCCTAACAGTTTCAATGGTCCGATCCCTGTTGCTGCCGCTACAAATCTACGAGGTTCACCAGTTCGAGTTTGACGCCTTGGTGGAGATGAAGCAGGTGGAAGCGGCGGCCGCCATCGCGAGTTCCGGACCTGGAGTAGATCTCTTGGGGCCCCGGGCTCAATAAGCCTTTCCGACCGAGTGAGTTCCCTTCGAAGCGGTTGTTCCCCGGTATTTGATTCAGACTTATCTGACTGAATCCAAGCGCCGGGTGCGGCACTCTGAGTCCACGCCAGCAAACGCCCGGCACGGCCTTCCCCACCCAGCGCGGGCCGTCATCCGGCCGGGCGGGCGTCGCAGGGATGCGGCGCTGCTGGCGACTCCCTCGGTCTCAGGCCCTGAGCATGCGGCCGATACCATCGCCGGCATGCTCCCCGACGGCTTCTCCTGGACGAACCGACACCAATACGCGGAAGGCGAGCTCGCTCTACTGTGCGGTCAGCACCAGGTCGCGATGCTTATGCGGCGGGCCGATGGCCGCTGGATGGCGCGCCTATGGGCGCACCGTCCGATCACGGAGCCGCTGGTGGCGCGTCAGTGCTCCAGCTTCGATTCCGGCAAGGCCGGCATCGAGGCCTGGGCAGCTCGCCATCGAGACAGGATTTGCGCGGAGACGAGTGCTGGGCGATCGGCGCTGCCCTAAGACAGTCGCAGGAACTCTTTCGTAACGCTCACTGCGAGCTGTTTCAGGACCTCGAGAGACGCAGCCCCACCGATGGACGTGAGCCGCTCCTTCGTCTTGTTCCAGACGTTGTCGGCGCGGATTGAATCCAAAAGATCATGCCCCTTCGGCATGATCTTGAAGACAGCAACCGTGCCAAGGTCATGCTCCAGCGACCCGAGTCCTCGGTATTCCTTGGCTTCGATGAGGCCGGCGTCGTCCATGTACAGCAGGTGGCCGGCGACCAGAGAATCCTCATAGCCTTCGATGGTCAGGTCGTTCCCGTCAAGTTGTGTGCCAGGCCGCTGCCTGTCGGCTATGGCGATAAGAAGCTTTCGGACAAGATCCCAGTCCCTGTGCATGGCAACTCCCCCTTTGGACGATCAGACGTGGAACGGCGGAATAGCCGGACACGGCCTGCTCAGCGGATCTCGTCCACCCGGGTGACCCGGCCGTCGTGGATCGTGAAGTTCACCTGCTTGTTGCCCAGGTAGTATTCCCACCGCTCGCCCACGGCGGCGCCGCGGGAGTTCTCGAGGGTCACGATGCGGTCGGGCTTCCCGCCCTTCTGCATCAGGACGGCGGCGCTGTCGCCGGTGCCGACGATGCCGCGCGGAAACGAGTAGGTGTCGAAGGCCTGGGCGGCGCCGGCGGCGAGCAGAAGAGCAGTGGCGAGCATGATGCGCATGTGGAATCCCTCCCTGTGGTGGGCCGAGTCTAGCCTGACAGCGGACGGCTCAGCGGAATCACGGTGTCGGGGTACAGATAGGGAACGAAGCCCGCCCCCGCTACCAAACGCAGCACGAACGGCGCTCCTGGAAACAGGGGCGCCGTTCTCTTTTGTGCGCACGGCGGATGCCGTGCGTGGATCAGGCCTCCAGCACCATCCTGCGGCGGCCGTCGCCGATGATCGCGTGCGGCAGGAAGCGGGCGCTGTCACGCGTGATCGGCGAGTCGTCCTCGCGGATGCCCATGCCGCAGGGTGCGTCGCCCACCACCCAGCTGCCGACCAGCGGCCACGCGCCTTCGAACGCGGGCAGCAGGTGCAGGGCCTGGCGGATGGCGGGGCCCGTGTACGGCCCGGGTTGTTCCATGCGCCCGCCGTCGTGCAGGTGCATCTCGATGTTGGCACCCTCGCGCGAGAACAGCGGCTTGCGCACCCAGCCGGCGGGCAGGTCGGCGCCATCGTCGAATTCCGCCGGCAACAGGTTGGGGTGGCCGCGGTGGCGTTCCCAGAGCAGCGGCAGCACGCCCTTGTTGCTGAGCAGCAGTTTCCATGGCGGTTCCACCAGGCGCAGGCCGGAGCCGGGCAGGGCGGATGCGAACTCGTCGGCGAACAGGTCCTCGAGCGGATACAGCTTGAACAGGCTCGCGATGACCACGTCGTCGTCGGCGGTGAAGCGTCCGTCCGCCGACAGGCCGACCTGTTCGAGTGCGACGCAGCCGGACTCGATGCCGGCCTGGGCCGCGCAGTCGCGCAGGTAGTCGACCGTGCCCTGGTCTTCCGCGCTGTCGCCGGACGCGGCGAAGAACAGCGGCGCAGGCAGCTGGCCCGAGATTTCGAGGAAGCGCGCCACCAGTGCCTCGTGGATCGAGTTGAACTGGTCGGCCTCGCGCGGCAGGACGCCGCGTTCGCGCTGGCGCTCCAGCCAGTCCCACTGGAAGAACGCGGCCTCGAACAGCGAGGTGGGCGTGTCGTAGTTGTACTCGTACAGCTTGGCGGGCCCGCGCCCGTCGTAGGCGAGGTCGATGCGGCCATACAGGTGCGGGTCGCGCCGGTGCCAGCTCGCGGCGACCTCGTCGCGGGCGTGGTCGGGAATCGCCAGCCGCTCCATCAGTTCCTGGCTGCCGGCGGCCTCCGCCGCGAGTTCCATCGCCATCGCATGGAGTTCGGCGGTCGGGTCCTCGATGTCGTCCTCGACCTGGTGCAGTTCGAAGGCGTAATAGGCGCGCTCGTCCCAGTAGCGCGCCCCATCGATCGTGTGGAAGGCGAAGCCGCAGTCCGCGGCGCGCTGGCGCCAGTCGGGCCGCTCCTCGATCGTGACCCGGCGCATCAGCCGCCGGCGCTGCGGCCCGCGCCCGAGCGTCCGAAGCCGCCGCGGCTGACCGTCGGGGCGCGGTTGGGCTGCAGGCTGGTGCGGGCCAGGGTGGTGGTGCCGCCAGGGCCGGCCTGCGGACGCAGCCAGCCCGACTGGTTGGACAGGAAG